>DATEGB010000048.1:0-19896 GCA_035280365.1 Candidatus Dormiibacterota bacterium | reverse complement strand
CACTCCCTGGGCAGCTGGAAATCGAGGCTACGTGGGGTGGCCAGTGGGTCGTCCAGCACCTCGCCGCCGAGGTGCAGCGCCGCCAGGATGTCACGCGCGTTCTGGACCAGGCCGGCCCCATCCCGGAGCAGCCCGTGAGTGCCCACGGAGAGCGGCGAGAACACGCTGCCAGGCACCGCCATTACCTCTTTATGGAGGTCGAGCGCAGCCTCCGCGGTGATGAGCGCGCCGGAGCCCTGCGCCGCCTCGACGACGACCACGACCCCACAGAGGGCCGCGATCGTATGGTTGCGCGCGGGGAAGTGGTGGCGGCGCGGCGCGGCGCCGTCCGGAAACTGGCTGACCAGCGCTCCGCCCGCGGCCAGGATCGCCTCGGCGAGCACGGCGTGCGCCGCCGGGTAGATGACGTCCACGCCGGTGCCCATCACCGCCACCGTGACGCCGCCGCCATTGAGCGCCCCCCGGTGCGCGGCCGCGTCGATGCCGAGAGCCAGGCCGCTGACGACGACCACGCCGGCACGCGCCAGCTCGAGGCTCAATTGCTCCGCCACCGCTTCGCCGTACGGCGACGGCCGGCGCGAGCCGACCACGGCCACCCGCGGGCCGTCGGGCGGCGGCCAGCGGCCCCTCGTGCGCAGGACGGGCTCAGGCGGCGACATCCTGCAGCCGGAAACCGAGGGCTTCCAGCACGTGGTGCTCCTCGATGCCGTCCGATGCGTCGAGGTCGGCCGCCGTCCGCGCCACCCGCCAAGCGCGGTGGAAGCCCCGGGCCGTCATCCCGCGCTGCGCCGACCAACGCTCGAGTGTCCGGCGTGATGCGGGCGCAAGAGGCGCCAGGCGGCGCAGAGCCGCCGGCTTGAGCTGCGCGTTGAGGCAGCTCTGTCTTCGCAGCTGGCGTTGCCGCGACTCCACCACGCGTTCCCGGACGGTGGCCGAGGACTCGCCTTCCGGCTCGGTCGACAGCCGCTCCAGGCCCACTCGGCGGACGGCCACCTGGAGGTCGATGCGATCGAGCAGGGGCCCTGACAGGCGCCGCTGGTACGTGTCGATGGCCGCGGGGGTGCAGCGACAGCTCCGGACGCTGTCTCCCGCCCATCCGCAGGGGCACGGGTTGGTCGCCGCGACGAGGGTGAAACGCGCCGGGTACCTGACCGACCCTGCCGACCTGGTGATCGCCACCCAACCGGATTCGAGGGGTTGGCGCAGCGCCTGCAGCACCGGGGTCTGCAACTCGGCCAGCTCGTCCAGGAACAGGACGCCGTTGTGCGCGCGCGAGATCTCGCCCGGAAGCGCAAGTCCGCTGCCGCCGCCGATGAGGCCTGCCATCGAAACGCTGTGGTGCGGCGCCCGGAACGGCCGCGCCCAGTCGAGAGGCCGGCCGCGCGGCAGGTCGCCGAGCAGGCTCCGGATCTGCGCGACCTCGAGCGCCTCCGACAGCTCAAGCGGCGGCAGGATGCCCGGCAGACAGCGCGCGAGCATGGTCTTGCCTCCACCGGGCGGACCGCTCAAGAGGACGTGGTGGCCGCCGGCCGCGGCCACCTCGAGGGCGCGCTTGGCCTCCTCCTGGCCGTGCACCTCGCAAAGGTCGTGCTCGACGCCGGGCTCGTGGACGCCGGCGACGCGAGTCGGTGGCGACGGCGCGATGGGCTGAGTCCCGAGCAGGTGGCCGATCACGCCGGCGAGGGTTGAGCACGGCACGACGTCAAGACCGTCGACGAGCGCGGCCTCCGCGGCGTCCTCGGCGGGTACGAAGATGCGCTCGAAGCCGAGCTCGCGCAATCCGCGCGCCGCGACCAGCACGCCGTCCACGTGCCGGACGCCGCCGTCGAGGGCGAGCTCGCCGAGAAACGCGCTCTTTGGCGGCGGCTGTCGCTCCGCTCGCGCCAGCGCTATGGCGACGGCGATCGGAAGATCCAGGCGGGTGCCGTCCTTGCGAAGTTCGGCCGGCGCCAGGTTGACCGTGAGCCTCGTAGTCGGAAACTCGAGCGCGCTGTTGCGGATCGCCGAACGCACCCTCTCGCGCGCCTCCTTGACGGTCGTGTTCGCGAGGCCGACGAGGTAGAAGTGCACCTCGCCACGTCCGATGTCCGCCTCGACGTGGACTGGGCGCACCTCGAGGCCTACGAGCACGCACGAATCCACACGTCCGAGCACGCGCTCGAAGCTAGGCCGCGCGGGACGAAAAATCAGCCCAGGTTGTTAAGACTCGAGGAAGTCGGCGACCTCGTCGTGAAACGCCTGCGGCTGCTCGACGAAGACCTGATGGCCTGCGTCGCCGACGATCGTCATCCGCGCCCCCTCGATGCACGCGCAGATCTCCTCGGCGCAGAGCGGCCCGCAGATGAAGTCCTCGTCACCGGTGACGACCAGGGTCGGCGCCCCGATCGCGCCGAGGCCATCCCGCAGGTCGAACGTCGTGAAGATGTCCTGGTTGAAGAGCCTCAGCGCGTCCGCGTTGATGGTCTCGGTTCTCAGCGTGTCCAGGTAGCCGGCCTCCGCCGAGCCGAAGTGCGCGAAGTACAGCGGCAGCTCGCGAAACACCAGCTCGCTGAGCTGCTGATCGGACTCGAAGTGCCCGGACTGCTCCTCCTCCAGCGCCGCGACCGCGTCGGCGGCCCAGGGCTGGCCCATCCGCTTGTCCATCCCGGTGCGCATCGCCGCCTCCTGGTCCGGCCCGAACCGGCACAGCGTCGACGCGAGCACCAGCCGGCGCACACGGCCCGGGTGCGCTGAAGCGTAAGCCATGGCCACCACGCCGCCGTGCGAGTGCCCGAGCAGCAGCAACCGCTCCTGGCCAAGGTGCAGGCGCAGCTCTTCCACGTCGGCCACGTAGTCGTCGATCTGATAGCCCCGGCGGTCTTTTGGCCGGTCCGAGCCGCCCGTGCCGCGCGGGTTGAGCATGATTAGCGTGAACTGCTCCCACAGCGCGGCCAGGTCGCCGAAGTACGTCGACGAGAAGCCAGGGCCGCCGGGGTGGCAGACCAGCACCGGCCCGTGCCCGAGCTTGCGGTAGGTGAGCTTGCGCCCGTCGGACGTGGTGAAGCTCAAAGGAGACGCGGCTCCGGCCGCCAGCGCCCGCCCTCCTCGAGGTAGCCAGCCGGCTGGTCCGTCTCGTGGCTCAGGACCAGGAGCCAGCGGTGCCGCTCGGCCTCGTCGAACAGCTTCGCCTTCTGCTGCATGACGCGCAGAGGTTCCAGGTCCGCGGACATGTTCCACGCTACGCGCAGGTGCGGGGTCTGGCACACGAGGTCGCCGGTCACCGCGCACGCGAACTCGCCGGACTGCAGCACGAGGACCTGGCTGCCCGGCGTGTGCCCGCCGACGTGGCGCAGGTGCACCCCGGGCAGCACCTCGGCGTCGCCGTCGAGAAACTCGACCAGGTCGTTGCCGTCGGCGAGCGGCGTGAAGTCCTCGGTGATGTAGCTGGGCCGGCTGCGCACGTCCGGGGCGGTCGCGAAGTCCCACTCGCTGCGCTGGATGAAGTGCCGCGCGCGGGGGAAAGTCAGCTGAAGGCCGCCTTCGGCGTCACGCCGCGTCAACCCGCCGGCGTGGTCCCAGTGCAGGTGCGTGGTGACGACCGAGTCGACCTCGTCCGCCCTGATGCCGAGCCGCTGGAGGTGGTGCAGCAGGTCTTCCGGCTCGCGGAGCGCAACCTGCCGCGCGCGCTTCTCGCTCAACTTGTTGCCGATCCCGGTCTCGCAGACGATCACCCGCCCGTCCTTGCGTGCGATCAGGCAAACGCAGGCGCAGTCGATCATGTTGTTGCCGTCGGCCGGCTTCTGCTTCTCCCAGAGGACCTTGGGCACGACGCCGAACATGAGGCCTCCGTCCGCCTTCCAGTGGTCGGTGACAAGGAGGTGGAGCTCGAGGTCGCCCAGGCGCACTACGCCTTATATGCTCCTCGAAACAAATGACCGCCGTCGCCATCCGCACCGTGAAACTGACGAAGGACTATGGCGTCGGGCGCGGTCTCTTCGACCTCGACCTCCAGGTGTCGGCCCAGGAGGCGTTCGGCTACCTCGGTCCGAACGGCGCAGGCAAGACGACGACCATCCGGCTGTTGATGGGCATGATCCGGCCGACGAGCGGGTCCGCCTACGTCTTCGGCCTCGACTGCGTGCGCGACGCGGTCGAGGTCAAGCGCAAGGTCGGCTACCTCCCCGGCGACGTGCCCCAGTTCGGCAGCCTGACGGGGGACGAGATCGTGGCCTACCTGGGCGGCATGCGCGGCGGCGTTGACCGCCGCCGCGTCCGCGAGATCACGGAGCGGTTCCAGCTCGACCTGAGCCGCCGCTTTCGCGAGTACTCGAGCGGCAACAAGCAGAAGCTCGTCATCCTCCTCGCGTTCATGCACCGCCCGGACCTGCTCATCCTCGACGAGCCGACGAGCGGCCTCGACCCCCTGAACCAGCAGGAGTTCTACGCCCTGCTGCGCGAGACGCGCGACGACGGCGCGACCGTTTTCCTCTCCTCTCACATCCTTTCCGAGGTCGAGCACGTCTGCGACCGCGTCGGCATCGTCCGCGACGGCAGGCTCGTCCGCGTCGCGCAGCTGGACGAGCTGCGCCACATCCGCGTCCACCGGGTGGAGATCGAGTTCGCGCCAGACACGGAAATCCCGGAGAGGAAGATCCGCGACGCCGAAGGTGTCGAAGACGTGAGGATCGAAGGCAACCGGGCCACGTGCACGGTGCGCGGGGCATTCGAACCGTTGCTCGACTCACTCCGCGACGCCCACGTGACCGACCTGGTCAGCGCCGAACCGAGCCTCGAGGAGATCTTCCTCAGCTACTTCAGCGAGCCGAAGCCAAGGCTGCTCAGCTCGTGACCGCGGTCCTGTTCGCGCTGCGCCTCGGGCGTTGGGGTGTCGTCGGCTTCGGGCTCGCCGCCTTCGTGGCGATCCTGGTCCAGACGCTGGGCTACTACCAGATCGCAGGGCATACGGCGATCGAGCGCGCGACTTTCGGTGCGTCGATGGAAGCCCTCGCGTCGCAGTTCATCGCAATTTTTCCTCCACCGATCGCACCGGCGACCGTGGGCGGATTCGTCCAGTTCCGCGGCTTCAACCCGTTGATGATCCTGTTCGTGGTGTGGGCGCTTGCCTCGGCGACCGGCTTCGCGCGCGGCGACGAGGAACGCGGCATCGTCGAGTCGACGCTCGCCACAGGAATCTCGAGAATTGGACTCATCACCTCGCGGCTCGGCGCCTTTGCCATGGCGGTCGTGGTCGCGTCGGTGGCCGCCGGGGCCGGACTCCTCGTCGGCGTCGCCGCCGGTCACGAGTCTGTCGAAGTCCGTGGCGCCGTGGAGGCCTGCGCGCTGCTCGCGGCCGTCGGGCTTGCCTGCTACGGCATCTCTTTGCTCGTGGCGCAGCTGACCGCGGCCCGCTACGCGGTGGCGGCCGCGGGCGTCGTCCTGCTCGCCCTTTACTTCATCAACAGCTTCAGCCGCACGTTGTCGTGGCTGACCACGTGGCGGTGGCTTTCGCCGTTCCGCTACTACGACCTCAGCCAGCCCCTGCCGCCGGGCGGCTACTTCGATGCGCGCGCGTTTGCCGTCCTGCTCGGGATCGCCATCACCACGTCCGCGATCGCGGCAATCGCCTTCGCCCGGCGCGACCTGGGCTCAGCGCTCATCCAGCCGCCGGCGCGAAGGTCGCCGCCGCGTTACGTGGCCAGGACCAATCCGCTGTGGACGGTGCCGGTCGTCCGAGGTGTGTATGAGAGGCGGGCCGGCGTGGTGGTCTGGGCGGTGGGCATGGCGCTCCTGGCGGTGGTCTTCGTCTCTCTGACACGCACGATCGTCCAGGTGCTGCTGTCCATACCGACGCTGCTCCCCTACCTCTCGATCTTCGTGCATCAGCAGGTATATCCCGCCGTGCTCGGCTACACGTGGTTCAACGTCGCCCAGCTGTTGTTTGCGGGCCTGGCCATCACGCACGTGGCGCGGTGGTCGGCGGAGGACGTCGACGGCCGGCTGGAGATGATGCTGAGCGAGCCGTTCTCGCGCGCGGCCGTGGTTGTGGAAAGGATGGTTATCCTGGTCGTCGTCGGGCTGATGGTGACTGGCGTCAGCGGCGCGGCGCTTTATTTCGCGTCGCACGCGCAGGGCATCGACCTGAACGTCGGGCGGCTGGTGGCGGCCTCACTGATGCTGGTCCCGTTCGCGCTCGTCTTCGCGGCCGCGGGCTCAATCCTCGCCGCCTGGAACCCGCGCGCCGCGGTCGGCATCGTCGGCGCGTTCGCCTTCGTGAGCTACCTCGACACAGAGCTGGCGACGATCTTCAAGCTGCCGCTGTGGCTGCAGGAGCTGTCGGCGTTCAAGCTCTTCGGCACCCCGCTGCTGACCGGCGTCGACGGCCGCAACCTCGCCCTAATGCTGCTCCTGGCGGCTGCGGGGGTGGGAAGCTCGATACTCTTGATGCAGAGGCGGGACGTCGGCAGATGATGCCCGCGGTCCGCTTACCAAAAGTAGCCAAGCCAGTGCATAGGAGGTAAACTGCGTCGCCATGCCGCGATCGATGTGGAAAGGCGTGGTCTCTTTCGGGATGGTTTCGATCCCGATCCGTCTCTACAACGCGACCGAGTCGACGGCGCGGGTGTCGTTTCGCCAGCTGTGCGGCGAGCACAACTCCCCCATCTCGTACAAGCGTTGGTGCGCCGAGGGCGACCACGAGGTGCCCTACGCCGAGATCAAGCGCGGCTATGAGATCGGCAAGGACCGCTACGTCATCATCGACGACAAGGACCTCGACAACCTTCCTCTTCCGACCGCGCACGCCATCGACATCTCCGAGTTCGTGCCGGTCGAGGAGATCGAGCCCGGGCTGTACTTCGACAGCGCCTACTTCGTCGAGCCCGAGGACCTGGGCAAGAAGCCGTACCACCTGCTGCGCGAGGCGCTGCGGGCGACCGGCAAGATGGCGATCGCGAAGATCGCGCTGCGCGACAAGGAGCACCTCGCCGCCCTTCACCCGAACGGCAAGGGAATCATCATGAACACCCTTCACTGGCCGGACGAGATCCGGTCCACCGAAGGCCTCAAGGGCCTCGAAGGCGACGTCAAGATCAACCCCAAGGAGCTCGAAATGGCCAAGGCGCTGGTCGAGAGCCTCTCCGACACCTTCGACCCCGAGCGGTACAAGGACGATTACAAAGAGGCGGTCATGAAGGTGGTCCACGCCAAGATGGAGGGCCAGGTCATAGAGGCCCCCGAGGCGCCCCAGCCGGCGAAGGTCATGGACCTCATGGAAGCCTTGCGCCAGTCGGTCGAGCAGGCCAAGAAGCAGCGGTCGACGCGCGAGAAACCGGCCGCCGAGGCCAAGAAGCGGCGTAAAGCCTCGTAAGCCTCACTCGCCGGATCCCCTGGGTAATCTGGGCGAGGTGCACCAGGAAAGTGACCAGCTCCAGATCGAGCTGGAAAGCTTCCCCGACGAGGTGCGGCCGATGCAGGCCGCGTCCGCCGAGGCGCCGTTCAGCTCGCCCGAGTACCTGTTCGAGGTCAAGTGGGACGGCCTGCGGTGCATGCTCGTCCGCGACCCGGGCGGCCACGTCAGCCTCAAAGACCGGAGCCTGAACGACATCACCGCCGACATCCCCGAGGTCGCCGCTGCCGCGCGTCGCGTTCCGCCCGGGAGCGTGATCGACGGAGAGCTCGTCGCCACCGACACCGACGGCCGTCCCGACTATCCGCGGCTTCGCCAGCGCCTTGCCGCGGGCGCGCGGTTGCGCGACGAGATCCCGACCGCCTACCTCGCCTTCGACGCCCTCTACCTCGAAGGGCGGCCCCTGCTGCGCCAGCCCGTGCTGCGCCGGCGAGCGCGCCTGGCGAAGGCGGTCGAGACCGGCGGCCATCTCTTCGTCCCCGACCACATCGAAGAGGACGGCGTGGAGCTTTTCGAGGCCTGCCTCGAGCGCGGCCTCGAGGGCGTGGTGGCCAAGCACGTCCAGAGTCCCTACGTCCCGGGCCAGCGCAGCCCGTTCTGGCTCAAGGTCAAGGCCGTCAAGTCCGACGACTTCGTCGTCATCGGCTGGACGGGTTCGCAACCTTTCGACGCCCTGGTCGTGGGTTATCACGAGGACGGGCGCATGCTGCCGTGCGGCACGGTCGGCGGCGGCTACGACAACGAGGCCACGACGGCGCTTCGCGACGCGCTCGTGTCGCTGGCCACCGACGAATCGCCGCTCGACCCGCCGCCCGTGATGATGCGTCCCGTCAACTGGGTGCGGCCGGAGCTCGTGGTGAGCATCCGTTACTCGGAGTGGTCGCCCGACGGCACGCTGCGCTTCCCGATCTTCAATGGTTTGCGGCCGGAGGTCGACCCGTCGGAGGCGGTGCGTCACCGGCCGCGCGTGGTGATCAGCGGGCACGTGAGGCCGGGGTCGGCGGCCTATGACCTCACGCGATTCCCGTTTTGAGCTTCGATGTTGTAACCGGCGCTTACAGCTACACGGGTCGGTTCATCGCCCGCCGGCTGATGGCGATGGAACGTCCGATCAAGACGCTGACGAATCATCCGCAGCGGCCGGGCGCGGAGGACATCAAGGCCGAGGTCGCGCCGCTGCAGTTCACGGACCGGGACGCGCTGGTCGATTCGCTGCGCGGCGCCGACGTCCTGTACAACACCTACTGGGTCCGCTTCCACCACGGGCAGACGCGCTTCGGCGACGCGGTCGCGAACACGCGGATGTTGCTGGGCGCCGCGCGGGACGCCGGCGTGCGCAAGTTCGTGCACATCTCGGTCAGCAACCCGTCCGAGGACTCTCCCCTGGACTACTACGCGGGCAAGGCGCGGGCCGAGAGAGCGGTGCGCGAGTCGGGCTTGCGCTGGGCGATCGTGCGGCCGACCTTGATCTTTGGTCAGGGCGACATCTTGTTGAACAACATCGCCTGGCTGCTGCGGCGGTTTCCGATCATCGGCATCCCGGGCCGCGGCGACTATCGGCTCCAGCCCGTGGCGGGCGAGGACGTAGCGGAGATCGCGACGTGGGCCGCGGAGCAGGCTGAGAACGTTGTCGTTGACGCCGCAGGACCGGAGATCGTGTTCTACAGCGAGATGCTGGAGTCGATCGCCATCGCGGTCGGCCGGCATCCGAGGTTCGTCTACATGTCTCCGCGCGCGGCGCTGCGTGCGGTGAAGTTGATCAACCGGTTTGTTGGCGACGTGATGCTCAACGAGCCAGAGCTCCAGGGGTTGATGCAGGAGCTGCTCGTGTCGCACGAGCGGCCGCGCGGGACGCGCCGGTTCGACAACTGGCTGCTCAGCAGCGCGGACACGCTGGGCAAGAGCTACGCCTCAGAGCTGGGGCGCCACTGGCGCTAGATTCGTCAGGGGTCTCTAGTCGGGCTCTCTCGGCAAGCCGAAGACATGCATGGGGGCGATGGGCAGCAGGGTGCCCTGGTCCGTCTTGACGAGCTGCCATCCACCCTCGTGCGCCATCCAGTGATGGCGCCGGCAGAGCAGGACCATGTTCTCGAGCTCGAGGCCTCCGCCGTCGATCCAGTGAACGAGGTGATGCCCGTCGCACCACGACGCGGGGCGCTCGCAGCCTGGCTACTTGCAGTGTTTGTCGCGGGCGATCAGCGCCCGGCGCTTGGGGCCGGCAATGACCCGCTGCGAACGTCCGACGTCGACCACGACCGAGTCCTGCATGAGGACGCGGGTGAGCGAGCAGTCGCAGGCCCAGCGCTCGACCGTCCTGGAGGAGATGGGCAGCGAGAACTCGTTCTCGGCGCCGGGCGCCCCGAGCAGACCGAGCAGGGTCTCGACCGAGCTGGTCACCTGCATCTGCACCTTCACGTTGCCGCCGCGGGTCAACGCCTCGTGCAGCGCGTCGGCCAGCCGCTTTTCGCGGACGCGATGGTCGTCCTTCCCCAGCGGCCTGGCAAGCGCTTCCAACGCGGTCCGCACCTCGGCGCCGGCGACCGGGTCGAGGACGCCGTTGAGCAGCAGACAGCCGTCCTCGGCCGTGCTCAAGGACAGGCTGCGGTTCTCGGCCAGGTGGGCCTGCTCGGCCGCGACCTCCTTGGGCTTCAGCGAGTGTCGGTAGTGCAGCGACTCGTGATGGAAGCGGCCCGGCGAGTGCTTCTTGGCCAGCGGCAGGAGCTTGCTCTCATCGAAACCTTCCCCGATCGCCGCCGCCGTTCGGGCCATGACCGCGAGGTGCTGGATGCCGACCTCACCCGTGTACAGGCAGTTCTCGGTCGCCGGCATCACCGCCAGCTTCTCGCCGATGCGCACCCGGTCGACTGCGACTGGCTGGGTCAGCCGGCAGTTGTGGCGCAGCCAGTCGACGGTCGACTGCTCTTGCTCGCCTTCGTCGTCCAGGTCGAGAGCTCGCAGCGCCGCCGCGAGGCGGGAGAAGTAGAGCTCGCGAATCTCGATCTCACCGCGGACGCGCAGGAGCTCGAACTCGATCTCGTCCCTGGTCTGAGGCACCTCGGCGGTGAGCAGTTGCAGCACGACTCAAGTATACGAAATTGTGTTCGCAAACACAAGGCGCCAGGCCCATTAATTCGTCTCTAAAAGGGTTCTTCGATGAGCTCCAGGTCGAAGCCGCCGTCGTCGCGCAGCGTCACGCCGACCACCGCGAAGCGAATCGGCCCACGCCATTCGGCCAGCGCCCGATACTCCGCCGCCGCGGCCGCAAGCGCTCGCCGCTTGCGCGTGCCCACGGCTTCGAGCGGCGTGCCGAACCGGTGGCCAGCCCGCGTCTTGACCTCGACGACCACGAGCTCGTCGCCCTGGCGGCAGACGAGATCCAGCTCTCCACGCCTGGCCAGGAATCCCGCGCCAACGACCTCGTAGCCCCGCCGGCGGAGAAACTCCGCGGCGGCCCGCTCGCCGGCGCGGCCTAGCTCGGCTGGGCCTCGAGCAGCTCGGAGACGCGGAACGGCGCCCAAGACGTCCTGTGGATCGGGCTCGGGCCGAGTCGCCGGATCGCGGCGCGATGCGACGGAGTGGCGTAACCCTTGTGCTCGGCAAAACCCCAGCCGGGGTAGAGCCGGTCGTACTCGATCATCGTCCGGTCGCGCGCGACCTTGGCGACGATGCTTGCGGCCATGATCGAGGCGCAGATCTTGTCCCCTCGTACCACCGCCAGCTGCGGCAGGGGCGCGTCCGGCACGTCGAAGGCGTCGATGAGCAGGTACTCGGCCTTGACGCTCAGTCCCGCGACCGCGCCTGCGTGCGCCAGCTTGCGCGCTCCATAGAGGCCGAGCGTGTTCACCTGCGTGTGGTCGACGGCGCACAGCGAGACCGCGATGGCGCGCCGCCGGATGATCCTGTCCACGCGCTCCCGCTCGTCGGCGGTCATGAGCTTGGAGTCGTTAAGGCCGGGGATGCGGTCGCCGAGGCGCAGCACCACCGCGCCGGCCACGACCGGACCGGCGAGCGGACCCATGCCTACCTCGTCCACGCCGGCCACGACCTCGTAACCCATCGCCTGGGCGCGGCGCTCGAACTTCCAGAGCTGGGGACGCATTAGTCGAGAGTAATGAGCGTCTGTCTCGATCGCCAGTCGCTTAACAGGCTGATCTCCCAGGGGTCAGGCTTCTTCGCCCTCTTCGGCTTCGCCAGCCTCGACCGCCTCCTGCTCTTCTTCCTCGGGCTCTTCCGCCTCAGCACCCTCCGCGACCAGGCGCCGGCGCTCGCGGATCCTCGCCTCGCGCCCGACCTTGCCGCGCAGGTAGTACAGGCGGCCCTGGCGCACGTCGCCGTGGCGCAGCACGTCGATCTTGTCGATGCGCGGTGAGTGGACCATGAAAGTCCTCTCCACGCCCACGCCGTGCGTGACGCGGCGGACGGTGAAGTTGCGGCGCAGGCCACCGCCCGTGACACGAATCACCGTGCCTTCGAACACCTGGATGCGCTCGCGCGTGCCCTCGACGACCTTGGCGTGGACCCGCACCGTGTCGCCCGCACGCAAGGCGGGCGTCTTCTTTTTCTGCTGCTCCTTCTCGAGCTGCTCGATCACGTTCATGACTTCTTCAACTCCTTGGAATGTGCAACGTGCCTCTGCGCCGCCTGCTGCCTGCGCCACTGCTTGATGCGCGCGTGATCGCCCGAGAGCAGGACGTCGGGCACGGTCATGCCTCTGAACTCCGCCGGGCGAGTGAACTGCGGCCAACCCGTCATCTCGGCGTCGAAGCCGGCCTGTCCGAACGTGTCTTGCGCCAGCGAGCCCGGATGGCCCACCACGCCCGGCACGAGCCGCGCCACCGCGTCGACCAGGACCATGGCGGGGATCTCGCCTCCGCTCACCACGTAGTCGCCGATCGAGATCTCCCGCGCCTGCAGCGCGGTCCGCACGCGGTCGTCGATGCCCTCGTAACGGCCGCAGACGATGATGAGACCGGGCTCACGCGACAGCTCCTCGGCCAAGCGCTGGTCGAGGCGGTCGCCCCACGGCTCCATCAGGACCACCGGTCCGGGGTTTGACGCCCGCAGCGCCTCCACCGCCTCGACCACCGGCTCCGGCTTCATCACCATCCCCGGTCCGCCCCCGAACGGCATGTCGTCCACCTGGCGGTGGCGGTCATGCGTGTAGTCGCGCAGGTCGTGGGCGCGCAGCTGGATGACCCCTCGCTCGATGGCGCGTCCGATCACGCCCTGCTGGAACACAGGGCCGAACATGGCCGGAAAGATGGTCACGACGTCGAAGCGCATCAGTCTTTGTCGCGCGCCTCCTCGAACTCGAAAACCCAGTCCGCGACGACGACGCGCCCGCCGACGACGTCGACCTCGACGATGGCGTCCTTCGTCGCCGGGATGAGGTGCTCGATCGTGCCGTCGCGGCTGACCCACACGTCGTTCGCCGGCCGCTCCAGGACCTCTTCGACGACCCCGACCCGCCGGCCCGCCGGCGTGATCACGGCCAGGCCGATGACCTGCCGGTGGTAGAACCGGCCCTGCTCCAGCTCGCGCATCTCCCCGTCCGGCACCTCGAGGTACCGGCCCCGAACCAGCTCCGCCAACGTCCGGTTGTCGATGCCGCGCAGCTTGACCACGAGGCCCGGGTGCCCATCGCGGCTCCACTCCACCTGGCGCGCGCAGCCGTCGAGCACGATGCTCGCTCCCGGGTCGAACCTGTCGCCGAAGTCTGTCAAGGGCTGCACCTTTACAGCGCCCTCGACTCCATACGCCCCCACAACCTGCCCGACTCGGATCATGCCCGAACCTTTCACCCCGCGAACTCGGAGGCTTCGCCGTGAGTTCGCGGGGGCCCCTGCCGCTCGGCGCCGGAGTGACGGCTCCGCGACGCCCCGTGAGGGGACGAGGAGAGCGAAGGGTTGGCCAGGTCGACAAAGACGCGCTTGCCGCGGTCGCGTGACGACGCGACCCGGACCAGCGTCCGGATCGCCTCGATGTTGCGCCCGGCCTTGCCGATGAAGCGCCCGATGTCCTCGTCGGCGAGCTTCACCTTGATGGCGACGGTCGCGCCGCCGCGCTCGAAGGCTTCCACGGAGACCTGGTCGGGCTTCTCCGCGAGGGACTTCGCCACGAACTCGACCAGCGCGCGGTAGTCGATGCTGGGACCTCCGGACATCGGCCGGTCGCCACGCCGGTACACGCCGCCCCGGTTGAATCCGCCACCGCTTCCGCCGCGCCGAAAGTCACGCCGAGGGGGTCGATTTCTCTGCACGTCGCTCAAGGATTCCCTCCCGCTTCAAGAGACTGCGCGCCGCCTCGCTCGGCTGGGCGCCCTGCTGCAGCCACTTCTTCACTTTGTCCACGTCGATCTTGACCTGCACCGGCTCGGTCATCGGGTCGTAGTAACCAAGGTGCTCGATGAAGCGGCCGTCGCGCGGCGAGCGCGCGTCCGCCACCACTAGGCGGTAGAAGGGATGCTTCTTCGCCCCCATCCGCCTCAACCTGATCTTTACCAACCTGCGCCTCCTTTTTGAATCCGCGCTTAGGGGAAGGCGAACCTGCCTTTCCGGTTGACCGCGCCGAACTGCTTCGCGAGCTTCTGCATCGCCTCGCGCGCCTTGAGCAGCCGGTTGACGTCGGCGGGCAGCACGCCGCTGCCGCGAGCGATCCGCCGCCTGCGCGCGCCGTCGAGGACCTCGGGATGCGCACGCTCCCGTGGCGTCATCGACAGGATGATCGCCTCCATTTTCTTCATCTCCCTGTCCGTGTCGGCTCCGCTCAGCCGGCCCTTCAGGGCGCCGCCGCCAGGCACCATCTCGAGCATCGACTCCAGCGAGCCAATGGCGCGCAGCTGGCGGATCTGGGCCAGGAAGTCGTCGAAGCTCAGCTGGCCGGCGCGGAGGTGCTTTTCCACCTCGGCGGCCTTCTCCATGCCCACCGCACGTTCAGCTTTCTCGATCAGGGTGACCACGTCGCCCATGCCGAGGATCCGCGATGCCATGCGTTCAGCGTGGAACACCTCGAGGTCGGCCGGCTTCTCTCCGGTGCCCGCGAAGCGGATGCGTTCGCCGGTCGCGACACGCAGGGACAGCGCGGCGCCGCCACGCGCGTCGCCGTCGAGCTTGGTGAGGATCACTCCGTCGACGTCCACCGCCTTGCCGAACGCCTCCCCCACCCTGACTGCCTCCTGGCCCGTCATCGAGTCGGCGACGAGCAGCGTCTCGGTGACCGGTACCCGCGACTTGAGCTGGGTCAGCTCGCCCATGAGTTCCTCGTCGACGTGCAGCCGACCCGCGGTGTCCAGGATCACGACATCCTCCCGGCCATCCCTGGGCACGTCAGTCGAAAACGGGACCTGGTTTCGCTCGGCGAGAATCCTCAGCTGCTCCATGGCGGCGGGGCGTCTTCGGTCAAGTCCGACCACGATCGGTCGGTGTCCGTCGCGGCGGGCCAGGAGCGCGAGCTTGACCGCGGTCGTTGTCTTGCCTGAGCCCTGCAGCCCGACGAGCATGAGGACGGTCGGCGGCCGCGAGGCGTAGCGAAGGCCTTCAGCGTTGCCGCCGAGTAGCTCGACGAGCTCGTCGTGGACGGCCTTGACGACCGTCTGGGGTGCTGTCAGGCCGGGCGAGATCTCGGTGCCGGCAAGCCGCGCCCGCACCCGTGCCACGAACTCCTTGACGACCTTGAAGTTGACGTCGGCCTCGAGCAGCGCCAGGCGCACCTCGCGCAGCCCGGCGTCGACGTCCTCGTTCCGCAGCACGCCGCGGCCGCTGATCTTATTGAGGGCGGCGCTCAGCCGCTCGGAAAGGGCCTCGAACATCTAGACGTTTCCCTCGAGACGCGCGATCTGCCGCTTGAGGGCCTGGATCTCGCGCCGCCGCCGCGCCTCTTCCGCCAGCAAACCAAGTCGCTTCTCGTAGTCCTGCAGCGCCTTCGACGAGCGGCGGACGATGTCGTGCACCGCGGCGCGGGACGTTCTCTGGTGCGCCGCGATCTCGGCCAGCGACCAGTCGCTGCGCAGGTACAGGTCGACCACCTCGCGCTGGTGCTCGGTAAGGAGCGCCCCGTAGCGCTCGTAGAGGGCGAGCGTCCGCCCGCGGGCCTGGAGAGTGTCAAGGGACATTCCTTGACAGTCTAGCAGCGATCTAGAATCGGCCGATGGCCGAGACGCTGCTGGTCAAGGGATTTCAGTACCACAGGTGGGCCAACCTGCACCTCCTCGATGCGTGCGCACGTCTCTCGGAGGAGCAGCTTGGCCTGACGGCCGGCGGGACCTACGGAACGATCGCCGACACGTTCCTCCACCTGCTGGGCGCGGAGCAACGATACATTCGGCGCCTGACCGGGACCGAGCCGCGGATCGGTGAGCAGAGCGAGTTCCCAGGCCTGGCCGCGCTGCGCAATGAGGCCGAGAGCAGCGGCGATCGCCTGATCGAGCTGGCGGCGACGGTCACCGCCGAGCAAGACATCGCGCCGGAGCGACTCAAGAACTACTCGCGCCTGGCGGCCTGGGTCGTCCTGCTCCAGGCGCTGCACCACGGCAACGACCACCGCACGCACATCTGCACGATCCTCGGGTCGCACGGCCTGGAGTATGGGGACATGGACGTCTGGGCCTACGGGCGCTCGCTGGGCGCGGCCGTCGCATGCTGACCGCGTTCATCCTGGTCAAGTCGACTCGTGAGGGCCTCACCCGCCTCGGTCCCGAGCTTGCCGACGTCGAGGGCGTGGCCGAGGTCTACACGGTCACGGGCGAGTGGGACTTCGTCGCCATCGTGCGCGTGCGCGAGCACGACGACCTGGCCAAGGTCGTGACCCATCACCTGACGAGACTGAAAGACGTCGAGCGCACGCAGACGATGGTCGCCTTCCAGCAGTTCTCGGCGCACGACCTCGAGGCCATGTTCGGCCTCGGCCTCGAAGACAGGGCCACCTGACGGCAGGGTTGCTGCCGGTTGCCCTGCGCGCCGCGCGCGCCGGCGCGGCAGTACTCCTCGAGGCCGGTCTTCGGCGCCCCGGCGCGGCGGTGGAGCTGAAGGGACGCGGCGACTACGTCACCGCGACAGATCGCAGCTCCGAGGCGGCCATCCTCGAAGTGCTCGCGCGCGAGGCGCCCGGCGTCGCCGTCCTGGCCGAGGAGGGCGGCGGCACGCGTGGCTCGACGATGTGGGCGGTCGACCCGCTCGACGGGACGACGAACTTCACGCGCGGCTTTCCCACTGTGGGCGTGTCGGTCGCCCTGCTGGAGGACGGCATGCCCGTGCTCGGCGTCGTGCTCGCGCCCTATCTCGAGCTCGAGTTCTCGGCGGCGCGCGGTCAGGGCGCCTTCCGCAACGGCGAGCGACTTCCGCAGCACCGCGGGATCGAGCCGCCGGGCGCGGTGGTCGCAACCGGCTTCCCCTTCCGCAACAAGGCGCTGCTGGCGCGCTACCTCCCGGTGATGGAGGCGGCGCTGGCGCGTTTCGAGGACCTGCGCCGCGCGGGCGCGGCCGCGCTCGACCTGGCCTGGACCGCCGCGAGCACGTTCGACGGCTTCTTCGAGCTGGGGCTCAACACCTGGGACGTCGCGGCCGGCGCCTTGCTCGTGCTGGAGGCCGGCGACCGCGTCACCGACTGGTCTGGCGGAGACTCGTGGATCGAGACAGGCGACATCGTCGCGGGCGCGCCGTCGGTGCACGAGGCGCTGCTAGAGCTGACCGCTCAATCGTCTCAGCGGTAGCTGCACGAGCGACCGCCACTGCTGGCGCACCGCTGCGCCCGCGGGCACGTTCCTGTCCCGCAGACGCGCGGGCGACGTCGTCCTCCGCTCCACCGCGGTGCGGAAGTCGCCTTCGTAGCGCGTGACCACGACGCCGATGTCGTGCGCGCCGAAGTGGCAGTCGCTCGAGCCCACGGCCGCACCGAGTCGCTCGCGATTTGCGGCATAGAACTCGTCGAGCTGCCTCCGCCGGCGCGCCCCCGTTGGCACGGTCGACATCATCTCGATCGCGTCGATCGGGTGCTTCTCGATGAGCCGGCGCAGCATCGCCGGCTGGATGGAGCCGAAATAGGTCGGCATGAAAGGGTGCGGGATCACCGCGAGGCCGCCCTGGTCGTGGATGGCCGCGACCGTGTCTTCGATCGACATCCCGCTGCGCACCGGCTCGCGCAGGAACCAGCCGACGATGTGCGTCTGGCCCGGCCACCTCGTGGTGATCTCCTCGCCAGGAACCACCGTGACGCCGGAGTGTTGGCCCAGGGCTTCGGCCATGGTGTCGTGGTCGGTGATCGCGATCAGGTCGAGCCTGGCCGCGGCGGCGGCCTCGACGAGCTCATGCGCGGTGACCATGCCATCCGAGGCGAGCGTGTGGCAGTGCGGGTCCGCGATCACGGGTGAAATATCGCGCGCACGAACGCTCGCGGGTCGAACGGCTCGAGGTCTTCGACCTCCTCCCCCACTCCCGCGAGCTTCACCGGGACGTCGAGCTCGGACTCGATGGCGATGACGGCGCCCCCCTTGGCGCTGCTGTCCAGCTTGGCGAGGGCGATGCCGCTCATCGGGATCGCCTTGTTGAACTCGCGCGCCTGGACCAGGTTGGCCAGCCCGAGCACGGCGTCGAGGACCAGCAGCGATTCGTACGGTTGGCCGTCCACCGCCCTGGACGTCACGCGGCCGACCTTGGCCAGCTCCTGGAGGAGGTTGCGCTGCGACTGCAACCTGCCCGCGGTATCGGCGATGACGACGTCCAGGCCACGGCCGCGCGCGAGCTGCACTCCCTCGAACACCACCGACGCCGGGTCGGCGCCCATCGCGCCGGCAAAATGCGGCACCTGCGCGCGCTCGGCCCACGCGACCATCTGCTCGATGCCGGCGGCGCGGTAGGTGTCGGCGGCGACGACCAGCGGCTTGCGGCCTTTGCTTCTGAGCCGGTGGGCGAGCTTGCCCGCGGTCGTGGTCTTGCCGGCTCCGTTGATGCCGTAGACGAGGATGCAGGCTGGGTCGCCCGTGAGGATGAGCTCGCGCGGCCTACTCGACATGGCTTCCGCCGCGGCCGATGCCAGGGCGCCGGCCGCCTCCGCCCGCGTGCGCGGCGCCCTCGCGCGCACTGCGATGACCATTCGCTCGGCCATCGCCGGTCCGACGTCGGCGGCAACGAGGACCTCTTCGAGCTCGTCGTAGAAGCCGGCGGCCAGGGGTGGGCCGAGCGCGCGCAGGACGCTGCGAGTGCGCTCTCCGACGCGACTCCAGAAGTTACGTGGCTCTTGGCTCAGCCTGCATGAAGCGTACTTGCGGCGCGGGACGCCGGCTTGCGCACGTCGTCGAGCCGCACCGAGACGAGGTGCGACGACCCGCTCTCGTCGAGGTGGACGCCGTACAGCGTCGACGCGTACGACATGGTCACGTGGTTGTGCGTGATGACCAGGAACTGGCGCTGCGCGCCCAGACGCGCGACCATCTGGCCGAACCGGTCGACGTTGGCGTCGTCGAGGGCGGCGTCCACCTCGTCGAGGATCGTGAACGGGCTCGGGTTCACCTCGTCCAGGGCCAGCACCAGCGCGAGCGCGGCCAGGGAACGCTCGCCCGAGGAGAGGAGCGTCACGTTCTGCAGCCGTTTGCGCGGCGGCTGGACGAGGATCTCGACGCCGGTGCGGGGTCCCTCGTCGCCTTCGGCGTGGCGCAGCGTCGCGCGGCCGCCAGGGTTCAGCTCCGAGAAGTACTCGTGGAAGTTCGCCGCCACCGCGCCGAAGACCGCCTCGTAACGCGACTCCTCCTCCTGGCGCAGCTTCGTGATCAGGTCCTCGAGGTCGGCGCGCGCGGCCGTGATGTCTTCGAGCTGCGTCGCCAGGTTCTCGTAGCGCTCCTCCAGCTCGCGGCACTCCGCCCCGGCGAGCTCGTTCGTCGGACCAATCTCCTCCAGGCGGCGCTCCAGCGCGCGCATCTCGCGCTCTCGCGACTTGCCCCCAGGTATCTCTTCGGGGGCCATCCCGTCGGGCAAGCGGGAGCGGATCTCGTCCATCCGGGCCTGGAGCAGCTCGGCCTCGCGGGCGATGAGCTCGAGGTTGCCCTCGAGGTTGCCGGCGCGGAGCCGCGCGTCGATGCGGGCCTCCTCGAGGGCGACGAGCTTGCGCGCCGTCTCGGCCATCTCAGCCTCGTCGTCAGGCGCCTCGTGCTCCGCGCCGGCGAGCGCCTTCCGCGCCGCGTCAGCAGCCGCACGGAGCGGCGGCAGCGACTCGGCGGCGGCTTCGGCGGCGCGCTGAGCTTCGTCCAGCTGCGCCTTCCGGTCCTGGCAGGCTGCCCGCAACCGCGCGACGTCTTCCTCGACGAGCGCGTTCTGCCGCCGCAGCGAGTCGATGCGCTCGCGCCAGCGCTCGCGGTCCTGGCGCAACGAGCGCCGCGCGGCCGCCTCGAGCGTCAGCCGTTCGAGCTCGCCTGCGAGCAGGGTGGCGCGCCCCTCCGCGTCGTCGGCGTCACGTTCCAGCCGCGCCAGCTCATGCTCGGCGGCGGTCTCGGCGACCCGCGACGCGTCGAGCAAACGCCCGGTCTC
>DATEGB010000047.1:0-47804 GCA_035280365.1 Candidatus Dormiibacterota bacterium | reverse complement strand
AGCCGCCGTCGGGGTACTGGACCCAGTAGGCGTAGCGCGGGTAGGGACAGCCGCTCGAGCTCGCGCTCAGCGCCACCGCCGTCCCTGCCGACTGCGTGACTGTCGAGGGACTGACGCTCGCAGATGCGCAGGGCGGCGACGGATTCACCGTGAACTTCAGTTCCCCATACGCCTGCCAGGTGCTGGTCGAACCGCCCCGCTGGTTCGCCCACACGTGTATGACGTAGTTGCCGGCTGGATAGGCGCTCGTGTCCCACTTCCACACGGCCGCGGAGTTGAACGTCTGGGTCATGGTCCAGAGTCCGTTCGGCGACTGCAGCCAGAACTCGTACTGCGGATTCGCGCATCCAGTCGAGGTCGCGGTAAAAGTGACCAGCGCCCCACGTTGCTGCGGCGAGGCGAGGTCTGACGTCAGACCCGCGGTGTCGCACGCGATGAAGTGGTCGTGCAGCGCCGACCACAGCTCCGGCGCCCCACCGCCGTAATTCAAATTCCAGATACCGACTCCGCGCAGACCGTCGGCATTGACGAGGTCGTACTTCTTGCCGAGCGACACGACGTCATCCCAGTACAGCTCGCGATAGCAGTTCAGCTGGGTGTTGAACCAGGAGTCCCATCGCTCCTGACCATTCGGGTCGTTGGGGTCGCGATGCGCAGTGAAGCTGTTGGTCTGGACCTGCGGCTGGCTCGACTCGGCGCTTGCGTCGAGATACGTGTCGGCGGTCACGACGCCCGACGGGTATGCATTTGGTTGGGGATACGCGACGCACGACTTGCGGCCGTAATAGGGGACGCCGAGGATCACCTTTGCGGCAGGCACCGTGCCGATGTATTGAGAAGCGGTCGTCGTGTCGTTGTAGTAATAGCCGCTCAGCGGCGCCGTCGGGCCGAGACAGAACGAGGTGCAGCTTAGCGGCGAGCGCCGATAGTTCGAGTACTCGAGGTCGTAAGCCATGACGAAGAAGGAGTCGACGTAAGCGTTGAGGCCCGCGACATCGAAGAAGCCCAACGAGTCGGACGCCGAGCTCGCGTAGGTGTCGACCGACAGGTACGAGCCGGTCGGAAGAGCTGTACGCATGTCGTGCGCGAGCGCGGTCATCATCGACCGCGCGGTGGAACCGTTCGGACACGTGCCGTTGAGACCTTCATAGTCGAGGTTGACGCCGTCGACCCCCTTGGCCGCGACCTCGCCGGCGACCTTCGGCACGGTCGTCGCGCGGTTCGTCAGGCCCGCGCACATGTGAGGGGTGCCCGCGCCGAAGTCCTGCAGGATGACCGTGAGGACGACCTTCGTCCCGTTGGCGTGGGCCGTGGTGACCAGGTTGGTGAGCTGGCTCGAGTTCCAGACCGTCCACCCGCTGTCGTTGGCGAGCGATCCGTCGTCGTTGACATGCACGCCGAAGAACGCGACGGTGCTGAGCAGCGAGAAATCCCAGCTCGGATATCCGACCGTCATGTCGCTGAGGCTGCTCGCCAACGCAAATCCAAACACCTCGCGCCTGAGCGCGCTTGCGGATGCCGACGACTGCAGCGGTGCGGCGATGGCGGCCGCGCCCCCCGTGCGCGGAGTAATGACTGGAGCCGTCGCGACCTGCTGCGCGGCTTGCTGCATCACGATCGGATGCGGCTCGCCGACAGCTAGCGCGTCTGTCGCTGCACCGAGAAAGACGAGGGATGCGAGCGCGGGCGTGAACCAGAGTCGATGGCGTTGCAAGGGCATTGGCAAGAGCGTGGAGCGACCACTCTACACATCCAGCCCCGTCGGCACCGCGGCCTCGTTACGTAAGCGTATAGGTCGCCGAGCCGTAGGCCTCCCAGGCGCTCGTGTCCGCCCCGCGCTGGTTGGCCCAGACGTGGAGGTGGTAGGTGCCCCTCGCCCAACCCGCGGTGCTCCAGGTCCAGCTCGCCGCGCCAAAGCCGCGCATCAGATGCCAGCTCCCGTCCGGGTACTGGAGCCAGAACTCATACACCGGGTCAGAACAGCCTAGCGAGGTGGCGCTGAAACCGACCTGCGCCCCCACCTCCGCGCTGCCGCTGGCGGGACTGGCCGTAGCCGAGGTGCAGCCGCTGAGCGTCACCGTCGCCCCGCCCCAGGCCTCCCAGCTCGCCGTCCCTGCGCCCTGCTGGTTGGCCCAGACGTGGACCGTGTAGGTCCCCGGCGCCAGCCCGGTGGTTTCCCAGGCCCAGCTCCAGACCGAGCTGAAGCCCCGCTCCAGGTACCAGCTGCCGTTGGGGTACTGAACCCAGTACTCGTAGGCGGGGCTCGGGCAGCCGGCCGAGCTCGCCCCCAGGTTGACGGTCGAGCCCGTCTCCTGGCTCAGGCTCGAGGGAGCGATCGTGGCCGAGCTGCAGCCACTCAGGGTCACTGTGGCTCCGCCCCAGGCCTCCCAGCTCGCCGTCGAGTCCCCCGCCTGGTTGGCCCAGACGTGGATCCTGTAGGTGCCCGGGTACAGGCCGGTGGTGTCCCAGCTCCAGCTCGGGTCGCTGCTGAAGGGCCGCCTCAGGTACCACTTCCCGTCCAGCATCTGCACCCAGTAGGCGTAACGCGGATAGGGGCAGCCGGCCGAGGCCGCGCTCAGCCCTACCGCCGTGCCCGCGGCCTGGATAGGCGTCCCGGGCGAGATGCTCGCGCTCGCGCAGGGCGGCGCTGGGTTGAGGGTGAAGCTCAGCTCGCCAAACGCCTGCCAGCTCCCGGTCCAACTCCCCGCCTGGTTGGCCCAGACGTGGACCACGTAGTTGCCGGCGGGATAGGTCCTGGTGTCCCAGGCCCAGGTGCTCGAGGCGCCGAAGCCCTGGATCATGCTCCACCTTCCGTCCGGCGACTGCAGCCAGAACTCGTAAAGCGGACTGGCGCATCCGCTCGAGCCGGCGCTCAACGTGACCACGGCGCCACGCTGTTGCGGCGAGACCAGGTCTGACGACAGCGACGCGGACTTGCACCCCGAGTAGTACTGGCCGACGAAGATCCTCAGGTAGCCGCCGTCGTCGTCGGGCCACACGGATGTGTTCACGTTGCACGCGCTGCAGCCGCCGAGTATGTCGGTGGTCGGACGCCCTCCGTTGTTCGTGACACCATCGGGCAGGGCGTCCTCGTTCGTCGTCTGACAGTCGTTGCCCGGACCGAACAGCACCGCGACCAGGCCCGCGTTAAACAGGTCTGATGCGTGGCTGATGAAGTAGGGCGCGACGTTGTCCTGATAGTGGTTGCAGGTGTTGTTCATCGTCAGGAAGTACTGGTTGCCCATCGGCACCTGCCACACGACCTGCGGCCGCGCCGTCTTGATGTGCAACTCGTCGACCCACGCCAGGTAGCGGGCGAAGTTCGGGAACCTGACGTTGCCCGGGTCCCACCAGTGCGTGAACCACTGGCTCACGCATGGGGGCGAGCCGCAGCTCGCGAGCTCCCACCACGCCGCGTTGTGGTCGTCGACGTCATTGAAGACCGCGTCCCAAGTGCCGACCGAATTCACAAAGGCCGCGGTCTTGTCCGCCTCCGTGCGCGCATCGATGTTCGACCTGGTGTCGCTGGCGATGTCGATGCTCGACGACCACATGGAGGCATGCAGCGCCAGAACTACGTTGGGCGCGTATGTGTCACGCAGGTACTTGAGCGCGGCGGCGAAGCCCACAAGGTCGTCCGTGAATGCGGCCGCCTCGGCGAACCCAGACGACCTGACTTTGGCCGTGATCGAGCTCGCGCCCACACCAGCGGCGCGCTGCTGCATGTAACCCCAGAAGTCCGGTTCCACATGGACGACGACCTGCTTGCCGTACGCGCCGGCCTTTTGCATCAGGAGCTTGAAGTTGGCGTAATACGCGGCCATCGTCGACGCGTTGTTCAGGTTGCTGAAGTCGCGGTCCGACTCGCTGCTGCCGACGCTTGGGTTCGACTGCAGAAGCTCGTAGTAGGTGAAGACGGGAATATAGGCCGCCGGCGCCGTCGTGCTCGCGTTCATATAGTCGACCGCGAACTGGCCCGGCGGCAGCGACGGGTCCTGCCAGTTCGGCCAGGGGTTGCTCGTGTTCACGCCGCCCGCGAGGTACGTGAAGCGGTAGCCCCACGGCACGCCGCTGCCCGTCAACCAGCGGACGTTGAAATTGCTCAGCCCGAACTCGAGACGGCTGTTCGGCAACGGCGCCGGCGCGGCGTGGGCGGCCCTCGCCCCGGCGACGCCCGTGACGCCCGCGAGAACCACGACCGCGGCCGCGACCGCGGCCGCGCGCCGAAGCCTCGCCGCTAGGTCAGCGTGTAGGTCGCGGACCCGTACGTTTGCCACGTGCTGTAGTCCGATGCCTGGCTGTTCGCCCACACGTGGACGACGTAATTGCCCTTCGGGAAGCCGTTGGTGTTCCAGTTCCACGTCGCGCTTCCATTGCTGAAGCCCTGCATGAGGTGCCACGTGCCGTCGGGGTACTGGAGCCAGAACTCGTACACCGGTGTCGCGCACCCGCTCGACGTCGCGTTGAACATGACCGGCGTGCCGACCGTCGAGCTGCCGGAGGGCGGTGACAACGACGCCGACGTGCAGCCGGTCAACGTGACGACGCTCGTCCCATAGGCCTCCCAGCTCGCGAGCGAGTCGCTGGTCTGGTTTGCCCAGACGTGGACGGTGTACGCACCCGGCGCCAGGCTGGCGGTGCTGAAGTCAAAGCTCGAGCCGCCGAACCCCTGCTTCAAATACCAGACGCTGTTCGGGTACTGGACCCACCACTCGTAGAGCGGGTTGGGGCATCCCGTGGAGCTTCCCGTCAGCGACACCGTGGTTCCGGCGTCGGCGCTGACGGCCGGCGGCGCCACCGCGGCGGTCGCGCACTTGGGCGGCACCGTCAGCATGTAGATCAGTTCGCCGAACGCCTGCCATGTCGACAGGTCGCTACCGGTCTGGTTCGCCCACACGTGGACCGTGTACGTGCCGGTCGGATATTTCGCGTCGTTCCAGGTCCAGGTCGTCAGCGGTCCGAACGGCTGCACCATGACCCAGGTGGCGTTCGGATACTGGAGCCAGAACTCGTAGACAGGATTCGGGCACCCGGTGGAGCTTCCGGTGAACACGATTTGCCCGCCGCGAGGCGACGGCGATGGCGGCGCCGCGCTGAGTCCCGCGGTCGCGCATCCTGTGAGCGTGTAGGTGAGGCTGCCGTATGCCTCGAACGTGGCCGTCTGGTCACCCTGCTCGTTCGCCCAGACATGAACCACGTATTGCCCCGGACGCAGGCCGGCTGTCGACCAGTTGAAAGTCGAGTCGGTGCTGAACGCACGGACCATGTGCCACACACCGTCCGGGTACTGGATCCAGTACTCGAAGATCGGCGTCCCGCAGTTCGCTCCACTGGCCGTGGCATTGAAGCCGACGCCCAGGCCGGCGGTCTGCGTAGTCGCTGGGTTGGCCGTGACGCTCGCCGAGCTGCAGCCGGTCAGGATGTTGAAAGCCTCGAGGTAGGTCGACCCGGCGACGAAGAGCTTGCCGCCGCCGGCGATCGGCGACTCGAACCGGCTGAACGAGCCGACGCTGATGCTGGTCACTGTCGCTCCGGTTGTCGCGTTGAAGCCGTAGAGGGTGCCTGACGACAGCGCCCACACGAGGCCGCCGGCCACGATGGGCGGGCCCGAAAACGAGCTCAACGCATGCCACGCCGGGTTTGACGATGCGCTGAAGGTGGTCTCGTCGAAGGCGAAGAGTCCATTGGTGCACGGCACATAGATGTATGGCGCGGCGTAGGCCGTCGCGCCGAAGGACGCGTCGCTCGTCACGCCGCCGCATGTCGTGGCGCCGGGGTCTAGAGTCACCTGTGCCAGGGCCGGACCGAGCACGAAGCCGTGGCCGAACTTGCCGTTCTGGAACACGTTGCCACCGCCGATCAGGCCGGGGCTGATCGAACCGACGTCCTGGTCGGTGGCGTCGAGAGTCTGCGCGTTGGAAGGACGCCACTGGCCCAGGACGCCAAGCGTCGGTGTCAGCTTGAAGACGCTCTCGCTGCCGGGTCCGATGCCGTTCCCGGTCGCGACATACACGTTGCCCGACACGTCGACCGACTCGCCGCCCGGAGCCCAGATGCCGGAGGCCTCCGTGTTCGCGGGGTGCCAGGAGGTGTGCGCGGCGCCGTTGGTCGGGATGCGCTCGACGATGCCGTAGTAGGGCGTCGAGCCGTCGTAGCAATCCCCCGCCCGACCCCCGAACGGGACATAGACGTTGCCGGATGCGAGCGCGAGGGCGCCGCGCTGTCCTTCGATCAGGATGTCGCCGGCGTCGATGATGGAGTTAAAGACGACCAGGTGCGTGACGAGGTCGACGCCGTAGAGCCGGTAGTGCGGCTCGTAGGTCATGGCGACCGCGAAGATGACGCCGTTGCCGCCGTCGCCATTGACGTCGATCACCGGCGTGCCGGTGATGCCGACGTTCGGCGACACATTCCCGCATGGCAGGTTGCCGGCGCTCTCCGGCGTGGCGACATGGCTGTGCCAAAGCTCACCACCGGTCGACGTGTTGAGCGCGTAGATGGTGTCGTTCTCGGTGGCGACGTAGACCGCTCCGCCGAGCAAAAGCGGCGTGGCATAGAGCTGGCCGTCGAGCGTCGCCGTGGTCCAGGCGGTGGAAACGCCAGAGGCGCTCGGCTCCGTGGTGTCGTTGGCGGCACGCGTGTTGTCCAGGTGGTACGTCGTCCATGCCGGGGCCACAGCCGCCACTGCGGTTGCTTGGGCGGTGGTGATGCCCGTTGTGGTGCGCACACCGGGTGTGACGGCGAGCGCACCCAGCAACGTCAGTCCCGCAAGCGCCGCCAGGTGCCGCATCCTCTCGACGGGGCTGACGTCATCCGATCGTGGAACTTGCATCGCCCCCCTCCGTCTCGCCGCTTGCATTGGCGGTAACATCTCCGCGCGACAGGTTGGTCTACCTTAAGCCACCGGCTTGCGACCGGCGCATTTGTTGATTTCCGCGCCATCGCCGGCTCGGACCGGTGACCACAAAAAGAGTGGAATCGACACCCTTCCTCAAACCCACATAACGAAGCCGCCCGCGCTTGCGGTCGCTTCGCTCGTGTGCCTGGCCCTGGTGGCGCACGGGCCGCTTCTGTTGAACGACGGCCTCTATTGGGACGACTGGCTCCTCTATCCGCAGCTGAAGCGTCAGGACTGGGCCGCGGTCGATGCGCTCGTGCGCGAAGCCGGCGTCACGCCGCTCAACGCCGCATTCCTGCACCTGTTTGCGTACTTGCCGGGCGGAGTGTTCGCGTTCAAGGCTGTTGCGTTTGTCTTCATCGTCTGCATCGCGTGGCTAGTCATGAAGATCGCGATCGAGGCGGGACTGAGCCCCCTTTTCGCATGGAGCGTGGCCGCGCTGCAGATGGTGTTCCCAGGGTTTCAGGACTGGGTGCTGCTGGCGACGGCCGCGTCCGTTTTCGACTTCGTGCTGTTCCTACTAGCGACGTTATTGATCCTTCGCGCCGAACGCGTCCGGCCGCAGATCGGGTTGGTCCTGCGCATCGTCGCGATCGCCGCATTCGCCGCAAGCTTTGGTTTCAACTCCCTGCTCGCGATGTATTTCGGTGCGCTTGTTTTGCTGCTCATCGTTTCGCTGCGAACCGCTGCACTCGAGCAGATCGCGCGCAGACGCTGGCCATTCGCGGTGCTGCTGGTCGTGATCCCGTTTGCCTACTGGGAGATCAGCCGAGCCCTGCTCACACCGAGCGGACTTTATGGCGGCTTCAACTCATTCGTCGGCGGAAGGTCGATGCTCCTGAGCCTGGCTCGGTTTGCCAGCAACGGCGTGATCGACCAGCTGCTGCGCTCGATCGCAGCCATCGCCGACCTGTGGGTGCTGCCCGTGGCATTCGCGGGGCTGGTCATTGCCGTTGGCGTTGCCCGCGTCCTCGGCGCTCCGTCACCATCGCGTCGCTCGTCGTTCCTCGCGGCGGCGTTCGGCCTGGTGACCCTTGTGCTCGCGATATTCCCGTATGCGGCGGTTGGCAAATACGCGACGGTGCAGGGGTGGGACACACGGCACGACCTTCTCGTCGCAGTCCCTGTGTCGCTCGTGGTGGTGGCGCTTGTCAACGCGGTCGCCGTCGGACGGCGCTGGGTTCTGGCGGGTTCTGTCGGCGTCTTCATCGCCGTCTTCGCTGCCGGCCAGGCTCACACGTATGCCGGCCTGGAGGCGCGATGGGCGACCGATCGAGCCACGATGGCCGCGCTTCAGTCATCGCCAGAGTCAGGACGCTACTCGGTGTACCTCGTACATGACGAAGCGCCAGGGCCCGAAGATTTCTACCGCTTTTACGAGTGGTCGGCGATGCTCGGTGTCGCATATGGAGATCAGCGACGTATCGGCCTGGACGACCGCGCCTACACCACGGACTTTCTCGCTCACCAGGAATTCTTCACCGATCGATATGCCCTGGCGAACTTTGATCCTTCCGGTTGCCAGGCCCAGCTGATCGTCAGGCGTGCCCCCGGTGCTCCCGAGGGCACTCAGCTGGCGGCGCTTTACGAGTTCGACAGGTTGTTCGATCCCGGAGCGCTGCAGCATCTCCTTGATTCGCTGCTCCAGGTGGTGGTGACTCCCGCACCGGGATCGGAGACGTGCCGCACTTGAAGGTGTGCCTGAGCTGCCAGCACCGCTTCTCATCTGACTCGTGGCGCTGCCCCGCGTGCCAGTTCGAGCCCAAGCGGGATGGTTTCGTCCAATTCGCGCCGGCGCTCTCCGAGTCCAACGACGGTTTCGAGGCCGTCTCCTTCGAATACCTGGCGCGCCTCGAGCCGACCAGCTTCTGGTTCCGTTCCCGCAATCGCCTGGTTGTCCAGCTTCTGCAAACGCACTTTCCCACCGCGTCGACCCTCCTCGAGATCGGCTGCGGGACCGGGTACGTGCTGTCGAGCATCGCCGCGGCTTTCCCGCGTCTCAGGGTCACGGGGGCCGAGCTGTACACGGCCGGCCTGCGATTCGCCGCGGATCGCCTGCCGGGCGCGACGCTCTACCAGATGGACTGCAGACGGATGCCGTTCGACTGCGAGTTCGACGTCGTCTGCGCGTTCGATGTGCTCGAGCACGTGGAGGAGGACGGGCTCGCCCTCGAGCAGATGCGGCTCACGGTCAAGCCGGGTGGCGGCGTGCTCATCTCGGTCCCCCAACACCGGAGTCTGTGGAGCGCGAGCGACGACTTCGCCCACCACAAGCGCCGGTACCGCCGGCGCGAGCTGATCCGGAAGCTGACCTACGCCGGCCTCGAGGTCGTGCAGATCACTTCGTTCGTGTCTTCGCTGCTTCCTCTACTCGTCGCCTCGCGGGCGATACGGCGAATGGCTCGCAGCTACGACTGCGAGGCGGAGTACCGGATGCCTCGTGTTCTCGACCGGACGTTTGAGCTGCTCCTCGATGGCGAGCGAAGGCTGATCCGGGCGGGGGTATCGGTGCCGGCCGGCGGCTCGCTGTTCGCCGTCGCGCGGAGGCGGCTTTGATCGACCGCCTGCTCCGGAACGCCACGGTCTACGACCTGGTCCAGCAGGCGACAGGCGCCCGCATTTCCGAAGCTAGGATTCGCGACCTCCTGCGGCCCGAGGAAGTCAACGGTGTGATTCTCGACGTCGGCGGGGGAACCGGAATCATGGCCCGCCTGTTCGCTGGCGCCGACTATTGCTGTATGGACCTCGACATCGATCGAGTCCGGGTGGCACGAAGTCGTGGCTCGGCGGCGCTGGTCGGTGACGCAGCGCGGATTCCCGTGATAGGCGGCAGCATCGACCTGGTCATCCAGCGGGCGGTCTCGCACCACCTCACGGATTCGCAGTTCGAGGCGTTGGCCACGGAGTCGTGCCGCGTCCTGAAGCCGGATGGCCGCCTTATGTTCCTGGACGCGACCTGGGAGCCGCGGAGGATCCGGAGCCGGCTGCTGTGGGCGATCGATCAAGGAAGCCATCCGCGGACAGAAGATCACATGCGCGCTGTCCTCGCGAGGAGCTTCCACATCGAAACCAGCACCACCTACGCGGTGTTCCACCGCTACTTCCTCGCTGTCGGGCGGCCGCGCGCTGACAGGAGCCAGGTCGGCGAGGTTGATCATTCAGAGCGCGTTCGCGGATGACGGTGGCGCGGAAAGGCTAAGGTTTTGCCCTGTATGGAAACCCTCGCTCAGCAGCAGCTTCAGACGATCGACTGCCGATCCGATTCCGAATGGCTTGCGCGCGCTCTGGAGACGATCCGTCTCGTCGGCTTCGCGACGATCAGCGGCGTCTTCGACGCCAGGCAGCTGGCCCACATCCGCGAGTCGATGTACCGTGCGCAGAAGGCGATCGTGGCCGACGTCGGCCAGGACCGGCTGCAGCGCGCCGGCGAGCTGGGCGTGCTTCGCCTGCTGTGCAAGTACGACCAGGCCTTCCTCGACCTCCTATCGACGCCCGAGATCCTCGCGATCGTGGACGCCACCGTCTCCCCCACCGCCATCCTGCACCTGCAGAACGGCTTCATCCTGCCGTCGTTCCAGCCAGGCGAAGCGCCGAAGGTCTTCCAGAACCGCTACCACATGGACTTCCCCCGAGTCCTGAACGGCTACATGATGTCGATCAACGTCATGGTCGCGGTCGACGAGTTCCGCGCCGACAACGGCGCGACCATCGCCATCCCTGGCTCGCACCAGAAGACCCAGCCGCCCGACCTGTCGAAGCTGGAGCACCTTTCCGTGCCGGCGACGTGTCCCGCGGGATCGCTCCTGGTCTTCGATTCCACGCTCTACCATGCCGCCGGCACAAACACTTCCGGCGCCGACCGGCTGGCGATCAACCACCAGTTCACGCGCTCGTACGTCAAGCAGCAGATCGACTACGTGCGCGCCCTGGGCGACAAGGTCGTGCTCACGCAGCCTCCGCGCACGCAGCAGCTTCTCGGCTGGTACACGCGCGTGGTCACGAGCCTCGACGAGTACTACCAGCCGTCCGACAAGCGCCTCTATCGATCGGGCCAGGGCTGATCACCGCGGTCGAGCTCATGGTCAGGCTCGATCCCCCGGGGACGCTGCTCCAGAACCAGACCGTGATGGAAATCGTCGCCAAGACTGCCCCCCGCACCTTCTGCGAGGTGGGGGTCGGCGCCGGCACTCTCTCATTGGGGCTGTGCCGGCGCGGCCTCAGCGGAGTCGGGATCGAGTTCTCGAGAACGGCGATCGAAGCAGCGACCGAGCGGCTCCAGAACTACATCGGAGAAGGCAGGTATCGGATCGTGGAGGCCGACTTCATGTCGATGGCCCCGCCGCCCGAGACGTTCGACCTTGCCGTGAGCATGATGGTCATGGAGCACGTCGACGACGACGCCGCGTTTGCGGCGCGACTCAAAGATCTCGTCCGCCCTGGCGGCACGGTGATTGTCGGTGTGCCGGCGAGGCGCGATAGGTGGGGGATCGAAGATGAGGCCGCCGGCCATCTGCGCCGCTACGAGCGCCGCAGCCTGCTGCAGACCCTGACCGACGCCGGCCTGAGTGATGCTGTGGTGCGGTCGGTTTCCGTACCCGCCGCCAACCTGACCTTTCACGCCAGCAATTTCCTGCTCCGGCGGGCCGGCGAGGGACGCAAGACCGCGCTGTCGCAGCGTGAGAGGACAGAAACCAGCGGGGTGCGAGACATTCCCTTCAAGACAGTCTTCCCTGCTCCGTTCAAGGCGATCCTCAACCCGATCGCCATGTACCCGCTGTTCGTGCTCCAGCGCGCCTTCTACGCGACCGACCTCGGGCTCACGCTGGTCGCCTCGGCTAGGCGACCACTCCAGACGCAACCTTGAACTGGACGACCGCCTTGATCACTCTCGCCAGGTCCTCGTCCGTAAGCCGGTTGTAGAACGGCAGACGCACCAGGGTGTCGGCGACGCGCTCCGTCACCGGGCAGTCGCCTTCGGCGCCTCCATGAGCGCGGCCCATATGGGAGAGGTGCAGCGGCTGATAGTGGAACGCCGCCTGTATCTGCCGCTCGCGGAGATGGGCGATGAACCGCTGGCGCTCGGCAAGGCTCGGCATCAACAGGTAGAACATGTGATAGGCCTGCTCGGAGTGCGCGGGGACGACTGGCAGCGCCACATCCTGCGCCGACGCCCAAGCGCGAAGGTTGTCGTGGTACGCCTCCCAGATCCGCCGCCGCATCCGCTGGATCCGTTCGCGGGCTTCGAGCTGGCCGAGCAGCATTGCCGCGAGCAGGTCCGCCGGCAGATAGCTCGATCCGATGTCGACCCACGTGTACTTGTCGACCTGGCCGCGGAAGAAGCGACTGCGGTCCGTGCCCTTCTCCCGGATGATCTCGGCACGCTCGACGAGGGTGGGGTCGTTGAGCAGGAGCGCGCCGCCCTCTCCACAGGTGAAGTTCTTCGTCTCGTGGAAGCTCAGGGTCGCCATCCGGCCGAACGTCCCGAGGAACCGACCGTGATAGCGCGCGAACAGCCCATGCGCGTTGTCTTCCACGACCGCGATGCCGTGCTTTTCGGCGATCGCCATGATCGCGTCCATTTCGCACGCCACGCCGGCGTAGTGCACGAGCACGATCACTTTCGTACGCGGCGTTATCAGCGACTCCAGCTTGCGCCCATCCAGGTTGAGCGTGTCGGGGCGGATGTCGGCAAAGACAGGTCTGGCTCCGCGAAGCACGTACGCGTTGATCGAGGAGACGAACGTGAACGAGGGAACGATCACCTCGTCGCCAGGCTGGATGTTGAGCAGGAGCGCGGTCATCTCCAGCGCGGACGTGCACGAGGTCGTGAGCAGGGCCTTGGGCACGCCCAGCGATTGCTCGATCAGGGCGTGACAGCGTTTGGTGAAGGGTCCGTCGCCGGAGAGACGGCTCTTGAGCAACGCCTCGTCCATGTAGGCCTGCTCGTTGCCCTCGAGCGTGGGCAGCGTGAAAGGAATCGGCCCTCCGACAGGAGCTGTCCGCGCCATCGGACGCGAACTATACCCTTGGGGCTCACGCTTATCATCATGCAGATGGTCGAGCTGAGCATCGTGGTCCCGGTTTACGGGTGCCGGGACTGCCTGCAAAGTCTTCACCAGCAGGTGACCGCCGCGGCGAAGACGATCACGTCGAGCTACGAGATCGTGTTCGTCGACGACCGCAGCCCCGACGGCGCATGGCCTCTGCTGGAGGAGATGTCGAGAGGAGACAGCCACGTACGCGCCGTCCGGCTGAGCCGCAATTTCGGCCAGCACGCTGCGATCACCGCCGGGCTTGCCACGGCCCGGGGCGAATGGACCGTGGTCATGGACTGCGACCTGCAGGATCCGCCGGAGGCCATCCCGGAGCTTTACGGGAAGGCGAAAGGGGGTTACGACGTGGTCTTCGCGCGTCGACTTCAACGCTCGCACTCCGCGCTCAGGCTCGCGATGGCGAAGCTGTACTTCAAGACGCTCAACGCCTTCATGGGCACTAGAATCGACGGCGCCTACGGCACGTTCAGCATCCTCAGCCGCAAGGTCGTCGACGCCTATCTCTCGCTGGGTGACCTCGAACGCCACTACCTCTTCGTCCTCTACTGGCTCGGCTTCGAGCACAGCACCATCGACGTCGAGCACCGCGACCGTGGGTCCGGCAAGAGCTCATACACCCTTGGCCGGTTGATCCGGCACGCCGTGAGTGGCGTCTTCTTCCAGACGACCAACCTCTTGATTTACATCGTCTATCTGGGATTCGCGCTCGCCGGGCTCGGGGCGGTCGGCGTTCTCTATCTCGTCTACACCTACGCCACCGCCCACCCGCCGGCAGGGTTCACCTTCCTCGCCGTACTGCTGCTGCTGATCGGCGGCTTCATCATCACGAGCACGGGCGTCACGGGCCTCTACATCGGCCGGGTATTCCAGCAGGTCAAAGGCCGGCCGCTTTACGTGATCGACACGGTCACGCGCGAGGCGCCAGGCAGGCCGGCATCCGCTGAAAGGGCGATGCGGAAGGAAGTTGAGTCAATCCGCTGATCCGAAGCGCGAGCGCAAGCGAGTCGCGATCGTCCAGTCGAACTACATCCCCTGGAAGGGCTACTTCGACATCGTCAACATGGTCGACGAGTTCATCCTCTACGACGACCGCCAGTACACGCGACGCGACTGGCGCAACCGGAACCTCATCAAGACGGCAAACGGCCTACGCTGGCTCACGATCCCGGTTCGCGTCAAAGGGCGCTTCGCCCAGCGCATCGACGAGACCGTGATCGACGACGCGTCCTGGACCGCGGGTCACTGGCGCACGATCTCGCAGGAGTACGCGGGCGCGGCGCACTTCAAGACGTACCGCGACCGCGTCGGCGATCTCTACGCGAGCGCGGTCATGGAGCGTTTGAGCGAGGTCAACCGGCACTTCATCGAAGGCGTGTGCGAGATCCTCGGCATCACCACGAAGCTGAGCTGGAGCACGGACTACGACGCTCGCGGCGACAGGACGGAGAGGTTGGTCAGCCTGTGCACGCAGGCCGGCGCGGGCGAGTATCTCTCGGGGCCGGCGGCGCGTGCGTACATCGACGAGTCGGCGTTTGTCTCGGCGGGCATCGAGCTACGGTACATGGACTACTCCGGATATCCCGAGTACCCGCAGCTCCATGGAGCGTTCGAGCATGGCGTCTCCGTTCTGGACCTGATCTTCAACACCGGCCCGGACGGGCGCGCGTACATGAAGAGCTTCGGCGCCGCGGTCGGCACAACTTGACGTTCGACTCCATCACCGACAAGGTCAGCAGGTACTACACAGACCGCGTGCGCGAGCATGGCACGACCGCCCGGGGGGTCGACTGGAACTCCGAGGAGTCGCAGATCCTCCGCTTCGAGCAGCTCGCTCGAGTTCTGCCGGACGGCGAACGCTACACGCTCGTCGACTACGGCTGCGGCTACGGCGCGCTGATCCCGTTCCTGGAGCGGCGGACCAGGAGGTTCGCCTACCAGGGCTTCGACGTCGCCGAGGAGATGGTGACTCGGGCGCGCCACGACCATCCCGGAGGGCAGCGCCGCTTCACGAGCAGGGAGGCGGACCTCGAGCCGGCCGACTACGCACTGGCGAGCGGCATCTTCAACGTCAGGCTCGACACCCCGGCTGAGGACTGGACACGATACGTGATGCACACGCTCGAGTCGCTGAACCGCCTCGGCACACGCGGCTTCTCGTTCAACATGCTCACCAGCTACTCCGACGCCGACCGGATGCGCGCCGACCTTTACTACGGCGACCCGTGCGTCTATTTCGACCACTGCAAGCGCAGCTTCTCGAGGCAGGTCGCGCTGCTCCACGACTACGGCCTCTGGGAGTTCACAATCCTGGTGCGCAAGTGAGCGACGTGATCATCTTCGGCGCCGGCGATTACGCGCGCATCGCGTCCGTCTACCTGGAGGCTGACAGCGAGCACACGGTCGCTGGATTCGCGGTCGACGGCGCGTTCCTGGACCGCAAGGAGCTCCTCGGCAAGCCGGTCGGGGCTTTCGAGGACATGGTCGAGACGCACCCACCGGACCGCGTCGAGCTGCTGGTCGCGATCGGGTTCTCAGGCATGAACCAGCGGCGCCGGGAGGTGTATGAGCGCTGCAAGAAGCTCGGCTACCGCTTCGTCACCTACGTCAACTCGCGCGCCTATCGGTGGGGAAATATCGAGGTTGGCGAGAACACCTTCATCTTCGAGGCCAACGTGCTGCAGCCCTTTGTTCGCATCGGCAACAACTGCGTGCTGTGGAGCGGCAACCACATCGGCCACGACTCCAGGATCGGCGACCACTGCTTCATCGCTTCTCACGTGGTCATCTCCGGGAACTGCGTCATCGGCGACTCCTGCTTCATCGGCGTGAACGCCACGTTCCGGGACGGCGTGAAGGTCGCGCCCCGCTGCCTTATCGGCGCTGGCGCGGCCATCCTCAAGGACACGGAGGAGGGTGACGTGTACAGCGTCAAACGGACCGAGGCGCGCGAGATGAAGAGCTGGGACGTCAAGTTCTAGCGTCGACGCCGTTGCGCTGGCGGAAGCGCGGTCTCCTGATCGAGGCGCCGTCACATCTTCCCTGGGCACGCACGCACGCGGCCATCCCAATCGCCGTACCGCTCGGCGGCAGCCGTGCCGAGGTGTACTTCTCGGCGCGCGATGAGCGCAATCGGGCGCAGATCGGCCGCGCCCGCGTCGAGCTGGACGCGCCGGGTGCGACACCTGAGTTCGACCCCGAGCCGATCGTGAGGTTCGGCCCGCGCGGCGCCTTCGACGACTGCGGCGTCACCGCGGGCTGCCTGGTCGAGCACCGGCAAAGGCGCTACCTCTACTACTCAGGCTGGAGCCTCGCCGTCGAGGTCCCCTTCCTTTTTTACATCGGGTGCGCCGTGAGCGAGGACGGCGGTGCGACCTACGCGAGGGTGTCGCCCGCCCCCGTGCTCGGCCGCTCGTCAATCGACCCGTTGCTCACCGCGTCGCCGTCGATCCTGGTCGAAGGGGGCATCTGGCGCATGTGGTACGTCTCCGGGACCGGATGGGACGGCGCGGAGCCGAGCTACAACATCCGTTACGCGGAGTCGAGCGACGGGGTCGAGTGGCGCCCCACCGCCCGTACGTGCATCGACTACAGCTATCCGGGCGAGCATGCGATCGCCCGTCCCCACGTTATGCGGGACGGCGCCCTGTACCGAATGTGGTTTTCGCATCGCGGCGCCAGCTACCGCATCGGCTACGCCGAGTCCCTGGACGGTTTGGAGTGGACGCGAAAGGATGACGAAGCCGGGATCACGGTGTCATCGCAGGGCTGGGATTCCGAGATGGTCGCCTACCCGTGGGTCGGCGACGTCGGCGGCACTTTGCGGATGCTCTACAACGGCAACTCGTACGGGCGGACCGGCATCGGACACGCGATCGTGGAGCGAGGCTGACGACGACCGTTTCGCATTGACGTCCCCCGTACCCAACGTCTAGAGTTGGGCGTCCGCCGGACAAAACCTATGTCGCAGCACAGATCCCGCCCCCTGGTTGCGTCGGCTTTCGTGGCCACCCTGGCCGTCATCTTGACGGCGATCCCGGCCGGCTCAACCAACTTGTCACCGACCAAAGCCGCAAGGGCGGTCAGCACCCAGGCATCCTTCCAGCTGGCGGGCACCGGGCGGCCACATCGCGAGGTCTTCGGCTACGTCAACGCCGTCAACATCGCCAGCTCGACCGTCGGCTACAGCACGTGGGACTTCAACGACCTGTCGACGGTCGCTCTGTTCGGGCTGCACGTGAACACCGACGGCTCGTTCGCGGACGACCGGGGCTGGTCCGTCTGGAATTCGGCCGCGTTCGCCGGCCTGGTCAGCACCGCCCACGCGCATGGAACGAAGGTCGTGCCGAGCATCATCTTCCACGACTACTCGTCGACCCAAAGCGGAACAGTCAACACTCCGATGTGCCAGGTCCTGTCTCCCGCGGCGACCAGTCACACGGTCTCGGACATCATGAGTGAGATCAACGTCAAAGGCGCCGATGGGTTCAACCTGAACTACGAAGGCAGCAATCAGTACTGCCCGAACGGTCAGTCTCTGGCCCAGATGCTCGTCACGTTCGTAGCGCTCACCCGCCTGTACATGCCGAGCACCTACATCTCGATCTCGACCTACAACGGCAGCTACTACCCGGGCTACTTCTTCGACATCCCTCATCTGAACCCTTACGTCGACTCGTTCTTCGTGATGGACTACGACTCGACGTGGTCGAACTACCCGGCTGAGCCGCTTCATTGCGCCGTGTACTGCTTCAGCCCGAACGGCCCGCTGGTCCGCTACGACTACAACGACACCGCGTCCGTCCATGGTTATCTCGGCATCGTCCCCGCATCGAAGGTGATCGTGGGCGTGCCGTATTACGGCAACACGGCCTGCATCCCCGGCTCGGGCCGCCCTGGACCGAACGCGGTCCCGTACACCGACAGCCGGGCGCACTGGAGCGTGCCCCGCTACATCGACTCCCGGAGCACCTACGGCGCCGCGGGCGTCTACTACTACCAGGACAGCTACGATCCCTTCAGCCCGACCGACTCGTATTCGACCTGGTGGGACGGCGACTATTTGTGCTGGCGCGAGTCGTACTGGGACAACTACTACGCCCTGTCGGCGAAGTACGACCTCGTCAACCGCAACAACCTCCGCGGCGTCGGCATCTTCACGCTCGACTACGGCGGCGGCTCGCCGGAGCTGTGGTCATTGCTCCACGACAAGTTCGGCGGCTGCATCGGCGCCGCTCTCACAACGGCACCGTCCTCGCCGGAGCCGCCCGGCGCGGTGATGCACCTCACCGCGACCGCATCGGGGTGCACCTCGCCGACCTACGAGTTCTGGGTCCAGTACCCGAACGGGACGTGGTCCATGCGGCGATCATGGGGCGGCCCGACATGGGACTGGAATACGGCGGGTCTGCCACTCGGCGATTACACGGTTCACGTATGGGCGAACCAGTCGGGCGATCCGCTCGGAACGTACGAGTCATTCGGTGAGCTCACTTTCCGGTTGGCCACGCTTCCACCGTGCTCGAGTGCCACGGCATCGCCGACGACCGCCACTCAGGTGATCGGAACGAAGGTCACGTTCACGGCGACTTCGACCGGCTGCGGCACACCGCAGTACGCCTACTGGGTGCAGGACCCGAGCGGAAAGTGGTCGCTGGCACGGCCCTTCACGCTGGATCCCGCGTGGTCGATGGACTCGAGCATGCTTGCCGCGGGAACCTACACCGTCCATGTCTGGGCCAATCAGTACGGCGACCAGACGGCGGCGTGGGAAGCCTACGGCTCCGCGACCGTGACTTTTTCGGGCTGCTCGTCGGCGACTCTCTCGCCGGCCGCGACGGCGTCCTCCCCCGGGCCCGTCGTCACGCTCGCTGCCGGGTCAACCGGCTGTGCGTCCCCATTGTATGAATTCTGGGTCCAGTACCCGAACGGCGTCTGGTACCTGAAGCAAGGCTGGAGCACGAGCACCACCTTCGACCTCGCGACAAGCGGCCTCTCGCTTGGCAAATACACGGTTCACGTCTGGGCGAACCAACCGGGAGGTTCGATGGCGAGCTGGCAGGCGTACGGGTCGGCGACGGTCCTTCTCGAGATCTGCAGCTCCGCGTCCGCCAGTCCCACCTCTGGTTCGTTCGCGTCCGGAACTGTAGTCACCGTGACCGCCAGCTCCACCGGATGCAGCAAGCCCGCTTATGAGTTCTGGCTGCAGTACCCCGACCAGTCGTGGCACATGGTGCAGGCGTTCACCGCTGGCAACACCTGGCAGTGGAACACCGCCCTGTACCCGAAAGGCAGGTACACCCTGCACGTCTGGGCCAACGAAGCCGGCTCGAACTACGCGACCTACCAGACGTACGGCTCGGCGACCTACACCGTTTCCTGAGGGCTTCCCCGGGGGTCCGGGGGCTGCCACGGTAGTATTCAGCAGACTCGGTGAACCTAGATAGTGCCCGGACTCTTGCGCTTGTCGTAGCGCGGGGCGGGTCCAAGTCGATCCCGCGCAAGAACCTAGCGCTCCTCGCCGGCAAACCTCTCATCGCTTGGACGATCGAGGCCGCGGCGAGCTGCCGGACCCAGCTGCGCGTGGTTGTCTCCACGGACGACGACGAGATCGCGCGCGTTGCGGCCCGGTGCGGAGCCGAGGTCCCGTTCATGAGGCCGGCCGCGCTGGCCGAGGACGCGACGCCGACGACGCCTGTCGTCCGCCACGCGCTCGACACGCTCGCTGCGTTGAACGGCTACGCGCCCGAACGCGTCCTTCTTCTCCAGCCGACATCTCCGCTGCGCACAGCCGCGGACGTCGACGCAGCCGTCGCCTTGTTCGACGAGCGCGACGCGAACGCCGTCGTCAGCGTCGGCCCCGCCGCCGACCACCCCGACCTGCTGAGGCGCGTCTCCGACCACGGCGTGCTCGAGGAATACTCCCCGCACTCATCCGCGACGCGCCGGCAGGAGCTCGAGCAGATCTACGCACTCAACGGCGCGATCTACCTGGCACGCCGCGACTCTCTCCTCGCTCGCGACAGCTTCTACGCCGAGAGGACGTACGCGTACGTCATGCCGCCCGAGCGCTCGATCGACGTCGACGACCCATGGGACCTGCACCTCTGCGACCTCATCCTGAGGGACCGACTTGCCCGAGATTGAGCTTGCGGGCAGGCGCATCGGCGACGGCCGGCCGTGCTTCATCATCGCGGAGGCCGGCGTGAACCACAACGGCCACATGCGTATCGCGCACGAGCTGGTCGGCCTCGCCGCCGAGGCGGGGGCGGACGCGATCAAGTTCCAGACCTTTGCCGCGGACCGGTTGGCCACCGCCTACGCGCCCAAGGCGTTATACCAGGTAGCTCGCACCGGCGGCGAGTCGGCCCACGAGATGCTGAAACAGCTGGAGCTGAGCCGCGAAGACCACCTCGAGCTGATCGACGCCTGCCGGCGCGAGGGCATCATGTTCCTTTCCTCGGCTTTCGACGAGGAGTCCGCTGACCTGCTCGAAGACCTCGGCGTCGAAGCGTTCAAGGTGCCGTCGGGCGAGGTCACGAACCTCCCCTACCTGCGCCACCTGGCCCGCAAGCGGCGCCCGCTGATCGTGTCGACCGGCATGGCCGACCTGGAGGAGGTCGAAAGAGCCTTCACTACCATCCGGGAAGCCGGCCCCGTGCCCGTCGCCCTGCTCCACTGCGTGTCGCTCTACCCTTCGCCGGCGGCAGGCTCGAACCTGCGCGCCATGCAGACGATGCGCGGGCGCTTCGGCGTCCCCGTCGGCTTCTCCGACCACACCGAGGGCTTCGGCGTTGCCCTGGCGGCGGTCGCCCTTGGCGCGGCGGTGATCGAGAAGCACTTCACGACCGACCGCGGCCTGCCCGGGCCTGACCATGCCGCGTCCCTGGAGCCGGCGGAACTGCGGGCGATGATCGAAGGCATCCGCGTCGTCGAGTCGGCGTTGGGCGACGGCGTCAAGCAACCGCTGCCCGAGGAGGCGGAGACGGCGAAGGTGGCCCGAAAGAGCGTGGTCGCCGGCGCTGACATCGCCGAAGGCGCGGTGATCACCCGCGAAATGCTGACCCTGAAGCGGCCCGCGACCGGCCTGCCGCCGGCGAAGCTCGACTGGGTGGTCGGGAGGCGCGCCCGGGTTCCCATCCGGGCCGGCTCGGTCATCACCTCGGAGATGGTATGAGGCGCCGGGTCGCTTACGTGACCGGGACGCGAGCCGACTACGGCCTCTTCTCCGAGCCTTTGAAGCGGATCCGGGAGCGAGACGGGCTCGAGCTCGAGCTCATCGTCACCGGCATGCACCTGGAAAGGCAGTTCGGGCTCACGGTGCAAGAGATAGAAGAGGACGGAATGCCGATCGCGGCCCGCGTCCGCAACCTGACTGGGGGCGACGGCGGTGGCGACCAGGCGCGGTCGGTCGGCAATGCCGTCCACGGCATCACCGCCGCGCTCGAGGAGGTCGCGCCGGAGGTCGTGATCGTCCTCGGCGACCGTGGCGAGATGCTCGCAGCCGCCATCGCCGCGACCCACCTCAACATCGCCGTCGCGCACGTCCACGGCGGCGAGGTGTCGGGCACGGTCGACGAGCTCGTCCGGCATGCGATCAGCAAGCTCTCGCACGTGCACTTCGCCGCGACCGGGGAGGCGGCGGAGCGCCTGCGCCGGATGGGCGAGCGCCCCGAGCACGTGCACGTGGTCGGCGCTCCCGGCCTCGACTACCTGAACCGTTTCGAACCGGCGCCCGACGCGCAGTTGGCGGACGAGCTGAAGCTCGACCTCGCGCGGCCGTTCGTCATCTTTACGCAGCATCCGGTGACGATCGAGATGGACCGCGCGGCAAGGCAGATGGAAATGAGCCTCCAGGCGCTCGAGGCCGCGGGCGTCCAGGTCACAGCCACCTACCCGAACTCCGACGCCGGCGGGCGCTCCATGATCGACGTGCTGGACGGTTGGGCGGGCCGGAGCTGGCTTCGCGTCGTTCCGAGCCTCGGCCGGCGCAAGTTCGCGACCCTGTTGAAGCGAGCGGCGGCCATGGTCGGCAACTCCTCCAGCGGAATCATCGAGGCGCCCTTCTTCGGTGTGCCCGTGGTCAACATCGGCACAAGGCAGGAAGGCAGGCTGCGGGCCGAGAACGTGATCGACGTTCCGTACGACGCCCAGGCGATCCGGGCCGCCATTGAATGCGCGCTAAACGACCAGGCCTTCATCTCCAGGGCCCGCGCCTCCAGGAACCCCTACGGCGACGGCCACGCCGGCGAACGCATCGTCGACGTGCTCGCGTCGCTCGAAGTCGGGCCGGCCCTGCTCGACAAGCGGATCACGTTTTGAAAGGCCCCGCCCGCATCATCCCCAAGCTCGAGGTCAAGGGCCCGCACCTGATCAAGGGCATCCACCTCGAGGGCCTGCGCATCGTCGGCAAGCCGGAGGAGGCGGCGCTGCGGTACTACCGCGAGGGCGCCGATGAGCTGATCTACATGGACATCGTCGCCAGCCTCTACCAGCGCGACAACCTGCTCGACGTGGTGAGGCGGACCGCCGAGCAGGCGTTCATCCCGCTGACGGTCGGGGGCGGCGTGAGAAGCCTGGACGACTTCCGCACTTTCCTGCGCGTCGGCGCCGACAAGGTGGCGATGAACACCGCGGTGATCACAACGCCAGAGCTGATCACGGAAGCCGCGGAGGCGTTCGGGTCCCAGTGCGTGGTCGTTTCGATCGAGGCCATCCGCAAGGGACCGGGCCGCTGGGAGCCGTACACGGACAGCGGGCGCACGCCGACGGGCCTCGACGCGGTGGAGTGGGCGGTCAAGGCGGCGTCGCTCGGCGCCGGCGAGATCCTGCTCACCTCGATCGACCGCGACGGCACAAGCAAGGGCTACGACCTAGAGCTCGTGGAGGCGGTGAGCACGGCCGTACCTATCCCGGTGATCGCGAGCGGAGGGGCGGGCCACCCCGGGCACGTCGGCGACGCGATCGCCAAAGGCCGCGCCGACGCGGTGGCCATCGCGCATATCCTCCACTTCAACGAGTTCACGATGGCCGACGTCAAGAACCATCTCCGTTCGTCGGGTCTGCCCGTGAGAGAGGCGCCCGAGCCGCTGGAACGGGCTTCGTGATGCACGTCACAGTGATCGACTACCTCGGCAACTTGGGCAGCGTCTCCCGCGCGCTCGACTGGCTGGGCGCTGAGGTGGAGATCACCGACGCGCCCGAACGGGTCACCGGCGCCGGCCATCTGATCCTGCCCGGCGACGGTGCGTTCGGCTACGGGATGCAGCAACTTCGGGACAAAGAGCTGCTCGAGCCGATCCGCGAGTTCATCGACTCCGGACGGCCCTTTCTCGGCATCTGCGTCGGCATGCAGGTCTTGATGTCGGAATCGGAAGAGTTCGGCCGGCACGCGGGTCTGGACATCGTGCCGGGGCGAGTCGTGCCCTTCGCGAAGGGCGACTTCAAAGTCCCCCATATCGGCTGGTCATTCCTCAACGCGCCCTCCGGCCGCAACGGGCACGGCGGACCCGCGTCTTGGGACGGTACGATCTTGGCTGACCTGAAGCCAGGCGACAGTGTGTACTTCGTCCATTCCTTCGTGGCCGTACCGGAGGACGCGGCGCATAACCTGGCCGAAACCGAGTACGGCGGCGAGCCGTTCTGTGCGGTGATCGCGAGGGACAACGTCACGGGGTGCCAGTTTCACCCCGAGAAGAGCGGGCCCGTAGGGCTGCGCATCTTGAAACGATTCATGGAGCTGCCAGCGACCACATGACCACGGAACAGGCGCAGAGACGCAAGATCGGGCCTTACGGCATTCCCGAGGGCGAGATCGTCACCTTCGGCCGCTACGGCCTGCCGGAGCAGGTCGCGTTCTGCATGCGCTGCGTGATGTCGAATCAGCGGCCGTCGTCGGTGAAGGAGACTGCCAACTTCAAGGAGTCGCCGAAGCCGACCCTGCAGTTTGACGAAGAGGGGGTTTGCGACGCGTGCCGCTACGCGGAGATGAAGCAGTCGACGATCGATTGGGAGGCGCGCGAAGAGGAGCTGCGCGACCTGCTGAGCCAGTACCGGAGCAAGAAGGGCGTCTACGACTGCCTGGTGCCGGGCTCAGGCGGCAAGGACTCGATCTACGCCGCCCACCTGCTCAAGTACAGGTACGGCATGCACCCGCTGACGGTGACATGGGCGCCGCACATCTACACCGAGGTTGGATGGCGCAACCACCAGCACTGGATCCACGCCGGCTTCGACAACTACCTGTTCCACCCCAACGGACGAGTCCATCGCACGCTGACGCGGCTGGCGGTGCTCAACCTGCTCCACCCGTTCCAGCCGTTCATCATCGGGCAGAAGAACTTCGCGCCCAACATGGCCGTGAAGTTCGGGATTCCGCTCGTCGTCTACGGCGAGAACGAGGCCGAGTACGGCAACCCGATCGCCGACAACGTCCAGGCGCGGCGAAACCGCGCCATGTACAGCCGTGACGAGAAGGAGGCGCTGTACTTCGGAGGCCTGCACGTGGACGACTTGCTCGAGTACGACGTCAGCGAGCGCGACATCGAGCCGTACCTGCCCGCGGCCCAGTCCGACCTCGACCGGGTCGGTGTGGACGTCCGCTATCTCGGCTATTACCTGAGGTGGATCCCGCAGGAGGCGTACTACTACGCGGCTGAGAACGCGGGCTTCGAGGCGAACCCCGACGGCCGGACAGAAGGCACATACTCGAAGTACAACTCTCTCGACGACCGCATCGACGGCTTCCACTACTACACGACCTACGTCAAGTTCGGAATCGGCCGCGCCACGTACGACGCCGCGCAGGAGATCCGCAGCGGCCATCTCACCCGCGAGGAGGGCGTCGCGCTGGTGCACCGGTATGACGGTGAGTTCCCCAAGAAGTATTTCAAGGAGATCCTTGAGTACCTGGAGCTGACCGAGCAGGAATGGTGGGAGACCGTTGACAGCTTCAGGCCAGGCCACCTGTGGGACAGGGTCGACGGCGAGTGGCGGTTGAAGCACCGAGTGAGGTGACGCTTTGATCCGAGTCGTCGGCATCGGCGCCGGAGGCCACGCCAGAGTGCTCCTCGAAGCGCTGAAGGCACGCTCCGACATCGAGGTGGTCGGCCTGGTCGACGCCGATGCGAGCGTGCACGGTCGGAGCGTGCTTGGTGTGCCGGTGCTCGGCGGCGACGATGTTCTCGCCAGCCTGCGACAGGAAGGCGTCCGGCACGCATTCATCGCCGTCGGCGGCACTTCCGACAACGCACCGCGCCGCCAGGTCTACGAGCTCGCCCGGCGTGAGGGCTTCGAGCTGCTGAACGTGATCCATCCGTCGGCGGTCGTGTCGCCGAGCGCCACCCTGGGCGACGGCGTCGCGGTGTGTCCGGGCGCCGTGGTTGGCGCCGGCGCACGGATAGGCTCAAATGTGATCGTGAACACCGGGGCGATCGTCGAGCACGACTGCGTGATCGGCGACCACGCCCACGTCGCGAGCGGCGCCGTGCTCGCGGGAGGCGTCGCGGTCGGCCAGCGTGCACACATCGGGGCCGGCGCATCGGTCCGGCAGGGCCTTCACATCGGCGCCGGCGCCGTGGTCGCCCTGGGTGCGGCAGTCATCGATGACGTGCCCGACGGCGTGGCCGTGGCAGGCGTGCCGGCGCGACCGATGCGGGCAGGAATCAACGCATGAAGAAGCTCGACGGCGTCTTGATCGGCCCGGACGAAACGCTGCACGAGGCCCTGCGCCGGGTCGACCTCGGCGGCGAAGGCATCGTCCTGGTGGTGGACCCCGGACGAAAGCTGCTCGGCACCATCACCGACGGCGACCTGCGCCGCGCCACCCTGACCGGCATGGACATGGACACGGTGAAGGTGGAGTCGCTAGTGAACAAGCGTGAGCCCATCACCGCGCCCGTCGCAGCATCCGCCGCCGAGCTGATGAAGCTCATGAAGAAGCACGGTGTGAGGCACATCCCGCTCCTCGACGGCGAAGGCCGAGTGGAGGAGCTGGCGCTACTCCGCGAGCTTGCGCTCGAGGACGAGCTGCCCCTGACCGCGGTCGTGATGGCCGGCGGATTCGGCACGCGCATGCGCCCGCTGACCGAAAGTGTGCCCAAGCCCATGCTCCCGGTCGGCGACCGGCCGGTGATGGAGCACGTGCTCGAGCAGCTGCAGAAGGTCGGCATCTCGCACATCAGCATCACGACGCACTACAAGCCGGAGGCGATCATCGAGCACTTCGGCGACGGCCGCCGATTCGGCGTCGAGATCGACTATGTCAACGAGGCGGAGCCGCTGGGCACCGCCGGTGCACTCGGCATGCTCAAGGCTCCGACCGGCCCTTTGCTCGTGATCAACGGCGACGTCCTGACCCAGGTCAACTTTCGCTCGATGCTCTCGTATCACGTCGACAACCATGCCGACATGACGGTCGGCGTGCGCAGGTTCGAGCTCCAGGTGCCCTACGGTGTCGTGGAGATGGACGAGTCGCACGTCACGCGGCTCGACGAGAAGCCCACCTACCGGTTCTTCATCAACGCAGGTGTGTACCTGATCGAGCCGGTCGTGCTCACGCACATCAAGCGTCCGGAGCGCCTCGATGCGACGGAGCTCATCGATCGCCTGATCGACGCGGACAAGAAGGTCGTCGGGTTTCCGATCCATGAGTACTGGCTCGACATCGGCCGCCCGGACGACTACGCCAGGGCGAACAAGGAGTGGACCGATGGCTGAGTCGGTGACGCAGCTTCGCGGCAAGCGCGTGCTCGTTACCGGCGCGGGCGGATTCATCGGCAGCCACCTCACGGACAGGCTGGCGGAGCTTGGCGCCGTCACGCGGGCGGCGGTCCGCTACACGTCTGGGGGCAGCCGCGGATGGCTGGCGGAGTCGCCGCGACTGGAAGACGTCGAGGTCGTCACGATCGACGTGACCGACCGGGACACGGTGCGCCGGGCGATGAAAGACGTCGAGGTCGTGTTTCACCTCGCCGCGTTGATCGGCATCCCCTACTCGTACGACGCGCCCCTGTCGTACGTCCGCACGAACGTCGAGGGGTCGGTCAACGTCTTCCAGTCCGCCCTCGAGGAGGGCGTCCAGCGCGTCATCCACACCTCGACCAGCGAGGTGTACGGCACGGCGCAGTACGTGCCGATCGATGAGAAGCACCCGCTGCAAGGGCAGTCGCCCTACTCGGCAAGCAAGATCGGCGCCGACAAGGAGGCAGAGGCCTTCTCGCGCTCGTACGGGCTGCCCGTGGTGACCGTGCGCCCGTTCAACACCTACGGGCCTCGGCAGTCGGCGCGCGCCGTAATTCCGACGATCGTCAGCCAGGCGCTCGCCCGCCGCCCCATCCGGCTCGGCAACCTCACGCCGACCCGCGATCTCAACTTCGTCCTCGACACGGTGGACGGGTTCTGCCTCGCGGCCGTCAAGGAGGCGGCGGTCGGCCGGACGCTGAATCTCGGCACGGGCCAGGAGATCTCCATCGGCGATCTCGCGAGGAAGATCTGCACCCTGATGGAGGTCGACCTCGAGATCCAGCAGATCCAGGAACGCGTGCGGCCGGACCTGAGCGAGGTCGCCAGGCTCTGCGCGGACGCAGGCCAGGCGCGCTCGGTGCTCGGGTGGGCGCCGGGGCACACGCTCGAGGCGGGGCTCCGGCAGACAATCAAGTGGATCTCCGAGCGCCCGGGGCTCTACCGGGTGGGTGCCTATGCTGTCTGACCCGGAAGCCCCGTCGACCGCCGGACACATCCCCCTGTGCGCGGCGGAGATCGGCCAGGACGACGTGGCGTCGGTGGTGCAGACGCTCCAGGAAGGCTGGGTTTCCACGGCCGGCCCGGCCGTCGGCCGGTTCGAGGGCAAGCTCGCGGAATACGTCGGCGCCAGGCACGTGGTCGCGACGAACTCGGGGACAGCGGCTCTCCACGTCTCTCTGCTGGTCGCCGGGATCCAGGCCGACGACGAGGTCCTCGTCTCGGACATGACCTTCATCGCACCCGTTAACGCCATTCGGTACGTGGGCGCGCGTCCCGTGCTGGTTGACGCGGAGCCGGACCACTGGCAGATGGACGCGGGTCTGGTCGCTGGTTTCCTCGAGCGCCAGTGCGCGCCTCGGAACGGCCATCTGGTCAACCGCAAGACAGGGCGGCGCGTCTCCGCGGTGCTGCCCGTTCACCTACTAGGCCATCCGTGCGACATCGACGCGCTGCGCGCCCTGACTGAGCGCTTCGGTCTGGCGCTCGTCGAAGACTCGACCGAGAGCCTCGGCGCGCTGTACAAAGACCGGAAGGTCGGCGGCGGCGGCCTGTCGAGTCTCAGCTTCAACGGCAACAAGCTCATCACCACGGGCGCAGGCGGGGCGATCGTCACGGACGACGACTCAGTCGCCGCACGCGCCATGTACCTGGTCACGCAGGCGAAGGACGACCCTCTCGAGTACGTCCACCACACGATCGGCTTCAACTACCGCATGCCGAGCCTGAACGCCGCGCTCGGAATTGCCCAGCTCGCCAGGATCGAGCGCCACCTGGAGGCCAAACGGGAGATCGCGCGGCGGTATGCCAGTGGCCTGCAGGGAGTGCCGGGAGTCGAGCCGATGTCGGCGGCGCCATGGGCGAGGGCGGCGTGGTGGCTCTATACGGTCCGCATCGATCGAGGTCGATTCGGACGCGGCAGCCGGGAGCTGATGCGGTTGCTGGCTCGCGAGGGCATCGACACGCGGCCGATCTTCCAGCCGATGCACCAGAGCAAGGCGCACGCCGGAGCGCAGGCGATCGGCGGCAAGGTGGCCGAGCGGATCGTCGCCGAGTCGCTGAGCCTCCCCTCATCGGTCGGTCTCACCGAGGAAGAGCAGGAGCGTGTGATCGCGACGATCAAGGAATTCGGACCTAACTGAAGACCCGCGACGATCCGCGCTCGGACCAGGACCTGCTGCTCGAGGTGGCGGAGCCGGCGCAAGTCACCGGACGGCGATCGCTGCTCGACGTCGGCCACGGCTTTCGAATCCGCAACGCGGCGATATACGTCGTCTCGAACGGCCTGCAGCGCGGCGCGACGGTCATTGTGGCGCCCGTCCTGCTCTACCGGCTGACGGTTTCCGACTATGGCGTCTACGCGCTCCTGCTGACCATCTACACGCTTGGGCCGGCGATCCTTTCGCTTGGGTTGTACGGCGCGATCGCCCGGTTCTACTTCGACACGCCGGTCAGGCAATCGCGCCAGCAGACCATGTCCGCACTCGTGATCGCGCATGCCGTGACCGTGATCGTGGTGACGGGGGCGATCGACCTCGCTCTCAGTCTGTCCGTCGATTCGATCGCGGGCATCCCTTACGTCTACTTCCGGCTCACCCTCTGGGCGGCGGCGGCGTCGGCCCTGTACGAAGGCTCGGCCGCCTTCTGGCGAGCGGCCGAGCGTCCGCTCGCGGTCGCCGTCGCGGGCATCGCCTCTGTTTGCGCGACGAGCGCCGCCATGACCGGGCTGCTGTATCTAACGCCGCTGGGCTTGAAAGGCGTGCTGATCGGACTCGGCGCTGGCCAGGGACTCGTGTCGCTGTGCATGTTGACGCTCGTCCTCCGCGAGATCGGGCTCACGTGGAACCTGCCGCTGCTGCGGGCTGCGCTCGCGTTCAGCCTTCCGCTCATCCCTCACTTCGTGTCGGGCTGGCTGCTGCGCGCCGCCGACCGCTGGATCCTCGACGCGAACCGCAACACGGCCGACGTGGGCGCTTACTTCTTGGCGGCTCAGCTCACGTCGCTCATCTCGCTCGTCATGTTTTCGACCAACGATGCGATCGCGCCACGGTTCCTCGCCCGGTTCCGGGACGACGGGCCGGCCGGCGCCCAGGCGTTCCACGCGCGCATCCTGCCCCTCTACCTCGGATGCTCGGCCGCTCTCGCGGCGGGCGCCATAGTGGTCGGGCCGGAAGCGGCCGCGATCGTCTCTCACGGCAAGATCACTCACATCAGCCTGCAGGTGTCGATCCTCGCGTGCGGGTTCGTCGCCTCCACGCTCTACGTTCCGTTCGCGAACGCCTTCTTCGCGCTGAAGACCACGAACCGGCTTTTCGTCCTCACGATGGCGAGCGCGATCGTCTCCATCTGCTTGAACCTCCTCTTGATCCCGCCGCTCGGCTCGGTGGGCGCCGCTGTCGCGCTGCTGGGCGCGTACATGCTGCTGCTCGGCCTGGCAATCTTCTTTGCGCACCGCATGCTTGGCCTACGCACGTTCCTGCCGCTCATTGGAGCCACCGCCCTCTCGCTGGCGGCTCTTACGTGGGCCGCCCAGGCCTGGATCTACCGGTGAGGCTCCTTCTTGCGCGCCGGGAGGACCAGCTGCGTCATTGGAACGATGCAGCGGACGCCGTCTTGTGGCTGGGCCCCGAAGACCCGCCGCCGGCGGTGCGCACCCGTGCGGTCAAGCTTCCGCCGGATCCGACTGCGCTCGAAGGTTGGCTCGCCATCCGCCGCCTGGGCGACCTGCCGGTCGGCGGCCGCTCGGTCAAGCAGGCGCTTGCCTACGAAGGCGTCTCGCTGTGGTGGTTCGTCCACTACTGGCTCGTTTATGGACATGGCCTGACCGGCTGGGACGAGCGTTATCGCACGCTGTGTCGGTTGATGGCCGGCCTGACGGCTCGGCCGGACGAGATCGTCCTGCTGACAGATCGCGCGGACGACAACCTGGTGGCGCGAAGCGTGGCCGCTCGCCATGGGCTGCGCTATCGATGGGTGATCGCGGCGTGGGCCAAGGCGGATCAATCCATACGGCTGCGCTGGCGCGCCGAGCTCCTCTTTCGCGTGAGGATGGTCAAGCTGATCGTGCGGGGCTTCCTCGCCAACGCCATTCGCCGCAACAGCGTCGCCGGCCGCGGCCCGGTCGACCTGATGTTCAACACGTCCTCCTCGACGTGGGAGCTGGCTCGCGGCATCGATCGAGTGCTCGGCCCGTTGATCGAGCAAGCAGAGCGCCGCGGGCTTTCCGTCGCCGGATTGCACCTGGACCACCGCCGCAACCTTGGAGTCGACACGCTGCGCGGGCTGGACGGACGGATCATCGTGTGGGAGTCGCTGGTCACGCCGGCGGTGGCTGTCCGCGGGCTGCTGCGCGGACGCCGCATCGCGCGCGATTTCGGCGGGCCGTTCCCGGGCGAGGTCCTGGGCATCCCGGCCGCCGACCTCCTTGCCGACCGGCTCCCCGTGCTCTTCGGCGCCCGCCTGGCTGACGCGATCGTCGCGATCGAAACGTCGCGCGAGATCCTAGACCGAATCCGGCCGCGGTGCGTGTACCTGACGGACGCGTACGACCTCTGGGGCCGTGCGATCGTCGTCTCGGCTCGCAGCGCCGGCCTCACGTCGATCGAGGTCCAGCACGGGATCATCCAGCAAAGCCACGACGGCTACCTGCACCTCGAAGGCGAGGTGGCGGCCGACCGAAGCCAGCGCAGCCCCTTCAGCCCGGTCCCCGATCTCATCCTCGTCCACGGTGAGGCGGCGAAGGAAGCGTTGGTCGAGCATGGTCAGTTCCCGCCGGATTCGGTGCGTGTCGTCGGCTCACCGCAGATCGAGGCAGCGAGGCAGCGCCGCGAGACCGCGGTCGATGCGCGTCGCAAGCTGGGGCTGACCGCGACCGGCCTTTACGTGCTGTTCTTCGGCGCCCCCTACCACGTATTTCCGGCCGACGACGACCACCTGCGGGCCTTTCTCGCCTGCTGTCGCGAGATGCCCGGAATCGTGCCGCTGCTGCGACCGCATCCGGCCGAGTACACCGGCGACCGCTACCGCGCGGCGGCGCAAGCGGCCAGCGTCATCGCGCCCGTGCTCTCCGAGGCGGACCCGTTCGAGCTGATCGTCGCTTCGGATATTGTGATCTCGCACAACTCGACCACGGCCCTGGATGCCATGGTGCTGCAGCGGCCGGTCATCCACATGAACATGTCAGGGAGTCCGGATCTGTTTCCCTTCGTCGACGAAGCCGGCGCGATCAGCGCGCGGACCCAAGAGGAGCTGCGCGCCTCCCTGGAGGCGCTCTCCAGCCCCGGCGCGCGGGACAGCCTGGTCGCGCGGCACACGCCCTATGCCCTTAGGTACTACGCGGACTGCCCCGACCCGGCGGCCGAGATGCTGGCCGCGGGATTTCCGAAGCGGGCGCCCGTTTGAGGCTGTCGGCCCGGCAGTGGGCGATCGTCGCCCTCGGCGCGGGCGCGGCCCTGCCGGTCGGTGTTCGGGTGCCATACGCCGCCACGGGCACGCTCCCCATCGACGTACTGGTCTGGACTTTCCTCGTCGTCACGCTGGTCTTGACCGGCAACCGGGAGTGGAAGGGTCTGCGGCGGGACGCGGTCGCTCGCCTGCTGGTCGCATACCTCGCGGCGAGCGCGGCGTCTCTCCCAATCGGCATCGCCGCCTACCACAACACGACGGGGGTCAGGTCTTACCTGTACGGGGTCGCCATCGTTGCCAACTTCGCGGCCGGATACCTGATTCTGCGCGGGACCGACGATGTCAAGCTCGTGCTGCGGGCCTTCGTCGCCTCGATCGGCGTCGTCTCGATCGGGCTCAACATCTATCTCCTTCAATCGGGCATCCTCGAGAACCCACACTCGTTCCACAACAGCAGATTCATCACCACTCTCGTCTACGGATGGCCCAACGCCTTTTCGGTCCTGCTCGTCATCGCTGCCCTCATGGCGGTCTATTTCCTGCTCACCGCCACGACCACGCCGATCCGGATCGTCTACGGTGTCCTGGCGGCGAGCCTCGCAGTGTGCCTGATCCTGACCTTCTCGAAGACGGGTTGGGTGTCCGCCGCCGTGGCCGCCTGGGTGTTGTTGCTGCGTTTCTGGAGTTGGCGGCGCCAGCTGGCGCTCGTAGGCTTCTTGCTTGCGGCCGGTGTCGGCCTCTACTTCGTCGGCAACGAGAGCCTGCGCATGCAGCTTTTCACGATCGAGACGCTCACCGAGCGATTCACGATCGTGGCCGACGTGTTTCGTTACACGAACCCGCTGTACATCTTGGTGGGAAGCGGCTCGCAGCCGCTCGAGACGCTCCTTCGCGCGCACGCCAACGTCCAGATCGCCCCGACCGTCGGGCTTGCCACCCTCAGCCCGCACGACGAGTTCGTGAACGTGCTGGTAAAAGGCGGCATCGCGAGCCTCGTGCTTTTCGTGGCCGCGCTGGTCGTCGTCATGCTTCGGCTCCGGCGGGTGGTCCGGCAGCCGGACGGCCTCGACAGCATGCTCTTCCGCTACTGGCAGGCCGCGTCCTGGGCGGTGATCGCCTCACTGTTCACAGGCGAGGAGCTCCGCTACTGGCCGCTGGCCGCCGCGTTCTGGCTCGTCGCCGGCGCGAGTGTCCACCACCTCCCACCGCGGCCGACGGCGCTGGCCGCGCGCGCCGACAGACAGCGCACCGCGGGAACCTCCGCGGCGGTGACAAGCAAGCCGCTTGGCTGAGGGCGCCGCACCGCTCCTCGCAGCGTCTCGCTATGGGTTGGCCCTCATCGCCGCCACGATGCCGCTTTACGTGTTGCGGTTTCGGATCGGACCACTCCCGACGACGCTGCTCGAGATCCTCATCCTCGCCACGGTCGGCGTCTACGCCGCCGCCGTGGTTGCGGGACAGGCGCGATGGCCGCGATGGACGGGGTTCGAGATCCCGATCGCGCTGCTGCTTCTCGCCGGGATCATCGGCGTCTTCGTCGCCTCCGACCATCGCAGCGCGCTGGGCGCCTATCGCGCTTACCTGCTCGAACCGGTGGCGCTGTTCTACGTTGCCGCGGCCGTGCTCGACCTCGAACGGGCGATGCAGGCGCTCCTCATCGCCGGTGCCCTGGGTGCGCTGTTGTTCGCGACTCTCGAGATCGTGACGCTCCTCAGGTCGCTGCTGGCCGGAACCCTCGACATCGCGCACGCAGCCGCCGCGCTGGACATCAACCCCAACTCGGTGGCCATCTACCTGGAGCCGTTGATCGCGCTGGGCGCAGCCTTCTGGCTCTTTGCCCGAGGCCGCACACGCCTGCTGAGCGCCAGCTTGTTGCTGGTGCTGATCGCGGCCGAGGTGTCCACACTGTCGCGGGGCGGGCTGCTCACGCTGGGCGTGCTCGGCCTGATCGTGCTCGTGTCGGTGCGCAGCTGGACCATCCGTCTGGCGGTCGCGGCCACGGCGGTCGGCGGTTCGATCGCAGCCTGGCAGGTCACGAGCATCCGGCTTCGGATCCTCTACATGTTCAGCGAACAGGACAACGGGCCGTTGTTCAACAGGCCGCACATCTGGGCGGCCACGCTCCGGATGCTCGAGGACCACCCAGTGTTCGGCGCCGGCATCAACGGCTACCAGACCGTGATGGGGCCGTACCGCGGCAACGACCCTTACAACGTGCCCGAGCCGTATGCCCACAACATCTTCCTGAGCACGTGGAGCGAGCTGGGTCTGCTGGGCTTGGCGGCGTTCACGTGGATCCTGGGAGCTCTGCTGCTCCGGCCCTGGCGCGCGATCAGACGCGCAAGCGGGATCCAGGTGCCGCTGCTTTGGGGCACCGGGGTGGCGTACGCGATGATCACAGCCCACGGCATCGTCGACACGCCGTACTGGAAGAACGACCTGAGCCTCGAGTTCTGGCTGCTGGCGGCGATTCAGCTGGTCGCGCTGCGGGCGGTGGCAGCGGCGGGCAGGGATTGAGCACCCCCCCGGCTTCGCCACACGCGCTGGCCGTCTACGCCCTCGGCATCACCGCTGCCTGCCTCCCGCTGTATGTCATCAGGTGGCACGTCGGGCCGCTCCCGACGACGCTCCTGGAAGGCATGATCCTGGTCACCGCCGCCCTGTGGATCTTTTCGCTGTGGAAGGAGAGGCGATGGCCCGACTGGCGGACGCCATATTCAATCCCAACCGCTCTCCTGCTGCTTGCGGGTGTGATCGGCATCCTCGTCGCCCCCGACCACGTCCGAGCGGCAGGCATATACCGCGCCTACTTCGTCGAAGCCATCGCCGTGTTCTACATCGCGATCGACCTGCTCCGGTCTCGCGACGAGCTGCACGTCTTGTTGCTCGCCGCGGCGGTCGGAGCCTGCGTGATGGCGCTCGGCCAGATCGTGCTATTCGTAGCGGCCCTCGCGCAGAACACCCTGCAGCTCGGCGAGGCGCCGTCCTTCCTCAACACGAGCGCCAACGCCGACGCGATGTATCTCGAACCAGCGCTCGCGTTCGCGCTCGCGTTCACGGTCTGGCCGTCGCGCCCCCGCGAGCGGTGGATCGGCGGTTTCGTCCTGGGCCTGGTCTTTGTTGCGATCGTGATGACGCTGTCCCGGGCAGCCTACCTCGCCATGGCCGTCCTCGGCCTAGTGACGGCCTTGAGCCAGTCTTCGGCGATCTGGCGCCTGCGCGCCATGGCGGTCCTTGCAGTGCTCGTGCTCGTGGCGGTAGAGATCCCGCTTATCCAGCTGCGCCTCATCTACCTGCCTTCATCCGCCTCCAACCGTGAAAATCTCTACAGCGAGACCCTGCAGATGCTGTCCCAGCGGCCGATCTTCGGCGCAGGCATAAGCGGATTCGCTACCCGCATCGCACCGTTCAGACCGCCGTCGCTGCCGGTGCAGATCTACCCGCACGACATCTGGCTCACGACGTGGAGCGAGCTCGGGCTGCTGGGACTGGCCGCATTCGCGGTCATCTTCTTCGGCCTCCTGTGGCGGGGCGTCGGCGCCTTGTCCCGCGTCGACGACATCTACCGTCCACTGCTGTTAGGTGCGCTGGGAGCTCTGGTCCTGTACACCGTGCACGGCCTGTTCGATTCGCCGTACTGGAAGAACGACCTCAGTGTCGAGTTCTGGCTGCTGGCCGCCTTTCAGGTTGCTGCGTTGCGCCACGCCACTGCGCCTCGAGCTCAAGCCGGGCGATCACCCGCGCCTCCGCCGCCGACCTGACGAGCGCCAGCGCGAGATGGAGCGCGCGGAGGCCGGCCTCCCCGTCCACCTCGATCTGCGCCTCGCCACGGACAGCCTGGAAGAATGCCTCCAGCTCCAGCCGTAGCGGCTCGGCCTGGGCGATGGGATAGGTCACCGCTTCACCCTCGACGACGGCGCGCGGCTGGGCGCGCCTTTCTTCCGGAAAGCGCGTGACGTCGGCGTTCTCGAAGTAGGTCAGCTCCTGGGTCAGGTAGTTGCAGACGAACATCCCCTTCTCGCCGAGAACGCTGATCTCCCTGATCTTCGTCGGCGTCAGCCAGTTGACCTGGAGGACGCCCAGCATGCCGCTCTCGAACTTGAGCAGAGCATTGAGGATGTCCTCGTGCTCCGTGTGGATGCGCTGCTCGGTCTCCGCGTACAGGCGCAGCACTTCCGATCCGGCGAGTTTGTACATGACGTCGAGATCATGCGTGGCCAGGTCGATGACCACGCCGACGTCGCGGATGCGCGCCGGGAACGGGCCCTGCCGGCGGGCCTGGATCTGGAAGATGCGGCCGATCTCTCCAGCCGAGACACGGCGCTGCAGCTCGCGCACCGCCGGGTTGAAGCGTTCGATGTGTCCGACGGCCAGCACGCGGTGGCGTTCACGCGCTGCGTTCACGAGGTGCCGTCCTTCTTCCAGCGTGCTCGCGATCGGCTTCTCGACCATGACGTGCAGGCCGTGCTCGAGCGCGGCCAACGCCGCCTGGAGGTGGAACCTCGTCGGCACCGCGACCACGGCAACGTCGAGCTTCTCGCGGTCGAGCATCCCGTCCCATGCGGTGTAGCCCGCGACCGAAAGCTTGCGTGTGGCCGACGCAACGGCCGCCTCCGACTGGTCGCAGACTGCCGCCAGCTCGACTCCATCGAGTTCGCTCAGGATGCGCATGTGGTTGTGGCCCATGGCACCGAGGCCGATGAGCCCGACGCGCGTCACGAAGCAGCGGCGACCTTGCGCACCGCCTCCACGACCCGTTCGAGGTCCGACTCGGTCAGCGCCGGATGCACCGGCAGCGACAGCGCATGCGCCGCGGCATTTTCCGAATTCGGCATGGAGATGTCGCCGTAGCCCATGTCCAGGTAGAGCGGCTGCCTGTGCACCGGCACGGCGTAGTGGACGGCGGTGCCTATGCCGAGCTCGCGCAACCTGGCTTGAAACCTGTCGCGATCCCCTTCGATGAAGACGGTGTACTGGTGGTATACGTGCCGGTAGCCGGGCCGCTCACGCGGCGTCCTGACGCCGCGGATGCCGGAGAGTCCCTCGTCGAGCAGGGACGCGTTTCTCCTCCGGACCTCGTTCCAGCGGTCGAGCTTCTTCAACTGCGCTCGACCGATGGCGGCCGCGATGTCGGTCATGCGGAAGTTGTAGCCGAGGAGGTCGTGGTGATACCGCTCGCGCGCGCCGTGCTGGCGCAGCATCCCTACTTGCGTGGCGACGCCCTCGTCGTCAGTCGTGATCATCCCGCCCTCTCCCGTCGTGATGTTCTTGGTGGGGTAGAAGGAGAAGGACGCGCTCACGCCCAATGCACCCGCTTTTTTTCCGCCGATGGACGCACCATGCGCCTGGCATGCGTCCTCGATCAGGACGAGACGGTGACGGTCGGCGATCTCGCTGAGCTCCGCCACCGCGGCCGGGTGACCGTACAGGTCGACCGGCATGATGGACCGAGTCTTGGGCGTGATCGCGGCTTCGACTCTCGCGGGGTCCATACAGTAGGTCTCGAGTTCGATGTCGACGAAGACCGGCCTCGCACCGACGAACAGCGCGGCGTTCGCGGAAGAGACGAACGTGAACGGACTGGTGATCACCTCGTCGCCCGGCCTGACACCGTGCGCAACCATCAAGAGGTGCAGCGCCGCGGTGCCGGAATTGACTGCGACCGCATGACTTGCGCCGCACCAGGCGGCGAACTCGCGCTCGAAAGCTTCCACGACAGGGCCTTGGGCCAGATGTCCGCTCTCGAGCACCGCGAGCACCGCGCGCTTCTCTTCGTCTGCTATCTGCGGCGCCGCGACCGGGATCGTTTTCAGCGTTTCCAAACCGAATCCATGTTATGGGTTGGCCACCTTCACAGCTGACAGCGCGTCCACTACACGCTCCGCGGCGTGGCCATCCCCGAACAGGGCTGGTCGCTCGCCTCGCGGCCTGAAATCACGAATCGCGGAAGCTATGGCGTCCACGTTCCTGCCCACCAGCACATTCCACCCCGCCGCGACCGTGTCTGTCCACTCCGTCACCTCGCGCAGCGTGACGCACGGGCGTCCCGCGAAATACGCCTCCTTCTGCACACCTCCCGAATCCGTGACGATGACGGCGGCGTTCTCCTCCAGGACCAGCATCTCGAGGTAACCGACGGGGTCGACGAGCGACACGTTCGCCGGCGGGCTGACACCGTTGGCGCCCAACGCTGCGCGGGTCCGTGGATGGACGGGAAACACCGTCTTCGATCCTGACCGATCGACGCCCGCGAGGATCGACCTCAAGTTCGCCGGCTCATCGACGTTCTCTGCCCGGTGTACGGTGAGCAGCGCGTACCCGCCCGCCTCGAGGCCAAGCTCACCAAGTACGCCAGGCGAACGGCGCGCCAGGTCGAGGTGCTGCTGATAGGCGTCGAGCATCACGTCTCCCACCATGCGCGCGCCCGCGGTGATGCCTTCGCGTGCGAGATTCGACACGGCAACGTCGGTCGGGCACAGAAGCAGTTCACTGACGTGGTCCGCCACCACCCTGTTGATCTCCTCGGGCATGCGCCGGTCGTAGCTCCGCAGGCCCGCCTCGACATGCGCCACCGGAATGTGAAGCTTGGCGCCGGCAAGTGCGCCCGCGAGCGTCGAATTCGTGTCGCCGTAGACCAGAATCCAGTCCGGATGCTGCTCCAGGGTGACCCTCTCGATCCCCGCGAGCATCGCTGCTGTCTGCTCCCCCTGGCGGCCCGAGCCCACGTTGAGGTTCAGGTCCGGAGCCGGGATCTGCAGCTGGCGAAAGAAAAGCTCCGACATCGCGTCGTCGTAGTGCTGGCCTGTGTGAAGCAGGAACTCGGTGTGATGCTGTCTCAGGACGCGCGAGACAGGCGCTGCCTTGATGAACTGCGGCCGCGCGCCGACGACAGTGAGGATTCGCATGCCGGAACTATCATGGCCGGAAGTCATGGCTGACCGCGGGCTGGGGATCATGTTCCTGACGCACTACTTCCCGCCCGAGATTGGTGCGCCTCAGGCGCGAATGTTCGAGCTGGCAAGGCGTCTCGACGAGCTCGGCGACCACGTTACGGTCGTCACCGCGTTTCCCAACTACCCGACCGGTGTCATCCACACGGGTTATGAGGGTCGGTTCGCCATGGAAGAAGACATGGACGGCGTCCGCGTGCTCAGGCGGTGGGTGTTCGCGACGCCAAACTCGGGATTCTTTCGGCGCATCCTCAACTGGATGTCGTTCGTCGTCACCTCGCTGACGGCCGCGCGGAAGGTGGGCCCGGTGGACGTGATCTTCGTCCAGTCGCCACCTCTTTCCATCGGCATCGCCACGCTCGCATTCGCGCGTCTGAAGCGGGCTCCGTTCGTCTTCAACGTGAGCGACATCTGGCCGCAATCCGCGGTCGAGCTCGGCATGCTCCGCAACCGCCTGGCCATCCGGCTCGCCGAGGCGCTGGAGATGCATATCTACAGGCGCGCCGCGCGCGTGACGGTGCCGACGCCCGGCATGCTCGAGCGGCTGGCCACGCGCGGCGTGCCGCGCGACAAGCTCGTCCTGCTCACCAACGGGGTCGACACGTCGACGTACGCGCCGCAACCGCCGGACCACTCCCTCGCTGAACGCCTAGGTTTCAACGGGCGCACGGTGTTCCTCTATGCCGGGACCCACGGCCTGTCCCAGGGGCTCGACGTTATCCTCGAGGCCGCCAAGCTGACGCGCGATCCCAACGTCCTCTACGTCCTGGCCGGCGAGGGCGCCGACAAGGCGGCCCTGGTGGCCAAGGCCCGCCGCGAGAACATCGACAACGTACTGTTCCTGCCCAATCAGCCGAAGTCGTCCATGCCCGCGCTATTGAACGCCGTCTACGCGGGCATCATCTCCCTCAAGCCGCTCGACCTTTTTCGCTCCGCCCTGCCCTCGAAGATGTTCGAGTCCATGGCAGTCGGCCAGCCGCTTGTGGCATCGCTGTGGGGTGAAGGGGCGGAGCTGATCGAAGCAGCCGGCTGCGGTCTCGTCGCCCAGCCGGGCAACCCGCAGCACCTGCGTGACGCCGTCGAGACACTTGCCGCCGATCCTGGCCGCGCCAGAGAGATGGGACGCAGGGGTCGTGATTACGTCGACGAGCGCTTCAACAGGCGCAAGATCGCGATCCGCCTGCATGAGCTGCTCGCCGGCGTTGCGCACGCTCGACGGTGAAACGCAGCTTCGACCTGGCGGTCGCCCTGGCCGGCCTCGTCATCACGTCACCGATCTTGGCCCTGTCGGCGATCGCGGTGAAGCTCGAGTCCCGCGGTCCGGCGTTCTTCCACGGTCCGCGTGTCGGCCGCCACGGCCGGCTCTTTTACATCCACAAGCTCCGCACCATGCGCCCAGGGGCCGACCGGGCTGGCCCGGCGGTCACCGCGGGCGACGATCCTCGCGTGACCCGTGTGGGCCGCTTCCTCCGGCGCACCAAGCTCGACGAGCTGCCCCAGCTCCTGAACGTGGTCAAGGGCGAGATGAGCCTGGTCGGCCCGCGGCCGGAGCACCCGACCTACGTCGAGCGGTACACGGCGGAGCAGCGGCGCCTGCTGGCGGTGCGGCCGGGCATCACGGGCCCCGCGGCGATCGCATTCATCGACGAGGAAGAGCAACTCCGCGGCGGGCAGTCCGAAAAGGTCTATGTCGAAGAGGTGATGCCGAAGAAGCTCGCGCTCGAGCTCCGGTACATCGACAATGCGTCGTTTCGAGCCGACTTCGAGATCCTGCTCAAGACGGCCGCGACCGTCATTCGCAGACCCTTTGCCGCTTCCTAGGCGCGGTTCTTCAGGACAACGTCGGTGACCGCCTCGATCACGTCGGCCACGTCCTGGTCGTTGAGCGCCGGGCTCAGCGGGAGCGACAGCATGCGCTCGAACTCCTGCTGTGCGACGGGGAACTGGTCGGGTCGGAGCTGGTACCGGTCGCGGTAATACGCGTGCTGGTGAATCGGGATGAAGTGCACGCTGGCGCCGATGTTGCGGCGGCGGAGCTCCTCGATGAACTGGCCCCGCCCGATGCGCAGCCGCCCAGGACGGAGGCGCAGCAGGTAGATGTGCCACGCGCTCTCGACCTCCGGCCGCCCCACCGGCGTCTCCAGCTCGTCGAGTTGACCCAGGGCTTCGTCGTACTGGGCGACGATCGAATGGCGTCGTTTCTGCATCTCGTCCAGCCGCTTCAGCTGGTGGATCCCGATCGCGGCCTGCAGGTCTGGCATGTTGTATTTGAAGCCGGGCAGCAGGACGTCGTAATGCCACGAACCCTCGGACGTGTACCGCTTGAAGGCGTCCCGGCTCATGCCGTGGAGGCTCCAGGTGCGCGCCTTCTCGACGACGCCCTCCGGTCCGGTCAGCATGCCGCCTTCCCCGGTTGTCAGGTTCTTGGTCGCGTAGAAGGAGAAGGCGACCAGGTTGGAGAAGTCGGCGCCGTTGGCGGGTGCGCCGATCATCCGGGCGCGATACCGGGCGGGTAGGGCATGCGCAGCGTCTTCGACCACCGCCAGGCCGTGACGGCGCGCGATGTCATAGATGGAATCCATCTCCGCGGGGTGCCCGTAAAGGTGGACGGGCAAGATCGCCTTGACGCCTTTCGTGCGCCTCACTGCGCCCTCGACCTGCTCGGGATCGATGTTGAGCGTGTCGCGTTCGACGTCCACTAGCACCGGTCGGGCGCGCTGATGTTCGATCACGTGGATCGACGAGACGAATGTCATGTCGGTGCTGATGACGACGTCGCCCTCGCCGACGCCGAGCGCGGCGAGCGCGATGTGCATAGCGGCAGTCGCCGAGTTCACGGCAAGTGCGGCGGGGGCGCCGACGTACGCCTGGAAGTCGCTTTCGAATCGCTGTGCCTTCTCCCCAGTGGTGATCCAACCGCTGCGCAGGGTGCGCACAACCTCGTCGATCTCCTCGTCCCCGATTAGCGGCGGAGCGAAATGCAGGAACTCGGAGCGCATCAGCCTCTCGCCTTGCGCAGAAGCCCGACGAGGTGGCTGCGCAGCGGCGGCGCCAACGCCAGCGCGGGATACGCGACGGGAGTCGCCGGGCCGAGTCGGCGCGCTAGAGGCGGCAGGAGAGTGACGGTCCTCAATGCGCCGCCCAGACCCGGGAATAGCTCGGCGATCCTCGCCCTCGACACGGCCTTGACGTTCGGGTTGGAGACGCTGTCGTAGCGCACGTCGTACCAGAGCAGACCTCCGCCTGGCTTGAGCACGCGGACGATCTCGACGGCCACGTTTTCGGCCATCCGGCGGTCGAGGATCGAGCTGAAGATGGTGACCGCCATCACCATGTCGAAAGCTTCGTTCGGAAAGTCGAGGTGCTCGGCATTGCCCTGGTGGAACTGGATGTCCGGGTAGGTGTGACTGGCCGCGGCCACGCGGCCCGCGAGCAGGTCGACGCCGAAGAGGTTCGACGCGCGGGCGCCAAGCTCCAGGAGCCACGCGAGCTCGGTGCCGGTGCCTGACCCGACCTCGAGCACCCGACGGTCGCCGAGCGGGATCCAGCCCGCAGCGGCCAGCAGGCGCATGAAAGCCTGGCGGCGCTCGTCGAGGATGGTTCGATTCCCGCGATTGGCCAGGCTCCAGCGGTCGCCGGCTCGCGCCTCCATCTCCTCGTAGGCGCGCGCTATGCGATCGGTCTCGGTCACGAGGTCGATGCGGCCTCCATCTGCTCTTCGATCCGATAGGTACGGCCGTCGTGCGCGCACGCAAACGACGACGGGCCGCGCGTCTGCAGCGGCCGGCCGCAGTCGCAGGCGAACCCGCGGAGACGGGCCGGGTTGCCCGCGACGATGCCCCTCTCCGGCACGTTACGGGTGACGACTGCCCCGGCTCCGACCACAGCCATGCGGCCGACGTTGACGCCCGGTAGGATCACCGCTCCACCACCCACTGCAGCGCCATAGCCGATCAGTCCTTGGCTGACCTCCCAATCGGCATCCGCTTTGGGCGAACCGTCGAGGTTTATGGCGCGCGGGTGCTTGTCGTTCAGCAGCATCACGCCGGGGCCGAGAAACACACCGTCCTCGAGGTCGAACCCGTGGAACACGAACACGCCATTCTGAAGCTTGCAGAAATCACCGATGCTCACGTCCTTGTCGACATAGACGCCCTTGCCGAGGATGCACTGTCTGCCAATCCGGGAGCCCTCCCGCACCTGCGCCTGGTGCCAGATCCGGGTGCCGGCGCCGATGGTCGCCTCCCTCGATACGTAGGCGGTCGGGTGGACGAATACCGAACGGTCAGCCACTCCGCCTATCTTGGCGTTTCAGGCCGAGTCGGAGGCCGGCGCCTCCGGAGCGCGCGCTGATTCGGTCGCGTCAGGCTCCTCGACCGGCTCGGCATGGCCCTGCGCCGCGGTCTTGAGCACGCGGACCAGCTCGTCGGGCCTGGCTTCGCGGGCAAGCTGCTCGAGACGCTGGACCGTCCAGGCGAGGTCTTCGTCTCTGGCCGCAGTCGGGGACACGACCTCCCTTACCGCCGGGTTGGCCGTCGGCCGCCAACCCTCGTCGGGCGCCAGTAGGTCCTCGGTCAAGCGCTCGCCCGGACGGAGTCCGGTGAACACGATCTTGATGTCGGCCTCGGGCCGTAGGCCGCGCGAGCGTATGAGGTCGTTGGCGAGATCGAAGATGCGGATTGGCTCCCCCATGTCGAGCATGTACAGGTGGCTTGGCTTGCTGATGGCCAGCGTGCTTAACACGAGGGACGCTGCCTCGTGGATGGTCATCATGTAGCGCGTCACGTCGCGGTGAGTTATGGTCACCGGCCCCCCGTGCTCGATCTGCCGTTCGAACAGAGGCACGACGCTGCCCCGGCTGCCGACGACGTTGCCGAAACGCACGGCCCAGCAAGTCATCGAACCGCGATATGCCAGCACGAGCTGCTCGCACAACCGCTTTGTGCAGCCCATGACGGAATGCCGCGTCGCCGCCTTATCGGTCGAGATGAGGATGAACTTGCTCACGCCGGCGGCGTCGGCGCACCTCAACGCGTTCCATGTGCCGACCACGTTGGTCATGACCGCCTGCACCGGATGCCCCTCGAGCATCGGCACGTGCTTGTACGCCGCGGCGTGGAACGCGATGTCGGGCCGCTCGTCGGCGAACACCGCCAGCAGCTGGTCGTGTTCTGCGATCGAGACGAGCGACTCGCGCAGGTCGAGCGTGCCGGGGACGCGCAGCTCTTCGGTGAGGTCGAACAGGCCGCTTTCGTTGTTGTCGAGAAGGACGAGGCGACGCGGGTGCATCGTCGCGAGCAGGCGGCACAGCTCGGACCCGATCGAACCCGCGGCGCCGGTGACCAGGACCGTCTTGCCCTGGACCTCATGGGCGGCCTTCTCGAGCTCGATCTGGCGCTGGTCGCGGCCGACCAGGTCGTCGGCCGCAAGCTGACGCAGGCCAGAGGTGGATGGCCGTGGGAACCACTCGTCGGCGGCGGGGACGATGAACACGGGAAGGCGCTCGGCAAGGCATATCGCGTAAAGCGCGCGGGATCGCGTCCGCTCGAGCGACTTTCCTTGGACGAAGGCCACGCCCTGGGCTTGCGACTCGCGGATGTGGCGGAGCAGGTCCCTGGTCGTGCCCAGCACCGGAACGCCCATCAGCGTCCGGCCGACATCGGCGTAGTGGTGGGTGGTGACCACACCGACCGGTGTCCAGTCGGGGTTCGGATGCTGGAGCAAGGCCTTGACTGTGGCGTACCCACCGGCGTCGGGGATCACGACCAGAAGGCGGTTGCCCGTCGGCCTGGCGCTCGTGACCAGGCGCGGGAGCAAGCGGACGAGACCGATTCCGATGACGACTGCCGGGCCCGCGAGGATGGGAGCAAGCACTCTGAGCGGCCTGTAACCGTCCGGAAAGAGCAGGTTGATGATCGTGATCAACAGCGTCGCCTCTACGACTGCCAATCCCACGGCGAAAGCATCGTTGAGGCTCGCCACCGACCATACACGGCGGTAGAGGTGGAACCGCGCCTCGCCCGCGCCCATTGCGAGCGCGACGAGGGCGAGTGACACCGGGATAAACCACCTGGGAGGATTGGTCGGACTTCCAGGCCCATACCCGCTCTGGTCGACAGCGAGCAGGATCATCCAGAAGATGAGCACCTCGGCGAGAAAGATCGGTCCGTAGCGCACCGAACCGGCGAGGAGGTGCGAGAAGCGTACGCGCAGTTCGTTAGTTCTCATGGGTGCGGGACCAGCCTACGGCAATGGCGCATAGTTCGCATATATGGAGGACGCTTCGCGCCGCAGGCGTTTGACGCACCACGGCGCTGTCTATAACATGCGGGCAACGACCTAGACATTGGCACGTCGACCTGCAGCCGGCGCGCGTATGTACGCCCTCGATGCCACTGAGGTTGATCACTCGGCGCTGGTCGTTCCCCTGACGCCGGCGCAGGTTGCCGGACGCCGAGTCGCTCTGAGTACCAGGGAACGGCGGCTGGTCATGGCGTTGATCGATTTCCTCATCGGCGCACTTGCTTGCTACATCGCTTTCGTCGCCCTCCGCCATCCACATCTTCGCCAGCTCCAGGCGTACGACCCGCTTATCATCGGCCTGTTCTGGGTCGTGTCCCTCCAGGCCGCGGACGGTTACGCGTCCCAGATACCGAGCGACAGGATCCGCAGCGGTTTCGTGGTGATCAAAGCGGCGCCCATGGCGACGCTCCTCACGGTGCTCGTGTTCTTCATTCACCCATATGTGCTGACGAGGTCGGTGATTGGCGTGGCCCTGATCCTCGGCGCGGTGATCCTGATGCTGTTTCGGACGACGGCGGCACGGCTGCTGCTGCACGAATCGCTTGCGACGCGGGTCATCCTCATATCCGACGCACAGCCGAGTGAGGACCTCGTTCGAGCTCTGAAGGCGGCGCGGTTCGAGTACCGAGTCGTCGAGAGCCTGATCGGCGACTCGGTAGACGACCTCGCCGGTCGCGTCAAGAAGCTTCTGACCAAGACCGGCGCCGAAGAGATCGTCGTCTCGAGCAACGAGCTGCGATTGGCGCCGGGCCTCGTCGAGGAATGCCTGACGCATGGCGTCCGCCTGGTCAGCGGAGGCGATCTAATCGAGCGATATACGGGTCGCGTACCTGTTGAAGCCATCGACGTGCACTGGTATCTGAGCCTTCCGGATAGCGATGTCTGGCGCCGGCCTTACGCCGCCACCCGGCGTGTGGTTGACCTGATGCTGGCGTTGGTGCTTGGACTTCCCTTTCTCGTCGTCATGCCCCTCCTGGCGCTGCTCATCCACCTCGACTCGACCGGACCGGTCTTTCTCAGCCAACGACGGATCGGCGAGGGCGGGCGGGGGTTCGACCTCGTGAAGCTGCGGACCATGACCGTGGACGCGGAAGCCGGTGGCGCAACGTACGCCGAGGCCGGCGACCAGCGAGTGACCAGGGTCGGCAAGTTCCTTCGCGCCACCCGCCTCGACGAGTTCCCGCAGCTCCTGAACATAGTGCGCGGCGAGATGAGCTTCATCGGACCGCGACCCGAGAGGCCGGAGTTCGAGACCGACCTGGAGGCGAAGATCCCACATTTCAGGTCACGGCTGCTCGTCAGGCCAGGGCTCACCGGCTGGGCCCAGGTCAAGGGCGGATACGCCAGCTCGCTCGAGGAAATCACCCGCAAGCTCGAGTACGACCTGTATTACATCCGCAATCGGTCTCTGCAGCTCGATCTGCAGATCCTCTTCAGCACTTTCGGCACGGTGCTCAGCCGGAGAGGGCGCTAGGCGAACTTTCAAAGCGCCATACGTTCTTCTTGACATGGCGCGGGTGGAACGATGGGCCGAGACGATTGTCGACCACGGCGTCCCCGCGTTCGTCTACGGCGGGCCACGCAGGTCGCGCTGCGCCGACACTTCTCGCTGCCGGAACGCGTCGTTCCGGCGAGGAGAGCCGTCGAGGCGGCCTGAGCCCGTATGCTCCGGTCGGTGAGAACAGTCGCCGTGGTCGGTCTCGGCAAGATCGGCCTTCCTCTCGCGGCTCACTTTGCAAGTAAAGGCATGCGGGTTGTGGGTTGCGACGTGCTGCCGGATGTCGTGGAATCGATAAGCGCCGGCAGGTCGCACATCCACGAGGAGGAGGGTCTCGAAGAGGCCGTCGCGAAGGCGGTGGGCGCGGGACTACTCACGGCCACGACGGAGACGACCGGCGCGGTCAGGCAGGCCGACGTGGCGGTGGTGATCGTGCCGTTGCTGGTGGGCGCCGACCGCGCCATCGACTACCGGAACGTCGACGCCGCGACCAGGGCGGTGGGCCGTGGCCTGGGCAACCGAAAGCTTGTGGTCTATGAGACGACGCTCCCCGTCGGAACCACGCGGAGCCGGCTAGGGCCGGCCCTCGAGCGGGAATCCGGCCTTAAGGTGGGCGAGGACTTCCACCTCGCATTCAGCCCCGAGCGCCTCTACGCCGGCCGCATCTTCGCGGACCTTCGCAAGTACCCCAAGATCGTCGGCGGAGTGAACGCCGCCAGCACCGAGGCGGCGGCCGAGTTCTATCGGTCGGTCCTCGACGCCGAGGTCTGGGCCGTCGAGAACACCGAGACTGCCGAGTTCGCCAAGCTCGCCGAGACGACGTACCGCGACGTCAACATCGCGCTCGCCAACCAGCTCGCCCTGTACGGCGCGAGCCGCGACGTCAACGTCACCGAGGCGTTCCGGGCCGCCAACTCGCAGCCTTACTCGCACATCCACCGGCCGAGCATCGGCGTCGGGGG
>DATEGB010000046.1:0-2615 GCA_035280365.1 Candidatus Dormiibacterota bacterium | reverse complement strand
CATCGGCGCCATCGGCCCCGGCAACCTCGACCTCGATCTCGCGGAAGCGCGCCGCCACCCGCCGGCCGGCGCGCACCGAGACCTCGTCATCGACGACCTCGGCCACCCGCGCGCCGGAGCCGTCGACCAGACGGACGCGCCGCCGCACCGTCGACAGGTGCGCCACCGGCACGAGCTCCGAGTTGCGCACGTAGCCGCGCACCACCGCGATTGCCTTCGGCGGCGGCTTCTTGCCGTTGCCCTCGAAGGTCAGCTCATCGCGCTCCAGGATTGCGCCCGACCGGGCGGGCGCCAGCTTCAGAGTCCAGCCCTCGCCGGCGCGGCGGCGCAAGGACACGCCCCAGCGCGCGAGTCGCAGGTCGGGTGTGTCGTAGTACACGGTCTCGAGGCGCAGGGTCTCCGGCTCACCCGGCATCACGCCGGCGACCACGCCGGCGAGGTCCGGCAGATGGAAGGCCGGCCCGGCCCCGAGCTTGACTTCGCGCTCTAGAGGCAACGGTCAGGCGTGGCCGACGCCGTTGCCGTGCGCACTCTCGATCGCGAGCTCCTTGAAGCGGTTGTGCGAATTCAGCCCGCGCACCGCCGACACCTTCCGCCACGAGCCGTCGGGGCCGAGCTCCCACGCGAGCAAGTCGTCGGCGAGAGCGACGTCGAGGATCTGCTGCAGGCGGCGGCACAGCCTCGTGTCCGTCACCGGCACGACCGCCTCGACTCGGCGGTCGAGGTTGCGCGGCATGAGGTCTGACGACCCGAGGTAGTACTCAGGCCGGCCGCCGTTGCCGAAGCTGAAGATGCGCGAGTGCTCGAGGAACTGGCCGACGATCGAGCGCACGCGGATGCGCTCCGAAAGCCCGGGCACCCGGGGACGCAGCGAGCACATGCTCCGCACGAGCAAGTCGACCTGCGCGCCGGCCTGGGAGGCGGCGTACAGCGCGTCGATGATCTCCTCGTCGATCAGGTTGTTGACCTTGATGATGATCCGGCCGCCGACAACCGCTTCGCGCTCGATGAGCTGCGTGATGCCCGCGCGCAGGCTCGTCGGCGCGACCAGCAGCTTGCGGTAGCGGCTCTGCCGGCTGTAGCCGGTCAGCAGGTTGAACAGCTCGGTGACGTCAGAGCCGAGGTCGGAGTCCGCAGACAGCAGGCTCACGTCCTCGTAGCCGCGGGCCGTGTTCGGGTTGTAGTTGCCGGTGCCCACATGCAGGTAGTGCTGGATGTGCGCACCCTCGCGGCGGACGATGAGGGTAACCTTGGCGTGCGTCTTCAGCCCGAGGAGGCCGTAGACGACGTGGACGTTCGCCTCCTCCAGCGCCCTCGCCCAACCGATGTTGGCCTGCTCGTCGCCGCGTGCCTTGATCTCGACGAGGGCCACAACCTGCTTGTTGCGCTCCGCGGCGCGGATGAGCGCGCGCACGATCGGGCTCGCGGGACCCGACGTGCGGTAGAGAGTCTGCTTGATCGCGAGCACGTCCGGGTCGCTGGCCGCCTGGTCGATCAGCGCCTCGACCGAAGTGGCGAACGAGTCGTAGGGGTGGTGCGCCAGCACGTCGCCGCCGCGCAGCACCGCGAACAGGTCGGGCGCCTCGGCGCCGATACCGCGCAGGCGCGGCTGCGTGGTCGGGGTCCACGTCTCCTCCTTCAGGTCCGGCCGGTCCAGCTGCGTCAGCACGGCGAGGCTCCCCATGTCGAGCAGGCCGTCGAGCTGGTACACGTCCGCGGGCTGTAGCTCGAGCTCACGCATCAAGAGGTCGAGCACCTCGGCCGACATGCCGGGGTCGACCTCCAGCCGCACCACGCGCGCGTGACGGCGGCGGCGGCGCAGCTCGGTCTGGATCGCGGCCAGCAGGTCCTCGGCGTCGCTGTCGACGTCGTCGAGGTCGCCGTCGCGAGTGACCCGGAAGGGGTGGTGGGCGACGATCTCCATGCCGGGGAACAGCGCGGGCAGGTGCAGCGCGATGACGTCCTCGAGCGGGACGTAGCGCTCACCCTCCACGAGGGCGATGAAGCGCGGCAGCAGCGGTGGCACCTTGACGCGAGCGAAGCGGGCCTGGCGGCGCTGCGGGTCGCGCACGCGGACGGCGAGATTCAGCGACAGGTGCGAGATGTACGGGAACGGGTGCCCCGGGTCGACCGCCAGCGGAGTCAACACCGGGAAGATCTGCTCGCGGAAGACGGTGTGCAGCTGGGCGAGGTCCTTCTTCGTCACCTCGTCGGCCCGCACCAGCGCGATCCCCGCCTGCGCCAGCGCGGGCACGATCTCGCGGTTGTAGAGCCCGACCTGCCGGTGCGACAGGCCCTCGACGCGCGTCCGGATCGCCTTCAGCTGCTCGGTGGGTGACATGCCGTCCGGCGAAGAGACGGCGACCGCGGCGAGCACCTGCTCCTTGAGGCCCGCGACGCGGACCTGGAAGAAGTCGTCCAGGTTCTGGCTGAAGATCGCCAGGAAGCGGACACGTTCGAGCAACGGGAGCTTCGGGTCTTCCGCCATCGCCAGGACGCGCTCATCGAAATCGAGCCGGGAGAGCTCGCGGTTGATGTAGCGCGAGGTCGGCGGGGAGAAGACGTTCGAAGCCTCGGGCTCAGGGGCTCCGACGGCCACGACTGAACTTTACCTC
>DATEGB010000045.1:0-16588 GCA_035280365.1 Candidatus Dormiibacterota bacterium | reverse complement strand
GATGCGCCCGCGCCGCCCGCGCCGCCCGCGCCGCCCGCCCGGCCGACGATCGCCCTGGCCAGCGGATGCTCCGACTCTCGTTCCACCCCTGCCGCCAGGGCCAGCAACTCGTCCTGCGGCCAACCGTCGGTCTCGACCGCTGTCACCTCCGGTTCGCCTTTGGTGAGAGTCCCGGTCTTGTCCATGACCACGACCTGGATTCGGGCTGCTGCCTCGATGGCGGCGGCGTTCTTGAACAGGATTCCGCGCTTGGCGCCGAGCCCGCTGCCGACCATGATCGCGGTCGGCGTGGCCAGGCCGAGGGCGTCCGGACACGTGATCACCACGACCGTGATGGCGAAAAGGATCGCGACGTCAAACGTCCGGCCGACCGCCAGCCAGATGACCAGCGTGAGCGTGCCGCCGGCGAGGGCGACGAGCACCAGCCAGAACGCGGCGCGATCCGCCAACTCCTGGCCGGGCGCCTTCGAGTTCTGCGCTTCCTGCACAAGCTTGACGATCTGAGCCAGCGCGGTGTCGGACCCCACGTGGGTCGCTCGGGCGCGCAGGGTTCCGTCCTTGTTGATCGACCCACCGATCAGCTGTGAGCCAGGAGCCTTCGAGACCGGCAGGCTCTCGCCCGTCACGACCGACTCGTCGACCTCGCTGGTGCCGTCCTCGACGGTGGCGTCAACCGGGACCTTCGCGCCGGGTCGGATCAGAAGCAAATCGCCAACCTGGACCGCGGCCGTGGCCAGCTCGAGCTCGCGACCGTCTCTGAGCACCACCGCGCGCGGTGGAGCGAGGTTCAGGAGGGCGCGAATGGCGTCGTTGGCGCCGCCGCGTGCCCGCATCTCGAACCAGTGGCCCAACAGGACAAATGCGGCGAGCACCGTCGACGCCTCATAGAAGACGTCGCCTCCGCCGCGCAGGGTAACGACCACCGAATAGATCCATCCGGCGGCGATGGCCACCGCGACCAGGACCATCATGTCGAGGGTTTTCGCCCACAGCGCGCGCACGGCGCCGTCGAAGAAGATCCAGGCCGAGAAGCCGATCACGGGCAGGCTCAGGAGCAGCTGGAACACGTCGTCGCGCAGCCCGAAGGGCGCCGGCGGCGTGAAGTGCAGCACCTGCCGGCCGATCGCCGACCAGAGCAGGATGGGGACCGACAGGACCGCGGCGACCAGGAAGCGGTTGCGCATGTCGCGGACCATCGCGTCCATCGACATGGCGGCATGACCGCCATGGCCCATCGCCTCGTGGGGAGACACAGCCGGCATCGCATCGCACATGTGGTCTGGAACCGACTCGCCGGCGCAGTGGTAACCGCACTCCTCGACCCAGCGCCTGAGCTCGGCGACGCTGGTCTTGCCGGGATCGAATATGACGCTCGCGGTCTGCGCAGAGGGGTTGGCTGAGACCGAGAGGACCCCCGGTCTGCCACCCAGGACTCGCTCGACGACAGTCTTCTCAGTGGCGAATCGAAGTCCACCGACGTGGAGGACCACCGACTTCGGCCCTGCCGGCGCATACCCCGGGCGGGTATCATGCATTCATGCCAGGTTACACCAAGGACAAGCGAAGCATTCAGTCCCGCCTACGGCGCATCGAGGGCCAGGTCCGGGGGATCCAGAAGATGGTTGAGGACGACCGCTACTGCATCGACGTCCTGACGCAGGTCAACGCCACCAGGGCGGCGCTCGAGAGCGTCGCCCTGCAGCTGCTCGCCGACCACACCGAGCACTGCGTCACCGAGGCCATCCGATCCGGCAAGGGCAGCGGCAAGGTGCGCGAGCTCAACCAGGCCGTCGAACGGCTGGTGCGCAGCTGATCGATGTTCGTGGTCGATGCGGTTGCCCACGCCCTCCAGATTTCCTTCTTCATGTTGTGGGAGGTCCTGTGGCCGCTCGCTTTCGGCTTCCTGCTGTCGGCGATGGTCCAGACGGTCGTCTCCAAGCGGGCGGTCGCCGGCGCGCTGGGTAAGCCCGACCTCAGGGGCCTCGCACTCGCCTGCGGCCTTGGCGCCGCCAGCTCGAGTTGCTCCTACGCGGCGGTCGCGGTCGCGAGGTCGCTGTTCCGCCGAGGAGCCAGCTTCGCCAACGCCATCATCTTCGAGTTCGCTTCCACCAACCTGGTCTTCGAACTGGGTCTGGTCCTGCTCATTCTTCTGGGCTGGCAGTTTGTCGCCGCCGAATTTGCGGGTGGTCTCCTCATGGCCGTGATCCTGTGGATCCTCTTCAAGGTCACCTTGCGACAGCGGATGGTCGAGCAGGCCCGGCGCCAGGCAGAGCGTGGGGTCTTCGGTTCGACCCATGAAGCCCATGGCGAGATGGACGTTTCCATCACCGACGGGCCGTTTCTCTCGCGCCTCTTCTCGCCGCGTGCGTTCACCGCCATCTCGCACGCCTTCTACATGGACCTACACGCGCTCTACGTGGACCTCGGTCTGGGCTTTCTCATCGCCGGCGCCCTCGCCGCCTGGGTTCCGAACAGCTGGTGGCAGGCGTTCTTCCTGACCGACCATCCGACGCTGAACGAGTTCTGGGGACCGCTCGTCGGTCCGGTGATCTCGATGCTCAGCTTCGTCTGCTCGGTCGGAAACGTGCCGCTGGCGGTGGTGCTGTGGAACGGGGGCATCAGCTTCGGCGGCGTGATCAGCTTCATCTTCGCCGACCTGATCATCCTGCCCATCCTCAACATCTACCGGAAGTACTACGGCGGCCGGACGTCGCTCTACCTGCTCGCGGTGTCGTACGCCGCGATGGCGCTTGCCGGCTTCCTCGTCGGAGGCGCGTTCCAGCTGTTGGGCCTGGCCCCGACCAATCACCACGTCACCATCTTCGAGACCCGGCCGACCTGGAACTACACGACCTTCCTCGACTTCGCGTTCCTGATCCTGATGGCGGTATTAGCCTGGCGCTTCGTCTCGACCGGCGGCATCGATATGCTGCGCACTCATGCCCGCCGGCCGGCGGCAGGCACGCAGCTCGTGCGGGACCCTGTCTGCGGGATGAGCGTCGACCCCGCCGCAGCCCATGAGAGCGCCCGCTACCAGGGGAGGACCTATTACTTCTGCTCGGCTGGATGCAAGCAGGCTTTTGACAAGGACCCGGCGAAGTACCTCAATAGTGTGAGTACCCGGGGTCACGATCAGCATTAGAGACCGGCGTTACCCGGCGGTGGCCACGCGCGTGTTGTAGCCGATGGGCCGGATGCTCGTGGCGGTCGCATTGGTGATCGTGGCCGGCTGCCAGATGCCAGGCTCGGCGCAAGGCTGCGGCACGGTCCAGATCGACTGGGTCGATTTCATCCAGCTAGGTTCGACCCAGTACGTCGCGGGGCTCGCCACACCCGCGACCCTGCAGGAGAGCGACCTCGGCCCGGTGGTGGCACAGGTGAAGTTCAAGGTCGCGGGGAACGTGTGCGATCCGAGCTACCGCCCAAAGGATGGAGACGCGGCGTTTCTCGATCCGGGCACTCCGATCTACAAGGTCAACGGCAACGCTGTAAGCGCGATGGTCGCAGCCCGCCGCAACGGCCAGATCGCGGCCTACGTCGCCAAGTCACCGTGAGCTTCGAGAAGGCGAAGAAGGCCCTGAGCTGAGCCGCCGCGCCCTGCGCGCTTCCCACGCGTCGAGCCGGTGCAACCCGACTACGCAGGCCAGCCCGTCCTCGGGGAGCGCCGAGCCGCCACGGGCGCGCGCAATGAACAAGGGCCAAACGCCGATCTCACAGCCGGGCAGGCCGATGGCGATCGACAGCAGAGTCGCGAGCAGGCCTTCGGTCAGCATCGCGACGTCGAACCACCACACCACGTCAGCGAGCGGGAAACCCCATCCGGATCCGTGGACTGACAGGGTCACGAGCTCGGCCACGATCACGATCACCACAGCGACCGCGATCGCCCCGACCTGCCATCTCCGCCGCGCTGCCGCTCCGCCGAACCCGAATCCGACCGCGCCGGCGAGCAGGACGTACGTCAGGAACATCAAGGCATGGAGGATCCATGCGCTCGGTTCGCCCAGGATGTGCGGATTCCGGAACCGGGCCGAGAGTCCTGGGCCGAGGATGGACACCAGCGTGACGCCGTAGGCGGCCGCCAGGACCAGCCGAGCCAGCCGGCCGATCGGGCCCGTGCGCAACTGGTTGCTCAACGATTTAACGCCGCGCGCAGCTGACTCTCGGAAGGCGAGCCCTCGCGCCCGTGTTCGGTTCGGAACACCCGGCACGTCAGTCCGACCGGTTCGTCGCCCGTAGCAAATGGATCGCGACCGTCAACGAGGATGGTGGGCGAGCCGTGGAAGCCGGCTCGCTCAGCTGCCTCCGGTGAGTCAATCAGCTGGTACTCGACCTCGACGTCGTCTCGACGTTCGGGTGCGAGCACCTTCCTCAACCTCTCGTCCGCCAGCTTCCAGTGCGGGCAGCCGTCGAAGTACTGGATGGTGACTTTCACGTCTGGTCCGGCGCGATTCGCTTCGTCAGGCGGCGTCCCAGCTCGAACGTCTCCTCCACCGAAAGCAACATACCGCCCTCATGTTCCGCGATCCACCTGGCGCCGGACGCCTCAGAGGCGAAAAAGAGGACGCGATGACAGAAGCTCTCGATCACGTCGTAACCGAAGGGGCCGGCGGGCACGAGCATGGAGACGACCGCGCCTGGCGGTTTGACATCGTGTGCACCGTCGCCATCGACCACCAGCGACACCGGCTCGCCGGTGACCGGGTCTGACGCCTCGACCCGTACCGGCTTGCCGAGAAGCCGTGGGATGAAAAGGGTGTCCAGGGCGCACCAGGCGTAGCTCGTCCTGTGGTCGACAAGGAAGCGGTACTCGGGATCCAGCCTGGAGATGGAGTGACCCCAAAAGCCGACGACGCGCCCCTGGTCGTCGCGGTAGACCCCGGGCCACGAGCCGAGCCTTTCATTGACGCGCTCCACCGCGGCGCCTGCCGCGTTCGCCGCGGCTGCCGGCTCGACCGGCTCACCAGTGCTCATCAGGCGATGGATGGCATGGGCGATCTGCTGGTCGGTCGCATCGAGGTCGGGCATCGCGGCGTCAATCGCCGCCGCTATCTCGTCGATCGCCGGTCTTGTCTTCATGTGAGCGCCTCCGCCTGCTTGATCCTTGAGAAACATGATATCCTGCTTTCCAGATATGTATTCCGCTGTTCTAGCCCCGAGCGACCGCGCCGCGGCGGCGCGCTTTTTCCGGGTCCTTGGCGACCCGACCCGCCTCCACATCCTCGAGCTGCTCGAAGAGGGCGACCGCACGGTGGGGGAGCTGGTGTCGGCGACCCGGCAGCCGCAGCCGCGCGTCAGCACCCATCTCGCGTGTCTTCGCCACTGCGGCTTCGTCAGCACCGAGCGCCGCGGCAAGGAGATGGTTTACAACCTCGCGCTGAAAGGGCTGGACCGGATCGTCGACCGCGCCGACACCGCGCTGGCGCCGATCGCCAGGCGCCTCGCCACCTGCACTCGGATCGGACCCGACTGGGTGTGAGCCGCTTCTCTACGACTGAGCCCGTTCGCGCTTGAGCCGAAACGTTGCGATGGCGGCCTGGCGGTATCGCTCCGCCATCTCGAAGTAGCGCTCCGCGTCTTCAGCCAGGTCCGGGTCGTGGTCCTTGTGTCGCCGGCTCAGCGCACGGACGGCGAACTTGGCTCCCCGCATGTACGGCTCGAGCTGCTCCAGCGGCAGAGGCCTGTCTCCACGAGCCACCTCAGGCACCTCCTTGCAACGAGGCGAAAACCTGGTCGTCGGTCGGACGGTCCGCGTAGTCCTCGCCGACGTATTCCCAGGCGACGGTTCCGTCCGCCCGGACGGCGAAGATCGATGGCCTCGCGATGCCGCCGTCTCCCTCCATCCAGACGCGGTATGACTTGATCACTTCTCCGTCTGGGTCGCTGAGCAACGGAAACGGCAGGAGCAGCTTCTCGACCATGGCCGTGTTGTTCTCAACCGGGTCGACAGAGATTCCCACCACGTTCAACCCCTCGCTGACGAAGCGATCCCAAGTCCGTGCGTACGAGGCAAACTGCCCGTTGCAGTAGGGTCACCAATCGCCGCGATAGAAGACGATCAGGACCGGCCCGCTCTTCAGGTGCTCGACCAGGCTCCAGCGGCGCCCCTCCTGGTCGGGCAGCTCGAAGTCGATGGCCCGCTGCATACCAGGGAAACACACCGCCGGCACAGTTGATTCCTCCCAGCGCGGCGGCTCCAACTTTGCGTCGGGCCTCGGCCTGGGCGTTTGCCTAAGATTCCGCTCTGGACGGTCGCCCAGATGCAAATTGACTTCGCTCCGGACAGAGCGCTCTACCCCTTCCAGTCGCGATGGTTCGACGGTGCAGGCCCGAGGATCCACTACGTCGATGAGGGCAAGGGTCGGGCGGTGGTCATGTTCCACGGCAACCCGACCTGGAGCTTCCTCTACCGCAAGGTGATCGACGAGCTCAAGGACGACTTCCGCTGCATCGCCATGGACTACCCCGGTTTTGGCCTGTCGGAGCGGCCGTCGGGCTACGGCTACACGTCAGCGGAGCATGCAGACGTGATCGGCAAGCTCGTCGACCACCTCGGCCTCGACGCGTTCATCGTGGTCGGGCAGGACTGGGGCGGCCCGATCGGGATGACGGTCGCCCTGGAACGGGCGAAACGCGTGGCGGGCATGGTCTTTGCCAACACCTGGTATTGGCCGGCGCAAGGATCGCTGAACACGTTCAGCCTGGTGATGTCGAGCCCGCCGCTGCAGTGGCTGATCCTGCAGCGAAACTCGTTTGTGAACTTCATCATGCCGCGCTCGGTCTCAACTCCGATGAAGCCCGAGGTCTTCAAGGCGTACCAGGACGCCCAGCCGACCCCCGAGGCGCGTCGAGGGGTAGCGGAGTTTCCGAAACAGATCCGCAGGGCGCGACCCATGCTGGAGCGGCTCGCCGCCGAGGCCCCGAAGGCGCTGGGGGACAAGCCCGTGGAGCTCGTCTGGGCCATGAAGGACCCCGCCTTCGGCCATCCGGCGGTGCTGGCGCGCTGGCAGCGCGACTTTCCAAACGCCAACGTGACCAGGGTGCCGGATGCCAATCACTACATCCAGGAGGACGCCCCGGAGGCGCTGGCCGCCGCCATCAAGCGGGTTCACGACCGGATTCGCGCGGGTTAGGACGCCGCCATCTCGTAGACGCGGACGAACTTGATCATCGGACAGCCTCTGGCGATCTTCTCCGCCTCGTCGAGGCTCCCTGCGCTGATGATGGTGTAGCCGGTCAGGGAGTCCATTCCCAGCGGTAGGGCCTTCGACCCGTTTCGCGAAACCTCCTTTCCGGTCTTGAACGGGCTTCCGCTGTCAACCATCCTGTCCGCGATCGACGCGAACCACTTGCCCCAGGCCTCCTCTATCTCCGGGGTAGGGGTCTCGAATCCGTAGTGCAAGAACATGAACTTCCTCATTTGCGCCTCCTGTCGAGTGTGATCTCGCAACCTTAGCCGCCTTAGTGGACAACTTCTGTCCTATAGTCGAGCGACCGCAACATTGCAGGAAACTTCGGCACGTCTGCTTCGGATCCTGACCCTGCTTCAAGTTCGCCGGACCTGGACCGCTCAGGACCTCGCCGGCAGACTTGGCGTCACAACTCGGACCATTCGCCGCGACATCGACAAGCTGCGCGCCCTCGATTACCCGGTGACGGCCGTCAGGGGTGTGGCGGGCGGCTACCGACTCGGCGCCGGCGCCCAGCTGCCGCCGCTGCAGCTTGACGACGAGGAGGCGGTGGCCATTGCCATCACGCTGCGCACGGCGGCCGCCAACGGAGTCACCGGCATCGGGGAGACGGCCCTCAGGGCGCTCATCAAGCTCGAGCAGGTGCTTCCGTCCAGGCTGCGAAACCGGGTCAAGTCTCTCCAACTGTCCGCGCTCGAAACCCCGACCACGGCACCAACCGTCGATGCCGAGCTCCTCACCGCCATTGGCGCCGCCTGCCGCGACCATCAACGGCTGCGGTTCGATTACATCGGCCTGGGCGGGGTCGCCCGCCCCCGAGTCGCCGATCCACATGAGCTGATCACGTGGGGGTCGCGGTGGTACCTGGTGGCCTGGGAGGTCGACCGCGATGACTGGAGCACGTTTCAGGCTGACCGGATCCGCCTCCGCGGCCCGGCCGGCCCGCGCTTCACGCCGCGGGAGATCCCTCCCGGGGACGCCGCGTCACGCGTGGCTCGAAGCGTCGCCCAGATGTGGCCCGACCAGGCCACCATTCGTCTCCAATCGGCAGGTCAGGATCAGTCCTGGCGGTCAGAACCCGACCGCGTCGCAGAAGACTAAGCGATCGCGTACCAGCCTCGGATCTTCAGCAGGAACACAGCCGCGGCGCCGACGGCCACCAATCGCCAGTCCGACATGCCTGCGACGAAAACGGCGACCATGACCCCCGCCGTGCAGAGGACGCAGTTGACTCCATAACGGCCGCCTCTCCAAACTGCCGCTCGAAGCGAGCCGCCTGGAATTCCCTCGAACCGCCTGCACATCTCCGCGCACCCTGCCGACCCGACCTCCCGAAGTGGAATGAGCGTGTAAACCAGCGCGAAGGCGATACCGACCGCGGTCAAGAGGCCTGAGGGCGCCGGCATCGCCACGACCGTTGAGGCGGCGAACAGGCCGAGGCCGAAGATCAGCCACACGGCCATGTAGATGAGCACCAACAGCGCGGCCGCCACCGGCCACAGGCGGTCGCGGGAGAACGACCGCCCGAACGACACGACAAACGGGATCGCGGACGGCAGCATCATCGCCGCCGTCATCACGACCCAGCCGCCGGCGAACGAAACGAAATCAGTCGGGGTATTCGTCACGGCGGTGTACCCACATCACATCCTGATCCTGCTCATTGCGACCCTTCGGCGTGATGTCCAGGTACTGGTATGCGACGTTCAGGATGTCGAGGCCCCGCGCGTAGGTCGAGTACGTGTGGTAGATCTTGCCGCCGTCGCGCAAGAAGACGCTGACCCCCGGCGCTTCGGAGAACGAGCCGACGGGGTCGGTGCGGTAGTTGTAGTCCGCCTTGCCTGCCGCGAGCTCCTTCGGCGTGAAGGACACTCGGTAGTCGAAATTGAAGTCGGAGCCGACGGACGAGTACCACGGGAAGCTCCAACCCATGCGCTTGTGATACGCAGCGAGCGTTTCGTACGGCGCCAGCGACACCGCCGCCATCGTCACGTCGTGGTGGTTGAGGTGGATGACGATCCGGTCGAAGTTGTCCATCCACCACGTGCAGACGAAGCACGCCGCGTCCGCCGTCCACGACGTCTGCGGACCGGCCGTCTCCGGATTGAACATCGTGTGGTAGATGACGAGCTGGCTGCGCCCGTCGAACGCGTCTTCAAGCGTCGCGCGACCCTTCGGCCCCTCGAACACGTACTCCTTGTCCACCCGTTCCCAGGGCAGGTCGCGCCTCGCCTGGCTCAGGCGATCGCGCGCGCGCGTCGCCTCCTTTTCGTCGACCAGGAGCTTCTTTCGCGCCTCCAGCCACTCCGAATGCGACACGACTCGGTGCTCAGCCATTCCGCCAGCCTCCTATGAAACACGCAACGATTGGTTGCATATCCTAGCAACAACACGCAACCGTTGGTTGCGCGCTACTATTCCACCAGGTTGATTCCTGACAAGGTTGAACGCGAGATCGTGATCGAGGCGCCGGTCGATGTCGTCTGGCGCATCGTCACCGAACCCGACCAGATCGTCCAGTGGTTCGCCGAGGAGGCCGACCTCCAGCTTACGCCCGGGGCCGAGGGCCACTTCTCGTTCCAGAACCACCGCACGTGGACGCTTCAGGTCGAGGCGGTCGACCCGCCGCGCCGCTTCGCCTTCCGCTGGCGCCCCGCCAACGACGAGCGCCCACCGGAGCGGAATTCGATGCACGTCGAGTTCACCCTGCGCGAAGAGGCGGGCAAGACCCGCCTGCGCGTGGTCGAGAGCGGATTCGAGAACGTGGACTGGTCCCGCGAAGAGATGGCCCGCTACGCCGAGGACCACGCGAACGGCTGGACCAGGTACCTCGGCCGCCTCCGCGACCTGGTCGCGAGCTGATGCCCACCGCGATCGACGAGGAGGATCTCCTGGAGGCGGTCGCCGACTCTTCGCGGCGCATGGTCCTCGACCTCCTGCTCACCCGCGGCGAGACCACCCCGACGGCTCTCGCCGAGGAGCTTCCCTTCACACGCCAGGCCGTGGCCAAGCACCTCGCGATCCTTGACAGGGTCGGCCTGGTCGAGGGCACGCGGCGCGGCCGCGAGGTGCGCTACGCGGTGAAACCGGAGCACGTCGATCGAGCGGCCAAAGCGATGGCCAGGGTTGCCGCCCGCTGGGATGCGCGCCTCGACAGGATCAAGAAAATGGCCGAGCGGGAGGCTCGCAAGAAGAGAAAGTAGACTGGCGCCCACACCATGTTCACTGGCGCCAAATACGCCCGCAACGGCGACGTCAACATCGCCTACCAGGTCGTCGGCGACGGGCCGATTGACCTCGTGCTGGTGCTCGGCTGGGTCTCCCACCTGGCGTACGTGTGGGAGCTCCCCGCAATGGCCCGGTTCCTCAACCGCCTGGCGGGCTTCAGCCGCCTGATCCTTTTCGACAAGCGCGGCTGCGGCATGTCCGACCGTGGGCATGGGCTGCCCCCGCTCGAACAGCGCATGGATGACCTGGTCGCCGTGCTCGACGCGGCCGGCTCGGAAAAGGCAGCACTGTTGGGCATCTCCGAGGGCGGGGTGATGTCGTGCCTCTTCGCCGCCACCTATCCCGATCGGACTGCCGGCATCATCATCGACGGCAGTTATCCGACGGCCCTGCGCCGTCCCGGCTACCCGTGGGGCGGAACACAAGCGCAGTTCGAGGCGGGCTTGCAGCGCGCGCGCGACACATGGGGCAAGGAGGTCTCCATGGACCGCTACTGCCCCACCCAGGTCGACAACCCGGAGGTGGCGCGCTGGTGGGCAATCTTCACCCAGATGAGCGCGAGCCCTGGCGACGCGGTCGAGCTGCTGCGCAGGAACAACCTGAGCGACATCCGCGACGTCCTGCCGGCGATCCGGGTCCCGGCGTTGATCATCCACGCGACCGGCGACCGCGTCGCCCCGATAGAGGCGGGCCGCTACTTCGCCGAGCACATCCCCAACGCCAGGTTCCTGCAGCTCGACTCGATCGACCACTGGCCGTACTTCGGCGACGCCGATCTCGTCCTCGGCGAGATCGAAGAGTTCCTGACCGGAGTCCGCAGCGCGCCGCCGCCCGACACCACGCTCGCCACGGTCCTCTGCACCAACGTGGCGCAGGCGGGAGCGCACGCCGTCTGGCTCGGCGACCGACGATGGCAGCAGCTCGTCGATGCGCACCTCGCGGTCGTGCGCAAGGCGCTCGAGCGCTACCACGGCAGGGAGATCGAGGCAGGCGGTCGCGGCGTCACCGCCGTCTTCGACGGGACCGCGCGGGCGATCCGCTGCGCGATCGACGTCCGGGACGAGCTGCTCCACCTGGGCCTGCGCATCCGCGCCGGCGTGCACGCCGGCGAGTGCGAGATCGGCGACGGCCGCCCGCGGGGCGTGCCGCTGCACGTCGCCTCGAGCGTCATGGAGGCGGCGCAGCCGGGCGAGGTCCTCGTCTCCGGCACCGTCAAGGATCTCGTGGTCGGCTCCGGCCTTGAGTTCGCCGACCGCGGCGTGAGGGTCTTCGCCGGCCTACCCGGCTCGTGGAGCCTGTTCGCCGCCGGGCCGGAGCAGGCAGCGGCGGAGACCGTGCCGGTCCGCGCGGGAGGCGCGCAATCAGAGCTCAGTCGGCGCGAGAAAGAGGTCGCCCAGCTCCTCGCCACGGGCATGAGCAACCGCGAGATCGCGCAGCATCTCTACCTGTCCGAGCGCACCGTGGACAACCACGTCCACCACATCCTCGACAAGCTCGGTTTTGACTCGCGCGTCCAGGTCGCGACCTGGCTCGCGAAGAATTGAGCACTGAACTGAGCACTCGCTGAGCCTTCTCCCCGATGTGGGGAGGCCCGCCCCAAACCTAGCTTGGCGCCATGGACGTCACTCACACGCCAAGGAGGTCTCACATGGCGAGATTCATGGTCGAGCGCTCGTTCCCGGACGGGCTCGAGATCCCGATGAACGAGCAGGGGGCGCAAGCCTGCCTCTCGGTCGTCGGGACCAACGCCGAGCTCGGCGTCACGTGGGTCCACTCGTACGTCACCGAGGACCACACGAAGACGTTCTGCATCTACGACGCCCCGAGCCCGGACGCGATTCGCAAGGCGGCCAAGCTCAACCAGCTGCCGGCGGACCGCATCACGCCGGTGCGGGTCCTCGACCCGTATTTCTACAAGTGAGCCGCGCCCTTCTCGCCCTGGCGAGCACTCTCCTGTTCGCGGCGATCCCAGTCTCGGCCGCGGCCGACTCTTTGCCGAGCGGCGAGCACGCGCATGGCCGCGTGACGATCGAGCCCGCCTACGACGACTTCAACGGTTCGATCGTCTACCTGCAGACGCCGGACCGCCTCGCGCCGCTCAACCCGACGCAGCCGATCAACAACGTCAATTCGCACGCCGTCGCGCCGCTGTTCCTGGTCGTCTACCCGCCTGGAACTCCAGGCACCTTCAACTGCATGGGCAACCCCGGCAACTGCCCCGACCACGACGGCGCGATCGCCGGCGTAGCCACCGCCGTCATGCCTGACGTGTATGGAACGAACGCGACCGCGGTGCCGGGTCACGACCACCTGGTCGGACTGCCACGCACCGGCGACTTCAACGTGCCCTGGCACGTTTACGTGGAGCTGTTCACGTCGACATCGGCCGTACGCCACATCACGACGCTCGGCCAGCTCCAGGCCGCCTGGTCGTCCGGCGACCTGGTCGAGCTCGACTCGGGGATCACGTTCCTCTGCCCGGTCGTGTCGGCCCGCGCCTACGCTTCCAGCGCTCCGGTCTGAGCCTCAGGGTCTGCGACCATGGAGGGCCGTGATCGACGCGGTCGAGCCGGCCCTCCTCCCGAGCCGCATCCAGATGGCCTTCACGCTCGCGACCCACGTCCTGCTTGTCCCGATGGGCGTCGCCATGCCCTTCCTCACGCTGCTCATGGAGGGCATCGGCCTCTACCGCAAGGACCCGGTGGCGCTCAAGATCGCGCGCCGGTGGTCCGTCGTCATGGCGGTGCAGTTCGCGGTCGGCGCCGTCACGGGCACCATCCTTTCGTTCGAGTTCGGCATCCTCTGGCCGCGCATGCTCGGCCGGTTTGGCGCGGCGTTTGGGCTGGGTTTCGCCATCGAGGGCCTGGCCTTCTTCCTCGAGGCGATCTTCATCGGCGTCTACCTGTACGGCTGGAACCGCCTGCCCGCGCGGGTCCACTTCCTGCTCGGCCTCGTCCTGCCTCCCGCCGGTGTGCTCGGCGCGGCCTCCGTGCTCTCGGCCAACGCCTGGATGAACACGCCGGGCGGCTACAGCTTGCAGGACGGCCGGGTGACGAACGTCGACGTCATGTCGGCCCTGTTCCCGCGGGCGCTCGGCTACGAGTTCTGGCATTTCTTGCTCGCCCTCTACCTGACCGCGGGATTCGTCGTCGCCTCGGTGTATGCGGTCGCGTGGTTGCGCGGCCGGCGCGACCACTATCAGCGCCTCGCGTTCGCCGTGCCGTTCACGGTCGCGGCGGTCCTGACGCCGGCCCAGCTGGTCATCGGCGACCTGTCGGCGCGCGCGCTGGTCGAAGACCAGCCCGCCAAGTTCGCGGCCATGGAGGTCACCTGGCAGACGCGCGACCACAACCCCGAGGTGATCGGCGGCGTGATCGACGACTCCGGCAACGTCCATCTCGGCATCTCGATCCCCGCCCTGGACTCGATCCTCGTCGGCTACACGCCGAACCAGGTCGTGCGCGGGCTTTCGACGTTCGCCGCCGACTCGAGGCCGAACACTTTCGAGGTCAACCTCACGCACCTCGCATTCGACGTCATGGTCGGGCTGGGTATCGTCGGCGCCGCGCTCTCCGCCTGGTACCTGTGGGTGGTCTGGCGCCGCCGCCGGCTGCCCGAACAGCGCTGGTTCTACCGCCTCGCCGCGCTGGCCGGAGCCGGCTCTTACCTCACCGTCGAGCTCGGCTGGATCACGACTGAGGTCGGCCGGCAGCCGTGGATCGTCTACAACGTCATGCGGGTGTCGGACGCGGTCACGACGGCGCCGGCGGCCTTCATCTGGTCGATGCTCACCGTCCTCGTCGTCACCTACGCGCTCATCGCGTTCTTCTTCGTCACTTTGCTGCTGCGGCTCTCCGCCAGGTGGCGGCGTGAAGACCTCGGCGAACCGGGGGCGCCTGAGGTCGGCGTGCCGTACGGACCGCGGCCGAGGACGCTCGAAGGGTGATGCCGGAGCTCATCGCGTTCGTCCTCCTGCTGGGGATCACCGCGTACAGCACGGCAGGCGGTGTCGATTTCGGCGCCGGCATATGGGACCTCCTCGCCGGCCAGAGCCCGCGGGGCAAGAAGGCGCGGGAGTTGATCGACCACGCCATGGCGCCGGTCTGGGAGATGAACAACGTCTGGCTCGTGCTGTCGATCGTGGTTGTTTGGACTGGATTCCCGCTGCTCTTTCAGACCGTCTTCAGCGCCCTCTACGCCATCTACGCGCTGGCGCTGCTCGGCCTGATCCTGCGCGGCGCGTTCTTCGCGTTTCGCCACGTCGCAGGCGAGCCGCGCACGCATCGAATCGCCGACCTCGTCTTCGGGGTGTCGTCGGTGCTGACGCCGTTCTTCTTCGCCGCGTCGCTCGGCGCGATCGCCGCGGGCGACCTCCGCGTCTTCAGCCCGATGACGGTCGCCTTCGGCCTTGTCTCCCTCGCCGCGACGGCGTTCAGCGGCGCGTCGTTCCTGGTCGCCGACGCGCGGCGCTACGGCGCGACCGAGCTCGTGGGGTATTTCCAGCGACGCGCCGTCGTGGCCGCGGTGGCGCTGATCGTCGTCGGCACGCTCGCGCTCGCCGCCATCGCCTCCGAGAACCCTGGCCTGTTCAAGGCGATGCTTGCGGGCAAAGGCCTGCCTTTCGCGCTCGCGACGATGGTGCTCACGCCCGTCGCCGCCTTTCTGATTTGGCGCGGCACTTTTCGGTGGCACCGTGTGCTCACCGTCGGCGCGGTCGGGTCGATGGTGTTCGCCTGGGCGTTCGCGCAGTCGCCCTACCTGATCCCGGGCAGGCTCACCATCGACCAGGCGATCGCGCCCACGCCGACCCAGGTCTTGCTTCTGGTCGTGACCGTCGTCCTCGTCCTGGTCATCGTGCCGGCGATCGGGCTGCTTGTCTACCTCGATCAGCGCGGCGCCCTGGAGTCGCCTCAATCCTGAACTAGACTGCGCAGCGTGAGGGAGCGCTACGCCACGATCTCCGGCCGCGGCCTTGACTGGGGCTCCGTCCCGATGCGCCTTTTCCAGAAGGCCAAGCGCCTGGGCACGTGGGACCCGCAGGCGATCGACTTCTCCAGAGACGCGGCCGACTGGCGGGGCTTCGACGACGAAGAGCGTGACTTCCTCCTCCGCACCCTGACCCTCTTCCAGGCCGGGGAGGAGGGGGTGACCAGCGACCTCCTTCCTCTCATCATGGCCGTCGCCGACGAGGGGCGGCTCGAGGAAGAGATCTTTCTCACCTCGTTCCTGTGGGAGGAGGCCAAGCACGTCGAATTCTTCCGCCGCTGGCTCGACGAGATCGCGCTCGCGACCGGGGACCTCGAGCGCTACATGACGCCGAGCTATCGCCGGCTGTTCCTGGACGAGTTGCCCGCGGCGCTCAATGCGCTCAAGACCGACCGCTCGGTGGAGGCGCAGATCAGGGCGAGCGTGACCTACAACATGATCATCGAGGGCGTGCTCGCCGAAACCGGCTACCACGGCTTCCGCCTCTCGCTCGAGGCCAACGAAAGAACGCCGGGCCTCCTCGAAGGCGTGCGCCTGATCTCCCGGGACGAGAGCCGCCACATCCGCTACGGCGTCTTCCTGCTCGACCGCCTGATCAATGCCTCGCCACGGGGCTGGGACGTGATGAACGAGCACATGAACAGGCTCCTGGCGCCTGCCCTCGGAGTCGTGAGCGAGTTCTGGGAGGGTTACGAGGACGAGGTCGGCCCGTTCGGCCAGCGCATGGAGACGTATCTCGAGTACGCGAGCACGCAGTTCGACAAGAGGATGAAAGTGCTCGAGCGCGACCGCGGCAAGAGCATCGACGAGATCGTCAAGGCCGCCGTCGCCGACATCGCGGCGGAGGAGTCAGCAGCCGAGCTTGTCCACGCTGGGGCGACGTAGCGCGCGAATTCCGATTGCGAGCCTTCTGCTCGAGCTTCTAACTCAGAACCCCGGCGGCCAGCCGAACGCAGGCGGAGGGTTGACCGTCGGTGGGCTGACCTCGAGGGTGATCACCTCGTGCTCCCTGAGCACGATGCCCGCCGGGTCGCCCCTGTATTCCTCCGGTCCGTTGCCGTCGTCGACGTAGACCACAAGCTGCTGCGAGCTCTGGAGCGTGATGGTCGACACGTGCCGCGTGTCGATGAACTCCTTCTGGCCGGCCCACGAAGCCCACACCCCGAAGAAGTCGGCGAGGGTGA
>DATEGB010000044.1:0-3343 GCA_035280365.1 Candidatus Dormiibacterota bacterium | reverse complement strand
TCGGCGAACGGGTGGATGAACGTCTCCGGCTCGTCCCGCCAGCGCTCATCGGCGAGCCAGCGCAGCATGTCGTCGCGCGGCATCAGCACCGGCGTGGCGCCCCAGCGCTTGACGCCCTGCAGCTTCGGCGCCGGCGCGGTGTCGTACATGACGACGCGGCACGGGACGCCGAGGGTGTGCGCCGCGTAGGCGCAGGCCTGCGCCGCGTTGCCGGCGCTGACTGTGATCAGCCCTCTGGCGAGGCGCTCCTTCGGCGTGGCGAGCGCGGCGGCGAAGAAACCTCGGACCTTGAAGCTGCCGGTCGGCTGCAGGCACTCGAGCTTCAGCTGCGCGCCCTCGACCGGGACGAGCGGCGAGCGCAGGATGTGCGGTCGGGCGCGCTCGGCGGCCGCGCGGATGCGCTCGATCGGGATCACGTCGATAATCGTATTCGTGCCGATCTACGAGTACCGATGCGAGGAGTGCGGCAAGCGCTCGTCGGCTCTGCTCGCCAGCTACTCCTCGGCCGACCCCGTATGCCCACACTGCGGCAAGCGGGCGCTGCACCGGCTCGTCTCGACCTTCGCCACGATCGGTTCGGGGGAAGCGGAAGGGAGCGCTGACGACTTCGGCGGTGACGACGATTTCGGCGGGGGTGGTGACGACGATTTCGGAGGAGGCGACGACGACTTCTAGGTCTTGAGGACCTGGTTGGCCGCCTTGATGAGCTCGAGCCGGTTTCTCTCGTCGTGGGCGAAGATCCGGAACAGCGCCATGCGCACGGGCAGCCGGCGGAAGAGGTCGAGCACGCGGCTCTGCTGGTAGCGGTCCTCCAGCGGCTCGTAGAAGAGGATGTCCGCGGTTTCCGTCATCGGGTTGAAGGCCCTCGACTCCTGGGCCGCGACGTCGACCTCGAACTCGATGTCGTGCAGCTTCCCCGGAAGGTGCTCGCGCAGCCTCTCGGCAAACTCCTGGCGCGTCATGGTGAGCGCGCCGCTCGGCACGTCGCGGGCCTCGGTGTGACCCTGGTAGATCAGCTTCCACTTCAGCTTCCGCGCCACGACGTCGGCCCACGCCTTGCCCAACTCGCGTCGCTGCGCGTCGCCTTCCCCGTGCGCCCAGCGGTCGACGTCGCTCAGCAGCGACCACTCGGTCAGCTCTCGGAATTTCGCGAGCCGATCCAGCGGATTCCCGCCGAGCAACAGCTCGAGGGTCGGCCGGAAAACCTCGCGGAGCTGGAGGTCGATCCTGCGCACCGTGCGGTGAAAGTAGACCTGCGAATACAGGTAGAGCCTTGCGTTGAGGAACATGTACAGCGCCTCCGCGCCGTGCGCGTGGAGCGTCAAGCCGCGCTCGGAGATGAACGAGTAATGGACGATGCGCTGTACGTCGACCGGCCCCGCGGCGACGCCACATATGTAGGAATCGCGAGGGACGTAGTCCATGTTGTCGGCGGAGAAAGCGCCGATGAGAGCGGGCCGGAGCGCCACCAGCCATGGCGGCGGCTCGAACCCCGCGAGGTCGTGCGAGGAGATGAGATAGGCGACCCACCGCGGGTCGATGCGCTCGCCCGGCTCAAAGTCGGCCGCGGGTGAGGCGCCGAGCTCGGCGATCAACGGCGCCAGCGGCTCCGTGATCAGGCGCCGGCCGACGACCTCGTGGTCGATGCGCCACGTGTCCAGGTAGTTCTCGTCGAAGAAGTGGCCGAACGGTCCGTGCCCAACGTCGTGGAGCAGCCCGGCCATGCGCATCGTCTCCTCGACCAGCTGTGGCGACGGGGCGTCGCGGCATGCGACCTTGAGCGACGGGTAGAGATGGCGCGCCCACTCGCCCGCCAGGTGCATGGCGCCGAGCGCGTGCTGGAAACGCGAGTGCTCGGCGGTCGCGAAGACCCACCACGCGCTCTGCAGCTGGTGGATGCGGCGCAGGCGCTGCAGCCACGCATCGTCCACGAGGTCCTGCTCCGACACCTGGCCGGCGACCCCGCCGGGACCGCCCTTGGTGATGCGAAGGTATCGGTAGATGGGATCGGAGGAAAGGTTGACGCGCGAATACTCCGACCGGACCTCGTCCACGCCGCGATTATTGCGGGGCGTCGAGCTTTTCAACATGGGCCGCTACTGGGAGGCCCACGAGGTCTGGGAGGAAGACTGGACGCCGGACCGCAAGGGCCCTGACTCCGGCTTCTACAAAGGGCTGATCCAGGTCGCGGCCGGATGCCTCCACTACACGCGCCGCAACCGCCGCGGCGCGGTCAACAAGTGGCGCAGCGGAGCCGGCTACCTGCGGCCCTACCTGCCCGGGCACAGAGGCCTCCGCGTGGCGCCACTGGTCGAGCGGGTCGACGGATTCCTCGCCGCGATGGAAAAGCCGGGCTGGCCTGAGCTGGTCATGCCGCGGATCGCTCAGGAGTAGGGCGGGAACCGCCGCCCGGCCGCCGCCTCGATGAGGCCTCCGTGGCCAAGCCGCAGCAGGTCCTTGGCGTCGGCGCGCCCGTAGGCGAACACGAACGGCAGCAGCAGGTCGAGGGAGCTGTTGCGGCCGAACCCCGCGCATGAGGCCACGCCGACGACAGCGGCGCTGTCGAGCTGTCCGAGCCACAGCATGCTGCCCGGGTGCATCGGTGCGCCTAGCTGCAGCAGCCGGCCGCCGGCGTGCGCGAGCTCCGCGTAGGCGGGGTCCAGGGGATCGATGGCCGACGCGCCGGCGAACAGCACCAGGTCGGCCTTGCTGTCGACCGCCTCCCGATAAGCTGCGGCCACCGCGGCCTCGGTTCGTGCGACCTCGCGCACTGCGATCAGCTCGGCGCCGTACCAGCCGAGCTTGGCGGTGACGGCTTGGCGAAAGAGCTCGCGAGCCTTCGGCTTGAGCCGCTCGGTGGCGACGACGAATGTGCGCAGTGCGCGAAACGGGACCAGCTCGACCGCCGGCCCGCGCTCCCGGCAAAGCCGCTCGGCGCGCTCCACCAGGCTGCCCGGCACCGCGACCGGCGTCACCTTGCACCCGGCGACCTCCTCGCCCAGGGCAACGGCCTGGCCGTCCATAAGCGTGAACACGGAGAGATGCCCGAGCGAATTGATGGCGTCGATGACGTCGCTCTTGACGCGGACGAGCCCGCGGCCACTCGCGACCAGCCGAGCCTGGCTCTGCACGGGCGCGGTCGACTCGAGGCCGGGGCCACCCAGGGCGGCCGCAAGCCGGGCGGCCGCGGCGTCTTCGTGCACGTCGCCAGGCTCGAGCTCGACGAGGTGGACCTCGCCCGCCAGGCGGACCCGGTCGAGGTGCCGCTCCTCGAGCACCGTTCCCTTGCGGAGGTCCGGCCCCAGGTCGTGGACGAGAACGCGTCCTTTTATATCCATGGCCC
>DATEGB010000043.1:0-20859 GCA_035280365.1 Candidatus Dormiibacterota bacterium | reverse complement strand
TGATGGTGGTCTCGAGCCGGCTCGACAGTTCGATCTTGGCCCGCTCGGCCGCCTCCGTGAGGCGCTGCAGGGCCTGGCGGTCGGCCTTCAGGTCGATGCCGTTCTGCTTCTTGAACTCGTCGGCGAGCCAGTCCACGACCCGGCGGTCGTAGTCGTCGCCGCCGAGGTGGGTGTCGCCGTTCGTCGCCTTGACCTCGAAGACGCCGTCGCCGACGTCGAGGACGGAGACGTCAAACGTTCCGCCGCCCAGGTCGAAGACCAGGATGGTCTCGTTGGCCTTCTTCTCCAGGCCGTAGGCCAGGGAGGCGGCGGTCGGCTCATTGATGATGCGGAGCACGTTGAGACCCGCGATCTGGCCGGCGTTCTTGGTCGCCTGCCGCTGCGAGTCGTTGAAGTAGGCGGGGACGGTGATCACCGCGTCGGTGACCTTCTCGCCCAGGTAGGCCTCGGCGTCCGCCTTCAGCTTCTGCAGGATCATGGCGGAGATCTCTTCCGGCGTGAACTCCTTGTTCACGGCGGGGACGAAGACCACGGCGCGGTCGTCCTTGCCCGGCTTGACCTGGTACGGCACGATCTTGCGCTCGGAATCCACCTCGGAGAACTTGCGGCCCATGAACCGCTTGATCGAGTAGACGGTGTTCTCGGGGTTGACGGCCGCCTGGCGGCGCGCCAGCGTGCCCACCAGGCGCTCACCGGTCTTGGTGAAGGCGACGACGGAGGGCGTGGTGCGTGAACCTTCGGAGTTGGGAATCACGACAGGCTCGCCGCCTTCCATGACGGCGATGACCGAGTTGGTCGTCCCCAGGTCGATTCCTACGGTCTTAGGCATTTGTCAGCTGTCCTCCAGGTGGGATGGAACGGGGATTCGAAGTGAATACCCAGGTTTTGTTCCCCGCATCGGTGGGGGCAAAACCAGCTTGCCCGTACCCTTAGCCAGGTGGCCATCTACGAGCTCGACCCGGTCGACACGATCGCGGTCGCGGCCGTAGGCGACCCCGGCCGGCGGCGGTTCTTCCTCCTCGCCTCCGGCTCCGGCCACACCCTGACGCTGGGCTGCGAGAAGTCGCAGATCCAGGCGCTGGTCCTGCGCCTCCACCAGATGCTCGAGGCCCAGCAGATCGAGACTCCGGCCCAGACGCCGGCGGCCGACGCCTCGCCCGAACCGGGAGACCCCGAGTGGCAGATCGGCGAGATGGGCCTGGGCTACCACGAGGCGCGCCGCATGTTCGTGCTCGTCGCGAGCCAGTCCGCGGCCGGCGAGGAGGCCAAGCCTCAGGCTGAGGACCCGCCGAGCGTCCGTTTCTGGCTGAGTCACGACCAGGTGATCGCGTTCTCCCGGCAGGCCCAGGCCGTGCTGTCGGCCGGCCGTCCGCTGTGCCCCCGCTGCGGGCTGCCCATGGACCCGAGCGGCCATCCTTGCCCGGTCATGAACGGTGCCCGGCCCATCTTCTGAGGACGCCGAGCGGCAGCTCCGCGAGCTGCCGGCCTTCAAGCTCGTCGGCCTTCTCCATGGGGCTTCGAACTACACGTTCCTGGCCGAGCTCGGACCGTCGGCGCTGCGCGCCGTCTACAAGCCCGCGCGCGGCGAATCGCCGCTGTGGGACTTCGAGGCCGGCACGCTGTACCGACGGGAGGTCGCCGCTTACGAGCTGAGCAAGGTCCTGGGCTGGCCGCGCATCCCGCCGACCGTGATTCGGCGCAAGGCGCCGCACGGCGTCGGCGCGGTCCAGCTGTTCATCGAGGCCGACGACCGCCATTTTCTCGGCCAGAGCAACCGCCGGACGGGGACGTGGCTGCGGGTCTCGCTGTTCGACGTGATCATCAACAACGCGGACCGCAAGTCCGGCCACTGCCTGTTCGACAGGGACGACAGGGTCTGGGTGATCGATCACGGGCTGACTTTCCATGTCGACCACAAGCTGCGCACCGTGATCTGGGACTTTGCCGGCCGCCCGCTGCCCCCTGACCTCTGCGGCGATGTCGAGCGCGCGCTCGTCGAACTCGAGCGCGGCATCCTCGGCGAGAAGATGCGCCAGCTGATCAGCGACGGCGAGCTCCAGGTCTTGAAGCGGCGCCTGCGCGGAGTGCTCGACCCTCGTTGGCGATTTCCGGGGCCCGAGTCGGCGTGGTCGATCCCCTGGCCGCCCGTGTGACCAAAGCGACTCTGGTATCGTTCCGGCGCTTCATGCGTTTTCCGGGTTCCCTTCGTCTCGGTCCCTTCGTCATCGCCCTCGCCGCCGTCGGGTCAGCTTCTTTCCTCTTCGCGGTCTCGCCGTCCGTCCGCGCCGAGTGCCAACCCGCGAGCGGCGCTCCATGCCCGACGCCGACTCCCGTCAACGCCTTCCTTTCTCTCGATGTCACGCAGGGCGGGCCGAACACGGTCATCAATGTGAGCGGTGGTCAGTTCCTGCCCAACGAGTCGATAACGCTGTACTGGGATTCCCCGAGCAAGGTCGCCGGGTCGGCCACCGCCGACTCGGGCGGGAGCTTCAACACCCGGGTCAAGCCCTTCGCCGGTGACAGGGACGGCGTGCACAGGCTCTGCGCCAGCGTGCCGCCGAACCCGTGCGCCAACTTCAGTCTCCAGTCAGCGACTCCGTCGCCCGAGTCCCCGTCGCCCTCGCCCGTCGAGACGCCTCTCGGGTCGCCCTCGCCCGAGGAGAGCCCAGGCGGGTTCGCCAGCGCGGCCCGGGTCAACCCGACGCTCAGCGGGTTCGACGTGATCTCCCGCCCGCCCTTCGTCTTCCTGCCGATCTTCGGCGCGGGCGCAATCCTCCTCGCATTCGGCTACTGGGCCTTCAACGCCGCGCGCCGGCCGCGTCGACCGGGTCTGCTGCCGTCCGCGGCCGTGGTCCACCGCGCGATCAGGCCCGACTATTCGGCGGCGTTCGGCGCGCCACCGCCCGCGCCGAATTCGACGCCGGAACCGTCGGCGTGGAACGAGCCCATACCTCGCGCCGCCGCAACACCGCCGGCGGTTCCGCCGCCCGTTCCGCCGCCGCTGGCGCCGCAGCCAGAGCCACCTGTCGAGTGGGGTTCCCCGGTCGAGTGGGGTACGGGCAAGTCGGAGTGGGGCTTCCCCGAACCGCCGGCTCAGGACGAACCCGAGATCCCCCAGCCAGGGGACTAATTCCACTGGCGGCGCGGGCGAACTTACACTCGCCGTGATGGCGCTGCTGGAGGTGAAGGACCTCTCCGTCCGTTTCGGAGGGGTGGTCGCCCTCGACAGGGTCTCATTCGACGTCAAGGCGGGCGAGGTCGTGGCGCTCATCGGCCCCAACGGAGCCGGCAAGACGACCCTCTTCAACGTCATCACGCGCGTGTACCGGCCCAGCGGCGGCTCGGTGCTCATCGATGGCAAACCCGCCTCGTCGATCCGCCCGCACTACATCGTCCGCCACGGGCTCGCGCGCACGTTTCAGAACGTCGCCCTCTTCCGCTCGATGACGGTGCTCGAGAACGTGCTCGTCGGCGACCACACGCGGACCAGGAGTGGGTGGTGGCAGGCGTCGATCCCCCTGCCGGGCGCCCTCGCCGCCGAGTCCGCGTCGCGCAAACGCGCGCTGGAGATGATCGACTTCGTCGGCCTCGCGGCGTACGCGGACCGGCCGGTGGCCGTGTTGCCGTTCGGCGTCCAGAAGCGCGTCGAGCTGGCGCGCGCGCTGGTCGGGAAGCCGCGACTCCTGCTCCTCGACGAACCCGCCGGCGGCATCAGTCATGAGGAGGTCGACTCGACCGCGCGGCTTCTCCGCCGCGTGCATTCCGAGCTCGGCGTGACCATGCTCCTGGTCGAGCACCACATGGCCTTCGTCATGGGCATCTCGGGCCGCGTGGTGGTGCTCGACTTCGGCAAGAAGATCGCCGAGGGCACGCCGGCCGAGGTGCAGCGCAACCCGGCGGTGATCGAGGCATACCTTGGCGCTGCTTGAGCTCGAGGAGGTCCGCGCGGGTTATGGCCCGACGTCGGTCCTGCACGGCGTTTCGCTGTCGGTGCCCGAAGCGGGAGTGGTTTCGCTCCTCGGCGCCAACGGCGCGGGCAAGACCACCACCCTGCGCGCGATCACGGGTGGCGTTCGGTGGACAGGCGACATCCGCTTCGCCGGCCGCTCGCTGCGGCGCATGCCGACCGAGGAGATCGTGCGCCGCGGGATCGCGCATGTGCCCGAGGGTCGAGGGATCTGCACCGAGCTCACCGTCGACGAGAACCTGCGCCTCGGGGCGCACCTGCGGCGGGACAAGGGCGAGGTGGCGAATGACTACGACCGCGTATTCGAGTACTTCCCGGTGCTCAAGCAGCGGCGGCGCCTGTCGGCAAGCACGCTCTCTGGCGGGGAACAGCAGATGCTGGCGCTGGCCCGTGCCCTGCTGATGCGGCCGCGGCTGATGTTGCTGGACGAGCCGTCGCTGGGCCTCGCACCACTGGTCGTGCGGTCCATCTTCCAGATCATCCGATCGATCAATGAGACGAGCCAGGTCGCTGTGCTCCTCGTCGAGCAGAACGCGCGCATCGCGCTCGACCTGTCCGCGTCCGCGTACGTGCTCGAGGTCGGGCGAGTCGCGGTGCACGGGGCGAGCGCCGAACTGCAGGGCAACGAGTCGGTGCGCCGCTCGTACCTGGGTTACTGAACGCCATGCAAGAGTTCCTGCAACTGGTCGTCAGCGGGATCGCGACCGGCGCCATCTTCGCCAGCCTCGCCCTCGCGCTCGTCCTGATCTACAACGCGATGGGCCTGGTGAACTTCGCCCAGGGCGAGATGGCGATGTTCGCCACCTTCATCGCCTACACGCTCGTCGCCCGCGGCGTGAGCTTCTGGATCGCATTTCCGGTGACGCTTGTGCTCGCGTTCGCCGCCGGCACCGTGATCCAGCGCATCGTCATCAAGCCGGTCGAGCGGGCTCCGGTGCTGACGCTGGTCATCATCACGCTCGGCCTGGCCACGCTCGTCAACGGCGTCGCGGGCTTCATGTGGGGCTACGTGCCGCGGTCGTTCCCGAGCCCGTTCTCGCCGGAGAGCGTCGACCTGGCCGGGGTCTACATCGGCTACCGCGACCTGAGCGTGATCGCCGTGTGCGGCCTCGTCCTGCTGGCCGTCTACCTGCTGCTCCAGCGCACGACCGTCGGCCTCACGCTTCGAGCCGCGGCGCACCATCCCGACGCGAGCAGGCTGCTTGGCGTGCAGGTGTCCTGGATGCTGGCGCTGGGATGGGGACTTGCGTCTGCGGTCGGAGCGGTGAGCGGAATGATCGTTGCGCCCACCCTCTTCCTCGAGCCGAACATGATGCAGACGATCATCATCTACGCCTTCGCCGCCGCGGTCCTCGGAGGGATCGAGAGCCCGCTCGGCGCGCTGGTGGGCGGGCTCGTGGTCGGGGTTGTCGTCAGCCTGGCGGGCGCGTACATCCCCAACGCCAGTGACCTGCAGCTTGCGTTCGGGCTCCTGATCATCATCGGTGTCCTGATCCTGAAGCCGAACGGCCTGTTCGGCCGCGCGGCCACGCGTCGCGTCTGATGGACCGCATCCGGACCGCGCCGCCTCGCTACTGGCTCGTCGCGGTCGTGTTCCTCTTCTTCTTCGGCCTGCCGACGGTGGTCAGCAGCTTCGTGGCCGGCGAGTGGGCGCAGGCGCTCGTGCTGGCGATCGCCATCATGGGCCTGAACATCCTGGTCGGGTACAGCGGCCAGCTGTCGCTCGGCCACGGCGCGTTCATGGCCCTCGGCGCCTACACCTCGGCCATCCTCGCCAACCGCTTCCACATGGACTACCTGGTGACGATCCCGATCGCCGCGGTTCTCACCGGCGTGGTCGGATTCCTGTTCGGCGTGCCGGCGCTGCGGCTGTCACCCCTCTACCTTGCGCTGGCCACGTTCGCCCTGGCCGTGGTCACACCCAGCCTGATCAAGCGCCCCGCCGAGTTCACCGGAGGCGTGCGCGGGATCCTTGTCGCGCAGCCGGACCCGCCCGCCTTCATCAGCGGCGCGTTCACCACCATCACCGGCACCGTGATGACGAGCGACCAGTGGATCTACTACGTCTGCTTCTTCATCGCCGGGCTGCTGTTCTGGCTGGCCTGGAACCTCGCCCGGCACCGCCCGGGCCGCGCCATGCGCGCCGTCCGCGACGCCGAGGTCGCCGCCGCGGCGTCGGGCGTGAACATCGCCGGCTATAAGACGATGGCGTTCGGCATCTCGGCCTTCTACGCCGGCACGGCCGGGTCTCTGTACGCCGTGTCGTTGGGCTTCATCAGCGCCGACACCTTCCCCGTCTCGCTGTCCATCCAGCTGCTCGTCGGCGCCGTCGTCGGCGGCCTGGCCTCCATCGGCGGCCCGCTGCTGGGGGCGGTCTTCGCCTACTTCCTCCCCATCGAGGCCAACCAGTGGGTGCCGAGCCAGACCTGGCTGCCCGACCAGGTCACCTCGACGGTCAAGAACGCCGGCCCCGCTGTCTCGTACGGCGTGATCCTGATCCTGGTCATGATGTTCGCCCCCACCGGCCTCGTCGGCGTGATCAGGAGCGGGTACGTCTTGCTCAACCGGCGGCTCCGCGCGGCAAGCGATCGGGATACTGGACAAGTTCCCCCCGATCCCCAGACTGTTTAAATACAAAAGCATCAAACGGGGAGGTGTTTCTATGGGACTAAAGGGACCTGGCTTAGCCGGGATCGCGGCTGGCTTGCTCACCCTGGCCGCCTGCGGCGGCAGCGCTGGCACCACGACGCAGACGGACGTAGGCATCACCGCCAACTCCATCCTGCTTGGCACCACCAACGCCCTGTCCGGGCCGGCAGCCGCCTACGGCACGATCGCGAACGCGGAAAACGCGTACTTCACCTACGTCAACAACAACCAGGGGGGCGTCAACGGCCGCAAGATCACCTTCAAGATCCTGGACGACGGTTACAACCCCGCCCAGACCGTCCCGCTGACGAAGCAGCTGGTCGAGCAGGACCAGGTCTTCGCGATGTTCAGCGGCCTGGGCACGCAGACCCAGACCTCAGTCCGTGACTACCTCAACTTGAAGAAGGTGCCGCAGCTGTTCGTCGCCACCGGAGCAACGACCTGGGGCAAGGACTACAGCAACTTCCAGTGGACGCTCAGCTGGCAGCCTCCGTACCAGGGCGAGGCGCACATCTACGCCAAGGACGTGCTGCAGAACCACCCCAACGCCAAGATCGGCGTCCTGTACCAGAACGACGACTACGGTCAGGACTATCTCAAAGGCCTGACCGACGGCCTGGCCGACAAGGCCGCCCTGATCGTCGACAAAGAGGCGTACGACGTCACCGCCGCCAACCCGTTCGCGCAGCTGACCAAGCTGAAGGCGGCCGGCGTGGACACGGTCTTCCTGTTCTCCACCCCCAAGCCGACCATCCAGTCGCTGGCGTTCATCACCGCCGGCCTGCACTGGGAGCCGACGATCTACCTCAACTCGGTCTCCAGCCCGCAGGTCTACATGGGCATCGCCAAGAAGTCGGGGGCCGCGCTCAAGAACGTGACGAGCGTCGGCTACATCAAGGACCCGACCGACCCGCAGTGGGCGAACGACGACGGCATGAAGCTCTACAAGACGGTGATCGCCAACTGCTCGACCTGCAACGTGCTCGACGGCTTCAACATCTACGGCGTGGCCGTCGCGTACACGATGGTCGACATCCTCAAGCTGGCCGGCAACAACCTGACGCGTGCCAACGTGATGAAGATCGCTTCGAGCCAGCTCAACGAGTCGAACCCCTTCCTGCTGCCGGGCGTCAAGGTCACGACGACCTCGAGCGACCACTTCCCGATCATGCAGGAGCAGGTCATCACCTGGGGCGGCACGGGCTGGTCGCTGCAGGGCAGCATCATCGACGAGCGAGGTTCGATCAAGTAATCCGGGACATCAGCAAGCGCGTGCAGCCGTACTGGCTGCACGCGTACCTCCTCGTCTACACCCCGCTCGGTCTCTTCGCCGACAGCAAAGTCACGGCGGTCTGGCAGCAGGACGTCCTGGGTGGGCTGACGTTCGCGGTGCTCTTCCTGGCCGCGCTCAAAACGCCGAAGGAGCAGCGCGTCCAGGTCTGGACGTGCGTCGCGGTCGCCACGTGCTTCGAGATCTTCGGCTCGCTGGTCTGGGGCGTCTACCGCTATCGGCTGCACAACCTTCCCCTGTTCGTGCCGCCGGGCCACGGCATCGTCTACCTGTTCGGTCTGCTCGCGGCGCAGACGCCGGTCGTCCGCCGGCACGGCCGCCGCGTCGCCCACGCGGTGCTGGCGGCCGCCGCCACGTGGGCGACGCTTGGCCTGACGGTTCTTCCTGCGGTCACCGGCCGCTTCGACCTCCAGGGCGTGCTGTGCCTTCCCGTGTTCGCGTACTTCCTGCTCCGCTCGCCACGCTGGCCGTTGTTCGCCGCGATCTTCGTCATCGTCGGCGAGCTGGAGATCTGCGGCACGTCTTTCGGCAACTGGACATGGATGGCCGTGGCGCCGTGGACGCACATCCCCTCGGGCAACCCGCCGTCGGTCATCGCCGGTGGTTACTGCGTGATCGACGGGACCGTGCTGATGGTGACCCGCCTCGCCGCCAGGGGCCCCCGCGAAATCACGCGCAACGCTCTGATTTCGCGCGGACTTTACAGGCTCGGCTTGAACACCATCGTCGCGAGAATGACGAGCACGATGATCCCAAGGCCGGGGCCGAACCTCGCGCTCAACCCCGCGAGCCGCGCGTACTCCGGCGAGGAGGCCTGACCGCCCTCGACCAGTTTGATCTGGTTTTTGAGCAGCGGCGAGTAGAAACCAAACCCCAGGACCGCGATCGCGGCGAAAAGCACGAGCGCGATGATCACCCAGAGGTCAGTGATCTTCCACTGCATGAAAACCATGACCAGCCCCGTGACCAGGAGCACACCGTAGGCGGGGTTGGCGATCCGGTCGTCGAGGAACTTGATGCCCTTCAGCGCGAAACCGAGGTTTGCCGACTCCCTCGCCGCGCGAAGCGACCACACGCCGTACGTGATGTTGGCGCCGACGGCCACGATCGCCGACAGGATGTGGATGTACTTCATCACCAGGTAGAAGCTGAACATCAGCCCTCCAGCTGCACCGTGGCGGTGCCCACGGTTGTCTTCTTGCCGCTCTCGTCCTCGCCCCAGACCTCGATCTCGACGTCGCCGCCATCGACCTTCGTCACGCGGCCTTGACAGCGGTACGGGTGCCCCGGCATGTCGATGCCACGGTAGCTGACCTCGAAGGTCACGAGACGCCCCCGGTCGCCGAGCCAGTCGGTGACGAGCTGGCTCAGGAAGGCGGCCTTGAGCAGGCCGTGGAGGATGACTCCCGGCAGGGCGACGCTCCGCGCGTACCCCTGGTCGTAGTGGATCTCGTAGAAGTCGCCCTGCGCGCCGGCGTACTGGACGAGCTGGCGCGTGGTCGGCTCCTTGACCAGCTCTGGCAGCTCCAGCCCGACCTCAACCGTCATCGCCGGATGGCCGTCCCGCGGAGGCGCGCCACCAGGTCGCCCTTCTGGTTCGTGTAGTCGGTCTCGAAGATGATGAAGAGGAGGCTGCCGCTGGAGCCTTCCTTCTCGTACACGTCGGCGATGCGGCCGTGGGCGGTGATCTCGTCGCCGACCTGCACCGGGACGAAGTACTCGAAGCGGTTGCCGCCGTTGAGCCAGCCCTTGCCGTACTCCTCCGCCTCCGCGAGGTGGTACGCGGCGGGCGCCAGGGCGACGAGGAACGTGGGCGGCGTCTCCCTCTTCCACCGTGGGTTCGGGTCGCCGATCGCCTCGGCGAAGCGGCGAACGTGCCCTGCCTCGACCTTCGCGGTCACCGCCGGGCCGTCGACGCCGATACGCGCGCGCAACCGGTCGATCACCGGTGCGGTCGTGCTCATCTTCCTCGCGGAAGGCCGAGCACGCGCTCGGCGATGATGTTGCGCTGGATCTCGGACGAGCCGGCGTAGATCGTCTCCGCCTGGGCCCACATCCAGCCGTACTGCCACCGGCCGTCCTCCACCGCGTGCTCCGAGTCGGGTGCGAGCGCGCCGTACATGCCCTCGAGGCCGATCGCGGTCTCCTGCAGCCGCTTGTCCATCTCGCTCCAGTAGAGCTTTGTGACGCTCGCCTCCGGGCCAGGCGCGTGGCCGTGCTGGGCGCGCGTCAGGTTGCGCAGGCCGATGAGGCGGAACACGTGCGCCTCGATCCGCGCCTGGGCGATCTTCTGCCGGGTCGTGGCGTCGGCGCCGGCGCCGCGGTCGCGCGCCAGGGCCGCCAGCTCGTCGACGGCGCGCTCGAACCGCGCTGCCTGGGCCAGGCCTCCGCGCTCGAATCCGAAAACGGTCATGGCGGTCTTCCAGCCGTCGCCCGGTTGTCCGACCAGGTCGCGGTCCTCGACCTCCGCACCGGAGAGGAAGATCTCGCAGAACTCCCCGCCTCCCGTCATCTGCTTGATCCGCCGCACCTCGACACCCGGCTGGTGCATGTCGAGCAGGAAGAATCCGATTCCACGGTGCGGTTCGGCCGAAGGGTCGGTGCGCGCGAGAAGAAAGCTCTTGTCCGAGTAGTGGGCTCCGCTCGACCACGTCTTCTGGCCGTTGATCACCCATTTGCCGTCGCGGCGCTCGGCCTTCGTCCGGAGACCGGCGAGGTCGCTTCCCGCGTCGGGCTCGCTAAAGCCCTGGCAGAAGATGAGCTCGCCGCTGAGGATCTTCTCGACGTATTCGTTCTTCTGCCACTCGCTGCCCATTGCCACGAGCGTCGGCGCGAGCAGGGTGACACCTAGCCGGCCGAGGATCCCGGGCGCCCCCACGCGCGCCATCTCCTCCTGGTAGATCGACTGCATGACGGGGCTCGCGCCGCGGCCGCCCGCCTCGGTCGGCCAGCCGAGCTTCAGCCAGCCCCCTTCGTAGAGCTTGCGCTGCCACTCGCGTTGGAGCTCGGTATCCTCCTCGTCGCGGTAGCCACCCTTGCCGTCCTGGCGCCAGCCGGCCGGTAGGTTCGCATCGAGCCACGTTTGGACCTCGTCCCGGAAGGCCTCCTCCTGGGCCGTGAAGCCGAGATCCACGGTTAGGACGCTATCAAAAGTGGCAGAGTGGAATGAGGTATGGCTGCCGAGGTTCTCTGCGGGCGCTGCGGGGCGCTCCTCACCAATCCGAACGCTCCCTGCCCCAGGTGCGGCTCACCCGCCTCGGGCGCGCATCGCGGTCCGGTCGCGCGGCCGCGCAGGAGCCCCGCGGTGGCCACGGCGCTGGCGATCGTTCCGGGCCTCGGCCATTTCTATCTCGGCCACAACGTGAAGGGCATTGCGTACATGGCCGGAGTTCTCGGGCTTCAGTTCTTCGGTTTCGACCTCGACCTGACCGTGATCGGCGCGGCGATCGGGGTGCCGATGGAGCTTGGCGGTGGGGGCCTATGGATCTTCAGCATCGTCGACGCCTACCGCACCGCCAAGCGAATGGAATCAGGCCAGCTTTAAGAAGCTCTCCTTCTCCTGGTCGTCGTCGCTCGCTTTCGCCGTCCGTTCGTCGATGGTGCCCGGCGACGTCGCGCCGGCTTCGAGCCAAGCGCCTTCTGCACGCGCCGCGACAAGGTACGAATTCCTCTTTCGACGCCCTTGGTCGCCTTGCTCGCGCCCGCCCTCTCGGTGAGTTTCGCGACCTGGCGCTGCAGCTGCTTGTTCTTCTTGATCAGCTCCGCGACCATGGCGTTGAGCTGACCGACGAGATCTCCTCCGCTAGCTCGGCGACGTCCGGTGCGGCGGTTCTTCGAACCGGGGGGCCTGCCTCTTCGCCGCGGCGCGTTTTGCTGTGCTTCCTCTGGTGCCATGTTCTCTCCTGAAACAAGAATCGAGCGCAGCAATATTAAGACCCCCTATTTGACCGCGCCCGATTGAATTTATTTGTAAGGCGAAATTACGCGGCGGCGAGCAATTGCTGTTTGCTGAGGCTCTTCAATCCTTCACGCGCAAGCTCGTGCGCGGGATTGGCTTTTCGGCTGACGTAACGGACCACGCGCCAGCCTCGCCTGCACCGTTCGCGAACCTCGTGCACGGCGATCCGAAAACTGTCGCTCGACGGCATGCGGCTGCGAACCACCGGAGCGCAATCCGTGCGCACGATCACGCGGTGATAGGGCCACCGCGCGGCGGCGAGATCGAGCGCGCCCGCGCACACGTGCGCCTCCAGCTGGGCCGAACCGCCGAGATGCGAAAAGCCGAAGGATTCCGTGTAGACGGCGCGGCCCCTCACGAAAACGGCCAGGCCACACCCGGCCCGGCCATGCTTGTCCAGCGCGGCGTCTACGTAGATCACCAGGCACTCCCGCAAACTGCATTCCTCCCGTTTCTGGGCCCTGGCGGGCCAGGATTTTGGGAGAGCCTAACATGATGTTGCGCGCTTGTCCCGAGCCGAACACAACATGTGGGGTCAGTCAGCGGGCGGCAGTTCAGTCCCCATCGCATGGTAGCCGCCGTCGACGTGCAGTAGCTCGCCAGTCGTCATGTCGAGGTGGTCCGAGAGGAGGACGCAGACCGCCCTCCCGACGGGTGATTTGTCCTGCAGGCTCCAGCCCAGCGGCGCCCTCTTCTCCCAGACCTCCTCGAAGTCCTTGAAGCCGGGGATGCCGCTGGCGGCAAGCGTGGCGAGCGGTCCCGCGCACACCGCGTTGACGCGAATTCTGTAGCGGCCGAGATCGCGCGCCAGATAGCGTGTGACCGACTCGAGCGCCGCCTTGGAGACGCCCATCCAGTCGTATTTCGGCCACGCGCTGGTCGAATTGTCGAAATCGATCGTGACCATCGATCCGCCGTGATCTTTCATCAACGGCAGAAAGCCTCGCGCCATCTCCTTGAATGAAAAGGCGCTGACCTGCAGCGCGGTCGCGACGCTCTCCCAAGGTGTGTTCAGGAACTGGCCGCCCAGCGCGTCTTGCGGTGCGAACGCGACCGAATGCACCATTCCGTCGAGCCTGTCCCAGCGTTTCGAAGTTTCCTTGACCGCGTCCGCGATGTCAGAGCTCTTCTGAACATCCATCTCGAGAATGTCCGGCACAGGGTCGAGCTTTTTCGCCGTCATCTGGGTGATGCTCATCATCCGGCCGAAGCTCGTGAGGAGGATCTCGGCGCCCTGTTTCTGCGCCTCCTGCGCGATGGCAAAGCCGATCGAGCGCCGGTCAGACATGCCGGCGATGAGGATTCGTTTCCCTTTCAGAATCATGGCCGAATCGTAATTCCTAGCCTGGTTCGGGACCGGTCGCCACCGGGGCGTCCCGGTTCGACCAGTCGCTCCACGAGCCCGCGTAAAGGCGCGCGTTGGGGAGTCCGGCCACGGCCATGGCCAGCAGGTGCTGGCTGGCGTTGACGCCGGAGCCGCAGTAGAACACCGCGCCCTCGGTCGCGCCCAGACGCTCATATCGCAAGCGCAGCTCGGCCGGCGACTTGAAGCGGCCGTCCGGGCCGACGTTTTCCGTGAATGGCGCGTTCAACGCGCCCGGGATGTGCCCGGCCTTCGGGTCGACGGGTTCCCGCTCGCCGCGGTAGCGCTCACCCGCCCGGGCGTCGATCAGCGGCACGCCCTGGTGCCGGCGCACGTCTTCGAAATGGAGTACTTTCGACTCTTCCGGCGTCGCGGCGCGGAAGTCGCCGGGCGGGACCGCCGGCACGGACCGCTCAAGCGGGCCTCCCCACGCCCCGAGGCCGCCGTCGAGCACCGCCTGCGCCCGGTGGCCGAAATAGCCGAGCAGAAACCACAACCTCGCGGCGACCGAAGCGCCCGCGTCGTCGTAGATCACCACCCGCGTCGAGGCGTTCACACCGGCCTTCCGCATCGCGGCCTCGAACTGCCCCGCGGCCGGCAGCGGATGGCGCCCGGAGCCCTGGCCCGTGACGTCCTCGAGGTCGACGAACACGGCGCCGGGGATGTGCCCCTTGGCATATTCGGTACGGCCGTCGCGGGCCTGCAGGTACCAGCGAAAGTCGATCACCCGGACATCCGGGTCCGCGATGTTCCGCTCCAGCCAGGCGGCCGAGACCAGGGGTCCGAGAGGCGCCATCTAGACGACGACGCGCGTGTCGTGGCAGAAGTGGACGGCGCGCGGGTGCATCGCGTGCACCTTCTTCAGCGAGCTGCTCCAGTCCTCCCGGTCCGAGTACTGGCCGCCCCAGTCGCTCAGGTCGGCGTCGTCGCCGTCGCGGTAGATGTCGGCCGTGTAGGCCGCGTCGCCGATCATCACGGCAGCGCCGTCCGCGGCGTCGACGATCACGCATTGGTGCCCGGAGGTGTGACCGGGCGTGGCCACGACACGCACCCCTGCCGCGATCTCGGCGTCGCCATCGACCAGTTCGAAGCGCGCGCCGGCGAAGTCGAACCACTGGGTCGTGTAGCCGTCGCGGCGCGCGCGCTCGAGCTCCTTGCGCTGAATGTAGAACGGCGCGTGCTTGAAGACCGCGTTCTGGCCGCAGTGGTCGAAGTGGAGATGGCTGTTGATCACGATGCGCACGTCCGCTGGGCTCAGGTCGTGCTCGGCCAGCGCGTCCGCAGCGTGCCGGTTGACGACCTTCCACTCCCGGATCACGTTCTCATCGCCCCAGCCCACACCGGTGTCGACCAGGATGGCGCCCGCGCGTGGGTGCATGATCACGAAGCCGTGGACGGGGATCTCGGCGGTGACCTCTAGCCGCGCGAGATGGAGGCGGACGACCTCGAGGGTCACGAGATGAATGGCGAGGCGGCGAAGACGGCGAAAAGCACGGCGACGTAGACCATCGAGTACCGCCACAGCCGCCGCGTCCAGCCGCGCGCCTCCAGGTCGAGGATCGACATGCCCACCAGACCGGCGCCGAGGACGACGGCGCCGGCGAGGTAGACGAGACCGGCAGAGCCGGTGAAGAACGGCACCACGCTCACCAGCGCCGTGAGCACGGCGTAGACGATGCTCCGCCGCTTCGTCGACACCTCGCCGGCGACGACCGGCAGCATCGGCACGTGCGCCCGCGCGTAGTCGTTCTTCAGCAGCTGGGCCAGGGCCCAGAAATGTGGCGGCGTCCAGAAGAACACGACGCCGAAGAGCGCCAGCGCCGTCAGGTCGAGGCGCCCGGTGGCCGCGGCCCATCCGACGAGGGGCGGCATGGCCCCCGCGGCGCCGCCGATGACGATGTTCTGTGGCGTCGAGCGCTTGAGCCAGATGGTGTAGACGAAGACGTAGACGAGCGCGCCCGCGAGAGCGAGGGAGGCCGCGAGCAGGTTCGCGCCGGCCCAGAGCACCCCGAACGCCGCGATGTTGAGCGCGACGCCGATGGCGAGCGCGTGCCACGCCGGGAGGCGACCGCTCGGGAGCGGTCTGCGGCGGGTGCGATTCATCTCGGCGTCGATGTCGCGGTCGAACCAGCAGTTGATGGCGTGCGCGCCGCCGGCGGCGAACGTCCCTCCCACCAGCACCGCGAGCATCGGGCCGAGCTGCGGGTGCCCGTGCGCGGCCGGGATCATCACGCCGACGGCGGTGGCGTCGAGGAGGAGGACGACGCGCAGCTTCAGAAGGCTGAGGTAGTCCCGCACGACGTTCAAGCTGTCCGCCTCCCCACCGCGAGGTGCGACAGCGCGGGAGCGCGGTCCGAGCGCGCCATGTTCAGCAGGGCGACGGACAGGATGCCCGCCCAAACGAGCGTCGCGATGGCCACGTGCAGGCCGTTGAACAACGCCGAGTCGGTCAGCGCAGCGCCGGCGCCGACCGCAACCTGGAGGCCAAAGACCACGAGCGTCGCGACCGCGACCGGGCGCGTGTGGGGTCGCCGGATCGCGCCGTACAGCGCGTAGACGAGCAGCACGCCCAGGACCAGGACGGCGCCGCGGTGCAGCATCGTGAACGCGTCGGCGCCGGCGACGCTGAACGCGAACCCGTTGCCGCACAGAGGCCACGAGTGGCATCTCTCGTCGGCGCCGCTCGCGACCACCGTTGAGCCGGCGAGAAGCAACAGGTACGTCGCCGCGGCGGCGATCGGCGCCACCCGGTCGCGAACGCCCGTCGATGCCGGAAGCGACATGATCGCGGTCGCGAGCAAGCAGCCGAGAATGATCATCGCCAGTCCGAGGTGAACCAGGACGAGCCAGGACGAGAGCTCGTTGAAGACGACCACGCCGCCGAGCACGCCCTCCGCGCCGATCGCGAGCAGCGACGCGGTGGCGATCCAGGCGACGATCGGCCGCCGCCGCCAGAAGACGAGCCACGCCGCGATGACGGTGACGATCAGGAGCACCCCGGTGATGCTGCCGACGGCCCGGTGCGAGTACTCGATGATCGAGTGGAGGTCGGCGGGCGGGTACGGGCGGCCGTGGCAGAGCGGCCAGTCGGGGCAGCCGAGACCCGAGCCGGTCACCCGCACGACGCCGCCGAGCGCGATCTGCAGGTACGCGAAGAAGCCGGTCGCGAACGCAAGGCGTCGAAAAACCACGACGGAGAGCATTCGGAGGTGAGTCTACTGACTGGCGAGGATCGACAACTCCGACGCCAGGACGCGCTCGTCGAGCTGCCCGATCTGGCGGCGGTCGACCGTCCCGTCGGAGCGCACGAAGATCGTCATCGGCAGCGCCGACATCGCGTACGCCCGACCGACCGCAAGGTCCGGATCGAGCAGGGATGGCTGGTCGACGCCGATGCGCGCGAGGAACGCGCGCACGGTGTCAGCGCTTTCTCCTTCGTTGATCAGCACCAGCCGGACACCGGCACGCGGCACCGCCTCGCGCAGTAGCGGCATCTCGGCCCGGCAGGGTGGGCAGTAGGTGCCCCAGAAGTTGATCGCGAGCGGCCTGCCACGCAGATCGGCCAGGCGGACCGTGGCGCCGTCGGTCGAAGGCAGCGCGAAGTCGGGCGCGGCGCCTCCGGCCGCCGCCGGCGACGGCTCGCCCCGGCTGATCGTGCTCAGCGCCTGCAGGACGTCGGGCGCACCCCATCCGTCTCCGCCGGACGCGAGCTCGACCAGGCCTTTCGCGCTCAGCGTGCTCACAAGCGCCGGCGGGATGTCGCCGCCGACCTTCGGCACGCCACGGTAGACCAGGCGGACGTATCCGTGGCGGTCGAGGAGCGCCAGCGTGGACGTGTGCGTGTCGCCTGTGGCCAGCTCGACGCCGAAAGGCTTCCAGAACGCCGACACTTGGTCGGGCGTCCCCGTGGCGAAGGTCCAGGAAGCTCCCGCCTGCTTCGCGTAAGCGGCGAGGAGAGATGGCGTGTCGGTGCCCGGGTCGGTCGTAACCTCCACCAACTCGACCGAGCTCCGCTGCTGCCTGGCGAGCTGCAGAAACAGCGCCGTGTACAGCGGGCAGGTCTCGTGGCACGTGGTGTGGAAGGCCGCGATCACGACGTCCTTGCCCACTACCGAGTCGAGCGTGAACGGCCGGCCCGCCTGGTCGGTGAGGCTGAACGACGGCATGGCGACGAACTTGCCCGCCAGCTCGCCGAGGCCGAGGTTGACGTCGTCGTTGCCGGCGTACGCCGCGCCGGGGATGGGCTTGCCGCCTTCGATGCCGAGCAGCAGCGGCTCGACCTGGCCGGCGGTGATGACGACGGTCACGGGCTCGATCGCATCGCCGACGCGCACGCCCTGGTAGGTCCCGACGGGCACCGCGACCTCGAGCAGCTGGCGCTGTTCGGGTGCAGCCGGTACGTCGCCGGCGACGGTCCCGACGGCGGACCACGACCCGCCCTGGCCCAGCATCAGGCTCGCGGCCGGCAGCGTCGTGGCCGAGCGGCCCGCGGCGATGACGACGAGCGTGCCCGTGGCCGGCTGCAGCTTCGGAGCCAACCACAACGCGGTCACCGCGACGACGGCGAAGATCGCCGCGCCGATCCACAGACCGCGAGCGCGGTTGGTCAGGGCGTGACTTGCAGCGGAGCGCCCCCGTAGCGAGCGGCGACGCGGTCGATGTACGCGACGCACATGTCCGCCACGGCCTGGCTCTCGACCTGGACCACGTTCTCGGCGTTGCTCTCACCGCTGTGCGAGAGGTTGAAGCTCCCCATGTACACGTACTCGTCGGCGACGAGGATCTTCGCGTGCATGAAGTCGTGCACCGAACCGGAGGAGTAGGGCGTCGATCGCTTGGCGCCGAACCGCGCACCGGCCGTGATGCTGTGGAAGGCGCCGATCTTCCACGCCGCGCCTTGCTGCGTCGACCACTGGCGCTGCACCTCGTCCATCTGCGTCGCATCGTACACACCGGCGATCTGCACCCTGGCCTGGTCGACGACCTCGGCCAGGGTGCCCAGGATCGGTCCCGACGTGATCACCGGCGAGCAGATGCGGAGCCGTTTCTGGGCCGAGGCGATCGAGCGTGACATCGCGTGCACGAGCTTGAGGCTGCGACCGGGGCAGAAGTAAGGCCGCACGCGCGTGCCGTCGGAGAGCGAGAGCCAGGGCGCCGAAACCCGTCCCGAGATGGCCACCACCGGTCGCTCCCACAAGCCCTCGAAGTCGAACGCGTAGTCGCGCGCAAGCTCGCCCGACTCAACTGTGAACATGACGTTCTCCTCGCGGTTCCATGAGTCGTTGGTCCAGTTCGTCGAGCCGGTCAGCACGGCGCTCCCGTCGCGGACGACGAACTTGTGGTGCATCAGGTCGGGCACTCCGGGAACCGGCTTCGTCTGCACGCCGGCCGCCTTCAGCCGGTCGACGAAGGCCCAGTCGATCTCCGGCGGAGGCGGAACGGGGATCGCGAGCGCATGGTCCTGGTTGAAGATCAGGCGCACGGCGACGCCGCGCTTGACCGCGGCGGTGAAGGAGTTGAGCAGAGTCGCCGCCGGCGACTGTTCGAGGCGGAGGTAGTAGATCGCGACGTCGAGGGTCCTGGTTGCGCCGTCCAGGAACGACGCTAGACGTTGAGCTACAACGTCCGCAGTCTGACCTCCGTCGGTCAGGAAATAGATGTCGAGCGGGTCTATCGGGCGTCCGCCTTGGGCTCGCCTGTCTGCTCGCGAGGCCTGTCCGAGACCATGACCGGCAGTGGCCGCGTCGCCATCTCCGCGGCTTCCACCGGGTCGTCGGTCAGCGTCATCAGCTGCAGGTCCTCGGGCGCGATCGCGCCGGCGGCCAGCACGTAGTCCTTCAGCCACTCGAGCAGCCCGCTCCAGTACGGGGTGCCGAAAAGCACGATCGGAAAGTGCTCGATCTTGCCCGTCTGGGCGAGCGTGAGCGATTCGAAGAGCTCGTCGAGCGTGCCGAACCCGCCGGGAAAGATGACGAATCCCCGGGCGTATTTGACGAACATGTTCTTGCGCACGAAGAAGTAGCGAAACTCGACGCCGAGGTCGACGTACGCGTTCAGCGATTGCTCGTGCGGGAGCTCGATGTTGCAACCGACGGAGAGGCCGCCGGCGTCGTGACAACCCTTGTTGACGGCCTCCATGATCCCGGGCCCGCCCCCGGTAATGACCGCGAAGCCGCGCTGAGCGAGCGCGCGGCCGAGCTCCTCGCCGGCGCGGTAGTACGGGTCTGTCTTCTTGGAGCGCGCGGAGCCGAAGACAGTGACCGCCGGCCCGACCTCGTTGAGCGCGTCGAACCCTTCGACGAACTCGGACAGGATGCGCAGCACGCGCCACGGGTCGGCGTGGTGGCTGAGCTCCTCGATGGCGCTGCGCTCGAGCAGCATGCGGTCGGCGGGCACCTGCTCGGACGGGACGACCAGCCGCCCGGCGCGGCGCCGATACGCCAGGTCCCGGCGCTCGGCGTCGTTCATCAGCTGCCCGCGGTGGGCGCTATCTCGGGCGCTGTGTCGGCCTCGGTGGCCGTCTCGAGCTCGGTCGAGCCGCTTGTCGCGACCGCGACCGGCTCAGCCTTGAGTGCCTTCTCCGTCGCCTTGTCCTCCCCGTTCGACGTTAGCGGCTCTGGCTCCGCAACGGCGCTCGCGGTCGCCGTCTCCGCGTGGCCGGGCATCTGGAGCAGCTCGTCGAGGTGCTTGCGCAGCGAGGAGACCTCCGCCTCCAGCTCGTGCACGCGGCGCCGGTGGCGCATGTGTTCGGTGAAGTGGTGGAGGCTGTTAAACCAGTGGAAGAGCGTGCCGGCGACCAGAACGACCCCCAGCGGCACCAGCACCACGGCCCACAGCGGGACCGCGCCGATGTGAAAGATCGACCAGCCGAGGTTCACCGGCGCGGTGTTGCTGTAGCCGAAGACCGTCGCCCCGACGCCCAGGGCGAGGCCGAAAATCAGCGCAGTGGCAAGGACGAAACGCTGCCAGAGGTGGCTCAGGTCGGGCACGGGCGGAAGGTTACTCCGCCGGCCAGCCGCCTGAGTTCAGTTAAGCGCGCTTGGCCTGTTCGATGGGCTCCAGCACGATCACCGGGATCTTGCGGTCTGTCCTCTTCCGGTAGTCCCAGAAGCTCGGGTTCTCGTCGGCGTGCCGCTTGTACAGCCGCTCGTAGCCCTCGTCGCCGACCACCCTGGCCGTGGCCTGGAACTTCTTGCCCTCTGTCTCGACGGTGACGACCGGGTGCCTGCGGAGGTTGTGGTACCAGGAGGGGTGGGTCGGCGAGCCGCCCTTGGAGGCGACGATCACGTGGCGCCCGTCCTCCCAGGAGTAGACGAGCGGGGTCGTCCGCTCCTCGCCCGACTTCGCCCCTTTGGTGGTGAGGATGAGGACGTTGCGGCCGAGAAAGGGCCCGCCCGTCGGCTTGCCGTGCCGGCGCACGTCTTCGACCACGCTGCGGTTGAAATCGCCGTATGTGCTCATGCGACCTAAATACCGCTGTTCACGGCGCCGTATTCGGCGTATGTGTAGGCCATGGACCCGGCGTGGTACCTCCCGACCGCCCTCGGACTGCTGGTGATGTGCTGCGTCCTGATGGGCCTATTGGGGGCGGACTCCCGGCCGGGCTTCTCCGACGGGCGGACCGACGTCAA
>DATEGB010000042.1:0-5053 GCA_035280365.1 Candidatus Dormiibacterota bacterium | reverse complement strand
CGCCGCTCGGAAAATAGCCCTGGTCGAGCACCAGACGCTGGACGTAAGGCTCGCCGTTCAGCCAGAAGCGGCCGTCCCTGCAGCCGACGCCGCGGAGCCCGAAATAGGTCCCGACGCGGTCCGCAACTTTGCCATCAGGGTCGAGGAGCGTGGCCTCGACGCTGTAGAGCACCGGCCAGCCAGGACGCCATGGCGACACGTGCTCTAGCGCGATGCGAGACCGACCCGGCAGGCCCGACCAGGTGGCGACGACCTCTCCCTCGAGGGTGATGGTGAGCTCGGCTCGCCCCTCGCCTGCAAGCTCGAAGTCGACGGCGCCGGCCGCAAGATCGGGAATCATGCGCAGCGACTCGATGTGCCGCGCCGGGAGAGGCTCGAGCCAGACGGTTTGCCAGATTCCCGTGGTGGGCGTGTAGAAGATCCCTTCGGGCTTGTCGCCCCAGAACTGCTTGCCGCGGGGGATCGTCTTGTCGGTCAACGGATCCTCCGCGCGCACGACGACAGTGTTGTCGCCCTCCTGGACCACCTCGGAGATGTCGGCGGTGAAGGGCGTATGACCTCCCTCGTGACGGGCGACCTCGACGCCGTTGACCCAGACCGTGGCCCGATAGTCGATCGCTCCGAAATGAAGCTCCAGTCGCTCCGCCTCCGGCGCGTCAAAGCGACGCCTGTACCACACGACGTCGCCCGGCAGGTCGCGGATCCCCGACAGCTGAGATTCGGGGCAGAACGGCACCACGATGCGGCGGTCGAAGACAGGCTTCTCACCCGCACCGAACTCCCACTCGCCATTGAGGTTGACCCATCGCTCGCGCCGGAAATCGGGCCGCGGGTAATCAGGCCTGGGAACCATGTCGCCTCCCAAATCCATAATTAGGCGAACGTTCGCTTCCCCGCGCATAATAACCGGAGCGTGACGCTCCGCAGACCGGCGAGGCATGTCTCGGTCAAAGACGTTGCCGCCCGCGCCGGGGTCAGCTTTCAGACGACCAGCAAGGTCCTGAACGGCGGCGGCACAGTTTCAGAGGTGACCCGGGCACGCATCCTCCAAATCGCCAGCGACCTTGGCTACGTGCCCAATCTGCAGGCGCGCAGCCTGGTCATGCAAAGGACGCGGACCGTCGGGCTGGTCACCAGTGACCTGAGCGACCACAACCTGAGCCGGTTCATCGTCGGCGCGGAGCAGGAAGCGCGCCGTCAGGGGTTCGGCGTGCTGATGACGAGCATCGAGCCGCAGGGCTCAGGCACCGAGTACGCGCTGCCGGCACTGATGGAGCGGCGCGTCGACGGCATCCTCCTGGCAGCACCGCAGATGGAGGAGGACCGCGCGGTGGCGCACGTGCTGGACAAGACGTTGCCCGTTGTAAGCCTCCACCACGTATCGGGTGGCGGGCTCGCGACGGTCGGTTCTGACGACGAGCAGACTGGATTCCTCGCGACGCAGCACCTGGTGGCCAGGGGACATCGCTTGATCGCAACTGTCATCGGCACGCGTACCCGCCGCGTTACGCATAGCCGTCTTCGCGGCTACCGGCGGGCGCTGGAAGAGGCCGGCCTGGCATTCGACGAAAAGCTCGTTGAGGAGGGTGGCTGGGACACTGGGGTCGCCAGGACCGCGACCCTCAAACTGCTGCAGCGGCGGCCGCGCTTGACCGCCGTCTTCGCACAGAACGACAACATGGCGATCGGCGTCTTGAGCGCGCTCCGCGAGCGCGACAGGCGGGTGCCACAGGATTGCGCGGTCGTCGGTTGCGACGACATCGACATGGCCGCGTACACCGTGCCCCCACTGACCACGGTCCACATCCCCTTCTACGAGACAGGCGCCAGGGCGATGCGCATGTTAATCGAGATGATCACCACCGGTTCGGTGGTCCCCCGTAAGGTCCTGCTGCCGGTGCACCTGGTCGCGCGCGAGTCGAGCGGCAGCCCGCAGGGGGCGCACACTCAGACATGACTGCGCGGATTCAGGGTCGAACTCGTTTGACAGTCCTGAGAGCGTGAAGGTCGTTGAGCGCACCGCCGACAGGGGCACCTACTCATTCCCCGCCCACTCACTGCTTGTGCTGCGCCTGGCCTAGGAAGCGGCGCGTTAGCTCGAGGCCGCGCCTGTCCAGAGCGGCGAGGTTGTCGCTCGAGAAACGAAGGCCGCCATATCCGTCGAGGTGCGCGGCCCATGCCTCGCGTTCCTTGATCTCCGGTCGCGCGACCAGGCAGTCAGGGTCGTTGACCCACAGCCGGCCATGCATCCACGAGCGCAGGCGCGTGATGCGGACGACGTTGTCGAGGTCGATCTGCGGGTCCGGCTCCTCAGGCAGCACATCAGGGCCGATGCGCATGGCATCGCACAGACCGATGCTCGGCAGCAGCGGCGCGCCGCCGATCAGGATGATCGCCTCGGGCCCGACCGCGTCACGGATCAGCTGCATTCCTTGCCGGTAAGCGTCGAGACCGGGAATCGCCGCCGCGTAGAGGAAGTCGAGCTTAAAGTAGCTATAGCCCCAGCCGGCGAATGTCCGGAATACGTGGGCCACATACTCGGCCGCGGCCGGGTTCGCCACGTCAAGGATGCGCATCCGCTGGCCCCAGTGCATTCCCGCGTCGGCGCCGCCCACGAGCCAGTCCGGGTGTTTGGTGGCAAGCAGGCTGGCCGGGCTGACCATGAACGGAGGGATCCAGATGCCGGGCCTCATGCCCAGGGCCTGGATGCGTTCCGCCAGCCGCTCCAGCGACCCGAACTCGGGCCGGACGTCGAGCCAGTCGCCGATCTCGGTCTCGTAGCCGTCGTCGACCTCGACGATCTCGATCGGCAGTTCCAGACGCCGGGCCGCCTCGGCGTTTTCGACCACCGCCGCCTCGGTGACGTCCTTGAAGTAGATGGACCACGAGCACCAGCCAGGCGGAATGGACCGCACCTGGCCGATCCCAAGACGGTCGCCGACCGCCGACAGAGCGCCCGCCAGGTCGGCCGCCTCGAGCTCCTCAACTGGGCCGTCGGCTGTCAGCTCGCCATCGGTCGACAGGCGCATGGTGGCCACATCGCGCTCGGGGTGTGGCGAGAACCACACCCGTGTCGGACCCTCACGTGGGACCACCGCCATGATCCCTTCTGCCAAGATCCCACCTGGCTGGATGACGCCATCCGGCTCCGGTTTGCCCGGCCGGAAGATGACGACCTGGGAACGCTCGTCAGCCGGACGCGGTGACGTCTCACCAACGCGGTAGAGGCGGACCGGGCTCCACGTCTGCCAGCCCTCCGCGTAGACCTGCCCCCCGACAGTAACTTTGGCGATCGGTTCCAGGTTAAGACTCATCTAGACGCTGTTGGTTATCGCATCATTGTCCGCCGTGGCTCCGCTTCGTTTGATCCAGGTCGGACTCGGTCCGCACGGTCGAAACTGGGCCCGCCGGGTCATTCCTGAGGTCGGCGAGGTCGAGCTGGTCGCGTACGTGGACAAGGACCCGTACGCCCTGGACGCGCTGCGCGACGAGGCCCAGGTGCCGGCCGCGACTTGCTACGAGTCGCTGTCCGAGGCCATCGCCGCCACCCATCCGCAGGCCCTCCTCAACACGACAGCGTTGCCGGGTCACGCGCCGGTCACCAAGGCGGCGCTGGACGCCGGCCTCCATGTGCTTGTCGAGAAGCCGATGGCGCCCAGCCTTGCAGTGGCGCAAGAGCTGGTCGACGCGGCGGCCGACCGCGGCCTAATCCTGATGGTCAGTCAGAACTACCGCTTCTTCCCCGCCCCGCGCGCGATCGCGGCCATGGTCCACGAGTCGGCGTTGGGAAAGCTGTATGGGGTCTCGATCGACTTTCGGCGCTTCTCACCCTTGCCCACGAACGGCCGCGGCCGGCACCACCTCGAGGATCAGCCGCTCCTGGTCGACATGTCGATCCACCATTTCGACCTGCTGCGCATGATCCTCAGCCGCGAGCCGAACCGCGTCTTCTGCGAGGCGTGGAACCCTGAGTGGACCGCGTTTACCGGCCCGTCTGTCGCGGTCGCCTCGATCGACTTCGAGGGCGGCGTGGTGGTGAGCTATCGCGGCAGCTGGATCAGCGCTGCGCCGGTCACGCCCTGGGCCGGTGACTGGCGGATGGAGTTCGAGAACGGCGAGGTGACCTGGACCAGCGCCGCCGACAGCGACGTGACCCAGGACAGGATCCTGGTGCGGACCCGCGACGGCCAGGAGCGCCAGGTCGACTTGAAGCCCGTGGCGCGTACTGGCGGTTTCGGCACGCTGACCGAGTTCGCCAACGCCATCCAGAACGGCCGCGAGCCGGAAACCTCGGGCCGCCTCAACCTGGGTACGATCGCGTTGATGGAGGCGGCGGTCGAATCGGCGACGCTGGGTCAGCCGGTGGGCATTCACCGGACCGGGGAAACAATCAGCATCGGATGACGGCCGGCCGCCACCTGAATGTGACGGTCTGGAACGAGAACGTCCACGAACAGCGCGAGGCATCCGTGCGCCGCATCTATCCGCAGGGTATGCATGCGCCCATCGCGGAGGGCATCCGCCGTGAGCTCGCGGACGTGACCGTGCGGGTGGCGACCCTCGCCGAGCAGGAGCACGGCCTGACGGAGGAGGTGCTCGCGGAGACCGATGTGCTTTCCTGGTGGGGACACGCCGCGCACGACGAGGTGTCCGACGCGGTCGTCGAGCGCGTGCACAGGCGCGTCCTGGACGGCATGGGGATCGTGGTTCTCCATTCCGGCCACTACTCCAAGATCTTCCGGCGCCTGATGGGCACGAGCTGCTCACTGCGCTGGCGGTCCGACCCCGGCGGCGAGCGTGAGGTGATCTGGGCGGTAAACCCCTCGCATCCGATGGCCGCGGGCGTGCCGCAGCCAATCGTGATCCCCCACCAGGAGATGTACGGCGAGTTCTTCGACATCCCCCAACCTGACGACCTGGTGTTCATCAGCTCGTTCGAGGGCGGCGAGGTGTTTCGCAGCGGCTGCTGCTTCACGCGAGGTGCAGGACGGGTCGTCTATTTCAGCCCGGGCGACCAGGAGTACCCCGTCTACCACCAGCCTGAAATTCAGCG
>DATEGB010000041.1:0-13903 GCA_035280365.1 Candidatus Dormiibacterota bacterium | reverse complement strand
GCCTCCTCGGTGGAGGAGGCGTCGAAGCTGCTCGACAAGTTCGGCGAGGACGCCAAGGTTCTGGCCGGAGGGCACAGCCTCATCCCACTGATGCGGCTGCGGCTCGCCCAGCCGACGGCGCTCGTCGACATCAACGGCATCAAGGAGCTCGAACACATCAAGGAGAGCGGAGGCAAGCTGCACGTCGGCGCCCTGACGCGCCACGTCACCATCCAGACGTCTTCGGTCGTCAAGGAGAAGCTGCCGCTGCTCGCCGAGGTCGCCGGTGAGGTCGGCGACAACCAGGTCCGCAACATGGGCACGATGGGCGGCGTCATCGCCCACGCCGACGCCGCCGGCGACTACCCGACGCTCGCCCTGATGCTCGACGCCGACATCGTCACCAACCGGCGCTCGATCCCTGCCCGCGACTTCTTCAAGGACCTCTTCACCACGGCCCTGGCGCCGGACGAGGTCGTGACCGAGGTCGTGTTCCCGGTGGCCAACGGGCCGCACAAGTACGTCAAGTTCCGCCGCCGGTTGTTCGACTGGGCGATCGTCGGCGTCGCCGCCCAGAAGCTGAACGGCGGGTGGCGCATAGGCCTGACCAACGTCGGGCCGACGCCCATGCGTGCGAACGCGGTGGAGAAGGCGCTGCACGACGGTGCCAAGGCCGAGGAGGCGGCACAGCATGCTTCGGACGGGCTCGACCCGGCCGGCGACCTGCGCGCGTCCCCGGAGTACAAGAAGCACCTGGCGCGGGTCCTCACGAAGCGGGCGATCAACCAGGCAGAGGGGAGGTAGGGCAGATACCTGGACCGGCTCTGTAGCCGGGCGCAAAAGGAGGGTCCCCGCGGGCTCACAGCGAAAGCTCTGAGCCCGTGGGGGAATCCACGTACTCTTTCTCACCGTGAGCGCACCGGCGTCGATCGAGGACGTCGAGCGCCGACTGCGCGAGCGGCGCTACATCGGCGACCGCTCGCTCGCCACCTCGATCTTTCTCTCCCTGCAGCTGCAGAAGCCGCTGTTCATCGAGGGCGAGGCCGGCGTCGGTAAGACCGAGGCGGCCAAGGTCATGGCCGAAGTCCTCGGGGCCAGGCTTATTCGTCTGCAGTGTTATGAAGGCATCGACCTCGCGCACGCGGTCTACGAATGGAACTACCCGCGCCAGCTGCTCCATATCCGCCTGATGGGCGAGGGCGAGGACCGTCGCTCGGCCGAACGCGAGATCTTCAGCAGCGAGTTCCTGCTTCGGCGGCCGCTGCTGGACGCCATCGACAACGACGACGAGACGCCGCCGGTGCTGCTGATCGACGAGATCGACCGCTCCGACGAGGAGTTCGAGGCCTTCCTTCTCGAGCTGCTCTCCGACTTCCAGGTCTCCATCCCGGAGATAGGCACCATCAAGGCGCAACAGGTGCCGTTCGTCGTCATCACCTCGAACCGCACGCGCGAAGTGCACGATGCGTTGAAGCGCCGCTGCCTCTACCACTGGATCGACTACCCGGACCTGGAGAAGGAGGTCGAGATCGTCCGCGCCCGCGCGCCCGAGGCGGCGGACGGGCTTGCGCGCGAGGTCGCCGCGCTGGTCCAGGGCCTGCGCGGCATGGACCTGTACAAAGTGCCGGGCGTTGCCGAGACGCTCGACTGGGCGCGGTCGCTGGCAGCTCTCGGCGCGACACGCATCGACGCCGGCCTCGTCAGCGCCACCATGGGCGCGGCACTCAAGTACCAGGAGGATCTGGAGCGCGTGCGCGAGCAGGTGCCGGCGCTGGTCGAGAAGGCGAGGCATGGCTCCATCCCCGCGAGATCTGAGGCTTCGCCTTGATCTCGCGGGGGCCCCTGGAAGTCGATCTGTTGCCGAGGCTGGGCGCATTTGCCCGGCTCTTGCACGACGCCGGCCTGGAGGCCGGGCCGCGCCGCGTTACCGATGCGACGCGTGCGCTGAATCACATCGATTTGAAGGTCGAAGAGGACTTCCGCAGCGCGCTCCGCTCCGTATTCGTGAGCCGTAAAGAGGACATACCGGTCTTCGAGGCGGCCTTCGACATCTTCTGGGCGCCGCCCGACCCACGCGCCTCGGCGGGCGTCATCCCCGGCCGCAGCCGCTCGCTGCCCATGGCGCCGGAGCGGGCGAAGGTGTGGGCCGACGCGCTCGGCCTGAACAGGTCGCAGATGAACCGCGAGCAGAACCAGCAGGAGTTCCCGGCGAGCTCGAGCGGCTACAGCGCCGAGGAGTTGTTGCGGCACAAGGACTTCGAGGACATGACCTGGGCGGAGTCAGAGCAGGTGAAGCGGCTGCTCGACCAAGCGCGGTGGCGGGTGGCCGAGCGCCGGACGCGCCGCCTGCGTCCGTCGCGCGGGGGCCGCATCGACCTGCGGCGCTCGGCTCGCCACGCCATCCGCTCGAGCGGCGAGCTGATGACGCTGTTCCGTCGCAAACCGCGCGTGCGGCGGCGCCCGCTCGTGCTGATCTGCGACGTGAGCGGCTCGATGGAGCGCTACTCGCGGCTGCTCATGATCTTCGCTCACGCCATCGCCCGGCGCGAGGACCTCGAGGCGTTCGTCTTCTCGACGCGGCTGACGCGGATCACGCGCCTTCTCCGCCACCGCGACATCGACCGGGCGCTGGACTCGGTGAGCAAGGGCGTGCATGACTTCAGCGGCGGGACGCGGATCGGCGACGCGCTGGGCGACTTCAACCGCAAATGGGCGCGCCGCGTTCTCGGCCACGGCGCGGTTGTGATCATCGTCAGCGACGGCTGGGACCGAGGCGACCCGCAGCACCTTGTCGCCGAGCTCGTCCACCTGCGCCGCTCGGCGCACCGGTTGATCTGGCTCAACCCGCTGCTAGGATCCGACGGCTACGAGCCGCTGACCCGCGGCATGGCGGCCGCGCTGCCGCACTGCGACGACTTTCTGGCCGCGCACAACGTGGCGGCGCTGGAAGACCTGGGCAGGCTTCTCGGTAGTCTCGATTCGAGGACGGCGCGATGAGAGAGGTGCTCCCGGAGCTCAAGCAATGGACGCGCGAGGGCGAAGAGCTCGCGCTCGCCACGGTCGTCGAGACGTGGGGCTCGAGCCCGCGGCCGCTCGGCTCGAAGATGGTCGTCACGCGGTCGGGCAAGATGGCGGGCTCGGTCTCGAATGGGTGCATCGAGGGCGCCGTCTTCGAAGAGGCGCAGAAGGTCTTGAAGAGCGGCAAGCCGAAGGTCGCCGCCTTCGGCGTCGCCGACGACGTCGCTTTCGAGGTCGGCCTCGCGTGCGGCGGCCACATCGAGGTCTTCGTCCAGCCGCTCGCGGCGGTGCACCGGCGGCTCATCGAGCTGCTGGACCGCGACGAGCCGGCCACGCTCCGCACCAACCTCGACACCGGTGAGGCCGAGCTGACCAGCGGCGCGCCGTCGGGCTCAGAGCTTGCGCGCCGAGACGGCGACGTTTTCGTCGAGCCTTTCCGCAGGCCGGCGCACCTTGTGATCGTCGGCGCCATCCACATCGCGATCCCGCTCCACCGGCTGGCGAAGCTCATGGGCTACGGCGTCACGGTCGTCGACGCGCGTGCGAAGTTCGCGACCAAGGAGCGGTTCCCGGACGCGGACGAGCTGATCGTCGCGTGGCCGGACGAGGCGATGGCGAAGATCCCGGTCGACAACTCGACCTACGTGGTCATCCTCACCCACGACCCGAAGTTCGACCTGCCGGCGCTGCGCTCGGTGCTGAAGAAGCCAGCCGGCTACATCGGCGCGATCGGGAGCCGGAAGACGAACCAGAACCGCTTCGACGCGCTGCGCCGCGAGGGCTTCACCGAAGAAGAGCTGTCGCGCGTCCACGGGCCCATCGGGCTTGACCTGGGCAGTCGCGGGGCGGAGGAGACCGCGCTCGGGATCCTGGCTGAGGTCACCGCGGTGCGCTTCGGTGGAAGCGGCGCGTCTATGCGCGCGGTGCGCGCTTCGACTGCCTGAACCGGCGCGCCTTGGCGCGGTTGCCGCACGAGGCCATCGTGCACCAGCGGCTCGAGTGGTTCTTCGACTGGTCGAAGAAGACCCACCGGCACGTGTCCGAATCGCACAGCTTCAGCCGGTGCCAGTCCTCGTTCTGCATGGCTGAGTAGAGGCTCACCACCAGGCGCCCCAGCGCGCCGACCGCACCGCTTGCCTCGGGTTCGAGCCTAGCCCTGGCGCCCGACCCAAAGCGCACGCGCAGCCTGCTCGCCGTCGCGGCCTCGTTGAGCGTCGCCAGGTCGACAGGGTAGACGGGTAAGCCCGAGTTGCCGCCGATGACGCCACGCATCGCCTCCCGGACGGCGATCGCGTGCTTGAAGTCCTCGGCCTCGACGGGCGACCCCTCGGCCATGAGGCGATTTGCAACCAGCCAGTCCCGAAGCGTGTTGGGGTCGGTGAGCCGCTCCGGGCCGTCCTGGAGGTCGACGGTGTTGACGAACGCCTGGACCACTCCCAGCTCGCCCGTCGCCGTCTCTCGCTCCGCCATGGGAGATCAGTTTACCCATAACCACACAATCGTCAACATCGGTTATAATAACTGGCAAAGCGAGTTAGCCAGTTAGCGGAGGTGGCGAAATGAACCCGTACGTGAACGAAGACGTGATGTGGCAGCGGCTCAAGGACCTGCAGATGGAGGCCGAGAACAGGCGCCTGGCCGGCGAGGCGGGACCGACCGCCCTCGACCTGGTCCGGCTGCTCGTCTCCCGCGCGTGGCTCCTGGCCGGGCTCGCCATGCGCCGCCCGCCGAGGGCGACGTGGGTCGAAGGGCCGGCAGCGCGCGACTCTCGCGCCGCCTAAGCAGCCAGCCGCTTCAGGATCGCGACCTGCTCGGCGTCGGGCCCGCCACCCGCGCCCGGGACCTCGAGGATGAAGGGAAGCTTGGCGAGCCGAGGCTCGTGCAGCAGGGCGCGGAACCCCTCCTCGCCGATCTGGCCGTCGCCGATGTTGGCGTGGCGGTCGCGGTTGGAGGCGAGACCGGTGACCGAGTCGTTGCAGTGGATGACCGGCACCCGGCGGAGACCGATGACCCGGTCGAGCTCGTCGACCGTCTTCTTCACCTCCGCGGCGGTGCGCTCGTCGTAACCCGAGGCGAACGCGTGGCACGTGTCGAAGCAGACCGCGACGCGTGGGTCGCTGTCGAGCGCGTCGAGCATCTGCCTGATCTCTTCGAAGCGCGCGCCGACACATCCGCCCAGGCCGGCGTTGTTTTCGATCAGGAGCTTCGCGTGCTTCGGGTCGGCGCGCTCGAGCACGCTGCGTAGATGCGCGGTGATCTGCGGCAGGCGCGCCTCAAATCCGCCGCCTTTGTGCGACCCGGTGTGAAAGATGACGCCGTCGACGTCCAGCTCGTCGGCGGCCTTCAAGTAGCCCGCGAGGGTGCTCTCTGAGCGCTGGCGCAGCGTCGGGTCGTCGCCGGCCAGGTTGATGAGGTAGACGGCGTGGAAGTAGAACGGCGGACGGCCGTGCTTCGCGGCCGCCTCCTTGAACGTCGCGATCCGGTTCTCGTCGAGCTTGGGCGACCCCCAGAACCCGGGCGGCGTAGGGTGGACCTGTATGGCCTCCGCGCCCATTGCCCGGGCGCGCTCGTACGCCAGGTGCAATCCCCCAGAGGAGTCGACGTGAGCGCCAAGAATCGGCATTCAGGAGAGGGTAATTCGGGTCCCATCTGGCATGCTGAGCCGGCCTTGTCAGTGTTCGTCATGGGGGACCTCGATCTGGCCATCCGCGGGCGCACATATCGCGAGCCGGAAGGCGCCCACTCGATGGTCGTTCGCGGCCGCGACCTCGACGCCGGCCTGCAGCACGTGGTTTCGCGCGACGACTGCAGGTCGGTCGCCATCGTGGGCTTGCCCGAGGAGGTGCCCGACGTATCGCCGCTGGTCGGCCGGCGCCTACTTCTCGTCGACGGCGACGGCGCGCGGCTGCGCAACTTCGCCGAGACCGCGATCCGCGCCGGCATCGAGGTCGAGTGGATCCGCTCTTCGCGGCCGCCGTTCGAGCGCCTCGCCGCGGCCCTGCTACCGGTCGGCGGCATCGTGCTCGCGGCCGGCCGCAGCTCGCGTATGCCGGGCTCGCAAAAGCTGCTGCTGGACATCGACGGTGTGCCGATGGTGCGCCACGTCTACGAGGCCGCGTCCGAAGGCGGGTGCCACCAGACGGTCGTCGTCTACGCGGAGGACGACGTGATGCGCGCGCTCGACGGCCGGGCCGAGCTCGTCTTCAACGCCAAAGCGCACACCGGTATGGCCTCGTCGCTGCAGGCCGGTCTCAAGGCGATGCGGCAGGAGATCGAGGCCGCGGTCATCCTCCTCGGCGATCAGCCCCTGGTCGGCGCCCGCACGGTGGCGACACTTCTTCGCGCGTGGCGACGTGAGGGCTCGCGGCCGGCGGTCGCGGTGTCGCAAGGCTCGGACGGAGACGGCGGTTGGGCGCCGCCGGTGGTCCTGTCGCGCGACCTGTGGGACGACCTCATGAAGCTGAAGGGCGACGCCGGGGCGCGGCAGGTGCTGCACGGCCGGCCCGAGGTCCTCGACGTGGTGCCCGCGCCGGGAAGGCCGGACGACATCGACACACCGGACGACTACGCCAAGATCGTCCGCCTGTTCCCGAGGAAGAAGCCCCGCACGCGCGCCTAGGGTCCTCGCTAGCATTAGTGCTAGTGATCGCTCTAGGAGTGATGACTTGAAAGATCAGGGTTGGGTGCGCTCGGGCGACTACAGGGACATCCTCTACGAAACCTGGGACGGGATCGCCAAGATCACGATCAACCGGCCCGAGGTCCGCAACGCCTTCCGCCCGCTGACCGTGGTCGACATGGCGAAGGCCTTCGAGGTCGCGCGCGACGACCCGGCGGTCGGCGTTGTCATCCTCACCGGCGCCGGCACCGAGGCCTTCTGCTCCGGCGGCGACCAGCGCGTGCGGGGCGACGACGGCTACGTCGACGCGGCGGGCACGGGTCGCCTCAACGTGCTCGACCTGCAGATCCAGATCCGCCGCCTGCCCAAACCGGTGGTCGCCATGGTCGCCGGCTACGCCATCGGCGGCGGTCATGTCCTGCATGTCGTGTGCGACCTGACCATCGCGGCCGACAACGCGCGCTTCGGCCAGACCGGCCCGCGCGTCGGCAGCTTCGACGGCGGCTACGGCTCGGGACTGCTGGCGCGCATCGTCGGCCAGAAGAAGGCACGGGAGATCTGGTTCTTGTGCGAGCAGTACGACGCGCAGCAGGCCCTGGACATGGGGCTCGTGAACAGGGTCGTGCCCCTGGCCGACCTGGAGAAGGAGACCATCGCCTGGTGCCGGCGGATGCTCGAGCTGAGCCCGCTTGCGCTGCGCATGATCAAGGCCGGGATGAACGCCGCCGACGACGGGTTGGCCGGCATTCAGCAGCTGGCGGGAGACGCGACGCTCCTCTACTACATGAGCGAGGAAGCGCAGGAGGGGAGAGACGCTTACGTCCAGAAGCGAAAGCCCGACTTCGGCAAGTTCCCCAAGCGCCCTTAGCGTCTGGTGGTCGGCCGTCCGGCCGGCCACGCTGGCCGCGTCGGTGGCGGCGGTCCTGGCAGGCACCGCGGTCGCCGTCCACGACGGCGGGGCGAGCGTCTGGGCCGGGATGGCCGCGCTGCTCGTCGGACTCGGCATGCAGCTCGGCGTCAACTTCGCCAACGACTATTCCGACTTCGTGCGCGGCGCCGACAAGGAGCGGGTGGGGCCGCTGCGCGCGTCGTCGTCAGGAGTGGTCGCGCCGGAGCACGTGCGCTCGGCGGCCGTCGGCGCGTTCAGCGTCGCCGCCCTCGCCGGCCTCGCGCTGAGCATCGCGGTCGACTGGCGCCTGCTGCTCGTGGGCGCCGCGAGCATCCTCGCCGGCTGGCTGTACACGGGCGGGCCGCGCCCATACGGCTACCTCGGACTGGGCGAGCTCTTCGTCTTCGTCTTCTTCGGCCTGGTGGCGACGACCGGGACCGAGTACGTGGAGGCCGGGCGCATCACGACCCTCGGCGTACTCATGGGCTGCGGCACCGGGTTCCTCGCCACCGCGATCCTGGTCCTCAACAACCTGCGCGACATCGACACCGACCGCGCCGCGGGCAAGCGCACTCTCGCCACGCGCATCGGCCGCGACCGCACGCGTTGGCTGCTGGTCGTCCTTGTGTGCTTCGCCTTTGCCGTGCCGATCGTCGTTTTCATGACAAAGCTCGCGAGCGTGACGGTGATGGCCATGCATTTCGGCATCCCCATCGCCTCGGTTCCGGTGCGCACGGCGTTCGCTTCGACCTCGCCGCCGCTGCTCGTGCGCGCGCTGAAGAGGATGGCGATGGCCGAGCTTGCCTACGCGCTCCTTTTCACGCTGGGGATCCTGCTGTGAGGATCACCGCGACGCGACCCGTCGACGTCGCGCGCGAGGTCGACGTCCTCGTGCGCGCGGGGCACCGGACGTTTGTGCTCTCGAGCATCGACCACGGCGGCATGCTGGACCTGGAGCGCCTGGGCGCCGCGCGCTACGCGGCCGGGCTTCAGTCGAAGGTCGAGCTCGAGGCCTCGGCGCCGACTGCCCTCGCCATCGCGAGGTGAGCCGCGAGCACGCGGGCGAAAGCCTCGGGCCTCTCCTGGTGCACCGAGTGGCCGGCCCGAGGCACGATCTCGTGTCGGCCGTTGGGCGCCGCCGCGGCAAGCCTGCGCGCAGACGCGACGTAGCCGTGGTCGAGCTGGCCGGCGACGAAGGTGCATGGCAGCGCGAGTCCTCCGAGGGCGTCCCACAACGGCTCCATCACACCCGCGCCCATACCCCGCAGCGAGCAGGCGAGGCCCGCGGCGTGGTTGCGCAGGCGCTCGGCGCGGACCTCGGCGACGTAATTGGGACCGCGTCGCTCAAGACCAGCGAACAGCGGCAGCGAGCCCCAGTAGTTGACAAACGCCTCGACGCCGTCCTTCTCGATGCGCTCGGCGAGCGCCTCGTCTCCCCGCCGCCGGCCTTCGCGCGCGCTCTCCTCCAGCCCGGCGTGGGCCCCGATCGTGACCACGGACAGGAGGCGGTCGGGCATGCGCGCCGCCACGTGCAGAGCGAGCCGGCCACCCATCGAGTAGCCGACCAGGTGAGTCTTCTCCACCCCGAGCGTGTCCCAGAGCCTGACGAGGTCCGCGGTGCAGGCCTCCATCGAGCACACCGCACCCTTCCATATCTGGGTGTCGCCATGGCCGCGGAGGTCGGGGACGATCCAGCGGATGCCACCGGGCATCTTGGCGATGAGCTCGCGCCAGCTCCGGCCGCTCTGGGTGAAGCCGTGGAGGAGCGTGACCGGCACGCCCTGGCCGGTAACAAAGTAGCTCAGGCTGGCGTCCCCAACGTCGAGAATCACTGCCGTCCAATCCTATGAGTGACGTCACCCAGGCCTTCGCGGCAACCTTCGTCGACGAGCTGGCGGCGCAGGGCGTCGAGTTCGCGTGTGTCTCGCCGGGCTCGCGATCCGCACCCATCGCCATGGCGCTTCAGCGTCATCCGCGCATCAAGGTCCTTGTCCATATCGACGAGCGCTGCGGCTCTTTCTTTGCCGTCGGCCTGGGCAAGGCGAGCGGCAAGCCGGCCGTCGTGCTGACGACGTCGGGCACGGCGGCGGCCGAGCTCCACGCCGCCGTCATCGAGGCGGCCTACTCGCGCACGCCGCTGATCGTGCTGACGGCCGACCGGCCGCCAGAGCTTCAGGACGTGGGGGCCAACCAGGCGATCGACCAACAACGCCTCTTCGGCACGGCGCCGGTGTGGTTCTTCGACCCGGGCGCGCCGGTCGAGATCCCGAATGCAGCGCGGCTCTGGCGCCGGCTGGCGGCACGGGCGGTCGTCGAGGCGGCCGCCGGGCCCGTCCACCTCAACCTGCCGTTTCGCGAACCACTCGTGGGACGGCCCGGCCAGGTGCCCGCGGCCGAAGCGGCGCCGCCGCAGTCCGTCACCGCCGGCCGACTGCTGCCCAGCCAGGCCCAGGTCGCGTCGCTTGCCTCTGCGATCCATCGCTCGCAGCGGCCGTTGGTGGTCGCGGGAGAGGTGCGCGACGGCGAGCGGCTGGCGCCCGCCCTGCAGCGGCTGGGCCTCCCAGTGCTCGCCGAGCCGACGTCTCAGCTGCGCCGGGCCGAGACCGGGGCCGCGGTCGAGTGCTACGAGGCTCTGCTGCGCGCGGGCTGGTCGCTGCAGCACGGGCCCGACCTCGTCTTGCGCCTCGGCGCGACGCCGACCTCGCGCGTCCTCAACCGCTGGCTGGCGGCCGCCGCGGCGCCGACCTTTCTCGTCGACCCGGACCGAGTGTGGCGGGACCAGGACCACGTCGCGACCAGTGTCCTCGCGTGCGACCCGCAACCGCTTTTGGAAGCGCTGCCCACCGTCGACCGTTCGGCCTGGCGCGAGAAGTGGGTCGGCGCCGGCAAGCGCGCCTCGGCGGCGATCGCCGCGACTCTCGTCTCGACGCCGCTGCACGAGGGCCACGTGGTGAAGGCCCTGAGCACGCGCCTGCCGGACCCAGGCAACGTGTTCATCGGCTCGAGCATGCCGATCCGCGCCGCCGACAGCTTCTGGCCCCTGGCGCGGACGCAGCAGCGCTTCTTCGCCAACCGCGGCGCGAGCGGGATCGACGGCCTGGTTTCATCTGGGCTCGGTGTGGCGACGGCGCGCGACCCGCAGCCGACGGTGCTGCTGGTGGGCGATCTTTCCCTCTATCACGACATGAACGGCCTGTGGGCGCTGCAACGCCACGGCATCCACGCCACGATCGTGGTCTGCGACAACAACGGCGGCGGGGTCTTCAATTTCCTCCCGCAGGCCGAGCACCAGGACCTGTTCGAGGAGATCTTTGCGACGCCGCTCGGCCTCGACCTGTCGCAGATGGCGCGGCTCTACGGGTTGGTTTACAGCCCGGTGTCGGACCGCGGCGGCCTGGAGCCGGCGATCGCCGACGCCATGGCGGCGCCCACGCCGACGATGGTCGTCGTGAAGATGAAACGAGAGGACAGCGTCACCGGGCACCGGCTGTGCTGGGAGGCGGCTGCGTCAGCCCTGAAGGGCTAGCGGTCCCGATCACCGCCATTCGCCGGCGCTCGCACCGTTGCGGGCTCGAAAATAAGGTGCATTCGCCGGCGATCGCCCTGCGGCTAGCCCGCGAGGAACTCGAGCACGACGCGGTTGAACTCTTGCGGGTGCTCCAGGTTCGGGAGGTGAGCCGCGTCGTGGATCACCGCCTTGCGCGCGTGCGGGACCTTCTCCATCAAAAGCTCGACCGCGTCGAAGACCGGCGGCGCGTCGTTGTCGCCCACGACGACAAGAGTCGGCGCGGTGATCTCGTGCAGCCGCTCGGCCGCGGCCGGCTCAATCTTCTCGATCGGCGCGCTTGCCCAATCGGTGTCGAAGTTGCTGTTCATCTCGAAGAACAGCTCGCGGATCGGGTTCTTGACATAGCCCGGGCGGCGCTTCGGACCGTCCAGCCACAACCGCGCGTCTGCCTCCTGGATGGCGCGGTGGTCGCCCGACTTCTCCGCCGCGTCCGCGTCGGCGAAAAGCTCCGGATATTTCTCGCCGAATGCAATCCCGCCGACGCCGGGACCGACGAGGACGAGCTTGGAGATGCGCTCGCCGTGCTCGAGGGCGAAGTCGATCGCCACGCCGCCGCCGATCGAGCACCCGATGAGGTGCGCCGGCTTGAGGCCGAGCTCGTCGATCAGACCGAGCACGTCGCCGACCGGCGACCACGGCCGCGGCGGCAGCTCGGACTGGCCGAAGCCACGCATGTCGGGCGCGATGACGTCGTAGTCGCCGGCGAACGCGCGCACCTGGGGCTCCCACATGCGGTGGTCGGCCACGCCGGCGTGGAGGAAGACCACGGGCATGCCCGCACCGGCGCGCTCGTAGTGGATGCGGGCGCCGTTGATCGTGGCCTCCATCAGATCAGGGCCGTCAGCAAGGCTTTGAACTTCAGCTCTGTTTCTTCGAGCTCACGCGCGGGGTCGCTGTCGGGCATCACGCCGACGCCCCCGTAGAGCCGCGCGCCGTCCTCCCATAGGAGCCCACAGCGCAGCGCCAGCGCGAGCTCGCCATCACCGTGGCCGTCGATCCATCCCACAGCCCCGGCGTACCACCCCCGCTCCATGGCCTCCAGCTCGTCGATCAGCCTGTCCGCCGCGTCCCGGGGCCAGCCGCCGACCGCGGGCGTAGGGTGGAGGGCGGAGGCGAGCGTCAGCGCGTCCGCCGGGGGCTCCGTAAGCTCGGCGGCGACGCTCGTCGCGAGGTGCTGAATGTTCGTGAAGCGCACGACCTCAGGCTCGCTGGCGCCGATGGAGTCGGAGAACGGCCGCAGCGCGGCGACGACGAAACGGGAAACGAGCTGGTGCTCGACCGCGTCCTTGCTGCTCGCCGACAGCTCACGAGCGAACCGGTCGTCCTCGGCGTCGCTAGCCCCGCGCGCGACCGATCCCGCCATGGGCTGCGCGAATGCGCGCCGGCCGAAACGCCGCACGAGCAGCTCGGGCGACGCGCCTGCGAACGCGGTGCCGTCCGCCCCTGACATCAGGTAGGTGAAGCACGACGGATATGCTGCGCGCAGCCCGCGCAAGACCGTGCCCGCCGACACGGCGCCGTCTCCGCGTGCCACCACCTCGCGCGCGAGGACGACCTTCTGCGCCTCGCCGGCGCGCAGGCGCGCGGCCGCGGTCTCCACCGCGGCCGTCCATGCGAGCGTATTGCGGACTGGGGTCACTTCGAGGCGCCGAGCGGACGGCGCGCGAACCGCGCCTGGAACGAGGTCGAGCACCGTCTCGGCGTCGGGCGTGGCCGCATAGACGAAGGTCCGGCCGCGCCGCCGTGCCACCGCGAGCGCGGGCACGCGAAACAGGAGCGCCGGAAAACCCGACCACGCGCCTGCCGGCTCGCGGTCCGGCCGGTAGGCGAATCCTCCGACCGCCATGGTGTCGACGGACGCGCTGACGCGTCTCCACAACCGCGCCGCCGCCACCAGGCGATCGTCATCGGCCTCGAAGTCGAGCCGGCGCCCGTCGGAGTCCTCGAGCGCGACACCGCCGGGTGCGGCGACGATGTCGGCGACTCGGCCGACTGCGGCCACGCTGACCGCGTCGGGCATCGGCCGCTCGACAAGCATCACCTCGTAGCCGGCGTCGCGCGCCGCACTGACCAGGTCGACCAGGTCGGGCGTGCGGTCGAGCTCCCACGTCCGGACCTGCGTTGCAGTGATCATTTGCGCTTCTCGATGTGCTCGCGCGCGGCGCGCAGCAGCATGCGCTGGAAGTGGTGGCGCACTAGGATCCCGCTCGCCTCGAGCAGCTCGTTGAATGTCTGCAGCAGGCGGCGTTCGGCGGCCTCGGTCTCGCCGCCCTCGGCCTGGATGCGCTCGCGCACGTAGCGGTCGAACAGATCGACAGCCTGGCGCGTGGCGCGGTCGACCGCGGCGGCGTAGTCCTTGCCCAGCTCCATCAGCGAGCCGATGGGCACTCCGGCCGCAATGAGCTTCATGCCGGCAGCGATGGCGGTGAGATCGTCGGCGGGGTAGCGTGGCTCGTCGCCGCCGTCGATCGGCACCAGCAACCCCGACTGTTCGAGGTTCAGCAGAAGCGGCTCGGCGATGCCGCTGCGCTCCGCGAGTTCGTGCAGGGTCAGCGTCTGGGGGGCGGCCGGGTGGGTGACGGCCGCGACCAGCGCCTCGTCCGACGGCTCTAGCTCGCCTGACAGGAAGCGCTGGATCACGGTCAGCGTGAAGCCCTGCTGCTGGAGCTCCTTTATCCGGCGCAGCCGCTCGACGTGCGCCTCGCCATACCAGGTGACCCGGCCCTCCCGGCGCGGCGACTCGAGCAGGCCCTTGCCCTGGTAGAAGCGGATCGTGTCCACGGCCACTCCGGCCGCCCGGGCCAATTGCTCGATGCGGTACTCCACGAGT
>DATEGB010000040.1:0-19147 GCA_035280365.1 Candidatus Dormiibacterota bacterium | reverse complement strand
CACCAGCTGGATGTACATCTGGTCGCCGACCTCTTCGCGAATCTCGAGCAGCGCCCGCACCGCCCGCAGCTCGGGGTCGCAGACGTCGACGTGCGAGCGCACGAACTGGACGCCATTGGCCAGCTGCCACCTGAGCACCGTCCGGACGCGCTGCTTGACGTCCTCGACGGTCAGGCTCTTGACCCGCTCCCCCCAGATGGCGATGCCCTCGAACAGCGAGCCCGTCTGGTTGTGCCGCGGCTCGCCCACGGTGAGCACGGCGTCGAGGTGAATGTGCGGCTCGACCAGCGCGGGCGTGACCAGCGCCCCGCCCAGGTCCAGGGTCTGCTTCGCCTCCGGCTCGAGCTCGGCGATCAGCCCGTCCTTGATACCGATGTCCCTGGTCTCGACCTCGCCCGGAAGGCGGGCCCCACGCAGCAGCAAATCGAGCATTCGACGGAATCCTAACCTGGGCTTAAACTTCGGACGTATCAGCCGGCGGCCGCTTTTTTGAGGGGGAAGCGCCTATGCAAACGGCCCAGGAAGTAGAGCAGCACGTACCCGTTCGGGAGGGCGAGTATGGGGAACGGGTCGCCACCGTCGAGCCGGGCGGCGTCGAGTACATCGCTCTCAAAGAGCGGCACGGCAAGCCGATAGACCTGTTCTTCGTCTGGCTGTCGCCGAACCTCGAGTTCGCGACCGTCTTCGTCGGCGTCCTCGGAGTCGCGGTCTTCGGACTGAGCTTCGCGGAGACGTTTCTCGCCATCATCCTCGGCACTGCGCTCGGCTCGCTGACGCACTGGGTCCTCTCCTCGTGGGGACCAAAGTTTGGCGTGCCGATGATGGTCGAGAGCCGCGGCGCTTTCGGATTCCTCGGCAACATCCTTCCCGCCGGCCTGAACGCATTCACCGGCGCCATCGGCTGGTTCATCGTCAACAGCGTCAGCGGCGCCTTCGCCCTGCAGGCGCTGTTCCTGCTGGTCAAGGTCGACCTTCCGTTCGCGATCGCTTTCCTGATCATCGTCGTGGCCCAGGTCGCGATCGCGACTCTCGGCCACAACTTCATCCACGTCTTCGAGCGCTGGGCGCTGCCGCTCCTCGGCATCGTGTTCGCGCTCGCGACCATCTTCATCTTCACCAAGGCCAACTTCGGCACGGGCGCCAAGCCCATCCCGGGCGTTGGCGAGTTCGGCGGTTTCACCTTGCTCTTCACGGCGACGTTTGGCTACGCCGCGGGCTGGAACCCCTACGCCGCCGACTACACGCGCTACCTGCCGCCGACGACCAGCCGGCAGATGGTCGGATTCTGGGCAGCGATGGGAGTGTTCGTCTCGTGTGTCGTCATCGAGACGGCCGGCGCCGCCCTCGCAACGGTGGCCGGGACCAAGTGGGGACCGACCGACATCCCGACCGTCCAGCTGCAGAGGGCCATGCCGGACTTCCTCTACTACCTGACGCTGCTGTGCATCGCTGTCGGCGCTGTCGCGGCGAACGCGATCAACATCTACAGCGGCACCATGTCCCTTGTCGCGGTCGGCATTCGCGAGATGGGCATGACTCTCCGCCAGCGCCGTGCGGCCCTGGCGGTCGCGGCCGGCGTGCTCGGCTACATCATCGGCCTGGTCGGCCAGGCCAACGTCGGCCCGGGCAGCAAGTACGAGTTCTTCCTGCTCCTGATCAGCTACTGGATCGGGCCGTGGCTCGCGGTCGTGCTCACCGACTACTGGATTCGGAAGGGCGACTACGGCGACGAGTCGATCTTCTACGACACCAAGTACCAGCGCTGGCAAGGGGCCGCAGCCATGGCGATAGGCCTTGTCGTTTCGGTGTGGCTGTTCTCGAACAACATCCTGTACACCGGCGCGATCCCAAACGGGAATCCAGGCATCGGTGACCTGACGTTCGTCGTGGGCTTTGTCCTGACCGCCGTCCTCTACTACGCCTTCAACATGCTGGGCCGTCGAGAGACGAGCCCGGCCCGCGCGGCAAGCTCGAGAGCCTGAACGTTTTTCGATGGCGCCGCTGCCTCTTTTGGCGGCGGCGCTATTTTTATGCACCGCATGGACGTCGAGATCAAAGTCGGCAATCTACGGTTCGTCGCCCGGCTGGAGACCGAATTGGCGCCGAAGACGTGCCACGCGTTCCAGAACATGCTGCCGCTCGATGCGCAGCTGATCCAGGCCCGGTGGAGCGGCGAGGCGGCCTGGATCCCGTTCGGCGAGCTCGACCTGGGCCTCGGTTACGAGAACGCCACGAGCCACCCAGGCCCGGGACAGCTGCTGCTCTACCCGGGCGGGATGAGCGAAACCGAGATCCTGTTTCCCTACGGGGCGACCGTCTTCGGCAGCAAGATGGGCCAGCTGGCCGGCAATCACTTCGCGACCATCTACGACGGCAACGACCGCCTGAAGGACCTCGGCGAGCTCGTGCTCTGGCGGGGCGCGCAGGAGATTTCGTTCAACACGGTCGAATGACGCTCGCCGAGACGGTGATGCGGCGGTGCGACGTGCTCGCCGCATGCACCGAGGAGCCCGGAATCATCACCCGCCCGTTCGCCTCCGACGCCATGAAGCGGGCGCATGAGCTGGTGAGCGGGTGGATGGGCGAGGCCGGGATGACGGTAACCCGGGACAACATCGGCAACCTGCGTGCGCGTTACGAGGGGACCGGCGCCGGCACGCTGCTCCTCGGCTCGCACCTGGATTCGGTCCGCGACGCCGGCCGGTACGACGGGCCGCTGGGCGTGATGGTCGCGATCGCGGCCGTGCAGCGGCTGCACGACGAAGAGCGGCGGCTTCCGTTCGCCATCGAAGTCCTCGCGTTCGCCGACGAGGAGGGCCTGCGTTTCGGCTCGACTTACCTGGGCTCGCGGGCGGTAGCCGGCCGGTTGAGCGAGGAAGAGCTGCGGCGCGCCGACGACGGCGGCGTGACCATGGCCGACGCGATCCGGGCTTTCGGCGGCGACCCTTCGCGTCTCGCCGGCGACCGGTGGCGCGGCGACCGGCCGCTCGGGTACGTCGAGGTCCACATAGAGCAGGGACCGATCCTCGAATCCCTCGGGTTGCCGGTCGGTGTCGTCTCGGCGATCGCGGGCCAGAGCCGCTACGAGCTCACGTTCACAGGCGAGGCCGGCCACGCCGGCACCGTGCCGATGGCGGAGCGACGTGACGCGTTGGTCGCGGCGTCACTGTTCGTGCCGGCGATCGAGCACCTCGAACCGGGTGTCGTGGCCACGGTCGGCAAACTGTCCGTGCGGCCGGGTGCGGCCAACGTCATCCCCGGCGAGGTGACGCTGAGCCTCGACGTCCGCAGCCCCGACGACGCTCAACGCAAGGAGGCGTGCGAGGGGTTGCTTCGCCTTGCCGGCGAGATCGCCGCGCAGCGAAATGTCGAGGTGACGGTTTCGCCTGTCAGCGAGCGCGCGGCGGTCGCGTCCTCGCCGCGCATTACTGGGATGCTGCGCCAGGCAATCGGTGAGGGCGCCGTCGAGGTGGCGAGCGGCGCCGGCCACGACGGTGTCTACATGTCCGAGATCACGGACATCGGCATGCTCTTCGTCCGCTGCAAGGGCGGGATCAGCCACCACCCCGCAGAGTCGGTGACGGTCGAGGACGTCGCGGTCGCGATCGAGGTCCTCGGTCGCTACCTCGATCTACTGGCGAAAGCGTGATCGTCCGCGGCGGCACCGTCGTCACGGCGCGCGGCGTCGAGAAGGCGGACATCGTCATCAACCGCGGCCGGATCGCGGAGGTCGGACCGGACCTCGAAGGCACCGGCCAGGTGGTCGACGCCACCGGGCTGCACGTGTTTCCCGGAGGCATCGACACGCACGTCCACTTCAACGAGCCCGGGCGCACGGACTGGGAGACGATCGCCGACGGCTCCGCCGCGCTCCTCGCGGGCGGCTACACCGCCTTCGTCGACATGCCGCTCAACTGCTTGCCGGTGACGACCGACGTCGAGGCGTTCGACCTGAAGCTCGAGGCGATGGAGCGGTCTTCGAAAACCGACTTCGGCCTGTGGGCCGGCCTCGTCCCCGGCAACCTCGAGCAGCTCGCGGAGCTGGTCGAGCGCGGCGCGATGGGGTTCAAGGCCTTCATGTGCCCGAGCGGGATCGACGAGTTCCCCGCCTGCGACGGGACAACGCTGCGCGAGGGCATGGCGAGGATCGCGGCGCTGGGCTCTGTGCTGTTGGTCCACGCCGAGTCGCCGGAGCGGCTGGAGACGTCCAGGGGTAAGACGGCGAGCGACTTCATCGCCTCCCGGCCGCCGGAGGCCGAGATCGAGGCGATCCGCGAGGTCACCGATATGGCGCGCGACACCGGCTGCCGCGTGCACGTCGTCCACGTGAGCACCGTGCAGGGCATGACGTTGATCGCCGAGGCGCAGCTGCGCGGCGTCGAGGTGAGCGGCGAGACATGCCCTCACTACCTGCTCTACAGCGACGCAGACGTGGAGCGGCTCGGCGGCCTCGGCAAGTGCGCGCCGCCGTTCCGCAGCGCCGGCAACCGCGACGACCTGATGTCGATGCTCGCTGCGGGCGAGGTCGAGATGGTGGTCTCCGACCACTCGCCGAGCACGCTCGAGCTGAAGCAAGGCGACGACTTCACGAAGATCTGGGGCGGCATTGCGGGCTGCCAGTCGACCCGCCAGCTGCTGCTCGCCGACGATCGCCTCGACCTGTCGACGGTCGCCTCGGTCACCGCCACGAACGTCGCGCGGCGCTTCCGGCTCCCGAACAAGGGCGACATCGCGCCGGGGTTCGACGGCGACCTCTGGATCGTCGACCTGGGTCAGGAGGACGTTGTCCGGCGAGAAAACCTTCTCTACAAGAACCCTTTCAGTGCGCACGAGGGCCACAGGATTCGTGGAACGACTGTCAGAACGTTGACGCGAGGCGAACCACAGCTCATCCAGCCAGCGCCGCGCTGACGGAGGCGATCTCGCGGGCGATCTCGTCCTCGTCGGCCGTGAGCAGGCGCCCGTCGCGCACCACCACCCGGCCGTTGACGACGACCGTCTGAGCTCGTGACGGAGGCACGAGCGCCAGGCCGGCCAGCGGGTCCTTGATACCCGCGTGAGCGAGGTCGTCGACCCGGAAGCACGCCACGTCGGCGCATCTCCCGACCTCGAGCAGGCCGCAGTCGTCGCGGCCGAGGCAGTCGGCGCCGCCCTTCGTCGCCAGGCTGAGCGCAGTGCGCGCGTCGAGCGCGGTCGGCGACTGGTTGCGCACCCGGGCCAGAAGGAGCGCCATGTGCGCCTCGACCGCGATCTCCGAGTCCTCGTTGCTCGCCGACCCGTCGACGCCGAGGCCGACCCGGGCCCCAGCGCGGAGCAGATCCTCGACCCGGCAGATGCCGGCGCCGAGCCGCATGTTGCTTGATGGGCAGTGGGCGACGCCGGTCGACGTCGCGGCCAGCAGGTTCACCTCTCCGTCGCTGAGATGGATCGCGTGGGCGTACCAGACGTCGCCACCGGTCCAGCCGAGGTCCTCCATTAGGTCCACCGGACGCCGCCCAAACTTCTCCAGGCAGAAGCGTTCTTCGTCCGTGGTCTCGGCGACGTGGGTGTGCAGGCGCACGCCGTGCTTGCGCGCGAGCTCGGCGGACGCCCGCATCAGCTGCGGCGTGACCGAGAAGGGCGAGCAAGGCGCCACCACCACCCGGCTCATCGCACCTGGCTTAGGGTTGTGATAGCGGGCGATCATCGCCTCGGTGTGCGCGAGGATCGGCTCCTCTTCCTCGACGACCTTGTCCGGAGGAAGGCCTCCGTTCGACTCGCCCAGCGACATCGAGCCCCTGCACGGCTGGAACCGCAGCCCCAGCTCGAGCACCGAGTCGACCAGGGCCTGAAAGATGCCCGGCCTGCCGCGCGGGAAGACGTAGTGATGGTCGGTCGAGAGCGTGCAGCCGCTGAGCAGCAGGCGTGCCGCTGCCGCGCGAGCGGCGATACGCACGGTGTCGGCGTCGATGCGGGCCCAGACCGGATAGAGGGCTCGCAGCCACTCGAACAGCGTGCCGTCGGGCACGTAGCCGCGGGTCGCCCACTGGTACATGTGGTCGTGGGCGTTGACCAGGCCGGGGATGGCGACGCAGTTGGGCTCCTGGACGACCTCGTCCGCTCGCGGAGGGGGGCCCGACCCCACCTGCTCGATCATTCCGTCGCGCGTCAGGATCCAGCCGCCCTCGATCTCCTGGATGCCGGTCCACAGCAGACCGGCTTTGAGGAGAAGGGTCAAAGCGTGAGTTCGTGCGGGCGGACGGGCACCCGACTCACCTCGCGGCCGGTGGCGGCGCGGATGGCGGCGACGATGGCCGGCCCCGACGAGATGGTCGGCGGCTCGCCCACCCCCTTGAGCCCGTAGGGCGAGTTTGGGTCGCCCAGCTCGAGGATGTCCATCTTCACCGGCGGCATGTCGAGGATCGTGGGCAGCAAATAATCGGTGAAGGACGCGTTCTTGATCACGCCGTCCTTGACCTGGATCTCCTCCATGACCGCCAGGCCGAGGCCCTGCGCGGCCCCGCCCTCGAGCTGGCCCTGCACCGCGAGTGGGTTGATCGCCTTGCCCACGTCCTGGGCGGTCGCGAGCTCGACGACCTTGACCAGGCCCAGCTCGGTGTCCACGTCGACGACCGCGCGGTGGGCGGCGAATGCGAACTGCATGTGCGCGTTCGACTGCCCCGTCTCCGGGTCGAGCGGTTCTGTGTGGCGAGGATGGAACTCACGCGTCTCCTCGATCACGGCGTCCCCAAGCAGCGTCGCGAGCGAGATGATCTCGTGGCCGTCCGGGCCCACGACGGCGTCGTTCTCGATGCGCAGATCCGACGCGAGCTCTGACTCAGCGAGCTCGAGCACGCGCTTGCACACCGCCTCGGAGGCCTCCTTCACCGCACCACCCGTGATGTAGGTCTGGCGCGAAGCGGAAGACGAGCCGGCCGAGCCGACGCGGGTGTCGGCATTGATGACAACGACGTCGTTGACGCCGAGCGCGGTGGCGGCGACCTGGGCCTGGACCAGGACGATGCCCTGGCCGACCTCGGCGGCGGCGGTGTGGACCTCGACGCGCGGTTTGCCCTCGTTGACGAACAGGCGCACGCGCGCGGTGGAGTAGTCGTTGAAGCCTTCGGAGTAGCCGATGTTCTTGAAGCCGGCGGCGAATCCGATCCCACGCTTCACGCCCTCGCCGTGGGTGGTGTTGGAATATCCGCCCGGCCAGACTTCCGTGCCGGCAGGCTCGGGAAAACCCCTTACTCTCCTGAGCAACTCAGCCACGGGAACAGGTCCATCGATGACCTGGCCGGTGATCAGCCGGTCGCCGGTCTGGAGCGCGTTCTTGATTCGCAGGTCGACCGGATCCATGCCCAGGGCCGCGGCGAGCTTGTCCATCTGCGCCTCGTGCGCGTAGCAGTTCTGCACCGAGCCGAAGCCGCGCATCGCGCCGCACGGCGGGTTGTTCGTGTAAACGACGACGCCGTCGATGGTCGCGTTCGGGACAAGGTAAGGGCCGCACGAGAAGCACGACGCGTTGGCGATCACGGCGGTCGAGCTCGAGGCGTAGGCGCCGCCGTCCAGCAGGATGTCGGCCTTGACGTAGACAAGCGACCCATCGCGGGTCGCGCCGTGCTCGTACTTCAGGCGGCCGGGGTGACGGTGGACGTGGCCGACGAACGACTCCGGACGCGAGTAGGAGATCTTCACCGGGCGCCCTGTCTTCAGCGCAAGCAGGCACGCGTGCGCCTGCATCGAGAGGTCCTCACGTGCGCCGAACGCGCCCCCGATGCCCGCCATCGTGAGACGGACTTTCTCTCGTGGCAGACCGAGGATGCCGGCGAGTTGCTGCTGGTCGACGTGCAGCCACTGGGTTGCGATGTGGAGGTCGACCCCGCCCTCGCCGTCGGGGATGGCGAGCCCAGACTCCGGGCCCAGTGGCGCCTGATCCTGCATGCCGACCTCGAACTCGCCACGCACGACGACGTCGGCGCGGGCCTCCTGGTCGCCGTGGCGGATCTTGACGTGGCGCAGGACCTTGCCGTCCTCCGGTCGGGTGACCGGCGATAGGACCTCGTAGTCGACCTTCACCCTGGCCGCGGCCCGCCGGGCCTGCTCAGGGTGGTCGGCGGCGACCAGGGCGACGGCCTCACCCCAGTAGTTCACGAAGTCGAAGGCGAGCACCGGCTGGTCGGCGATCTCGAGGCCGTAGAGCTTTTCACCCGGCACGTCCTCGTGGGTCACCACGGCGCGCACGCCGGGCATGGCGCGCGCTTCGGCCGTGTCGATCGACATGATGCGCGCGTGCGGGTGCGGGCTCCGCGTGGTGGCGCCCCATAGCATCCCCTCGGCGCGCATGTCTGACGAGTAGATGAACGTGCCGCGGACCTTCGGCACCCCGTCCGGCCGGCGGACGCTCTCCCCTACCTTCACTGCACTGCCTCGTGGACCGCCTGGATGATCTTGGCGTAGCCGGTGCAGCGGCAGATGTTGCCGGCGAGCGCCTCGCGGATCTGCTCGTCGGTCGGGTGGGGCGTGCGCTGGAGGAGATCGTGCGCAGCCACGATCAGGCCTGGCGTGCAGAACCCGCACTGCACGGCGCCGGCGCGGACGAACGCCTCCTGGACGCGCGCGGCGTCGACCCCCTCGACCGTCACGACTTTGCGGCCGTTGGCCTGGCCTGCCAGCACGAGGCATGCGCAAACCAGCACGCCGTCGAGGTAAACCGAGCACGATCCGCACTCGCCCTGTTCGCAAGCGTTCTTGGAGCCGTAGAGACCGAGGCGCTCGCGGAGCATGTAGAGGAGGCTCTCGCCGGGCCAGACATCCTCGGCGACCATGCGTTTCCCGTTGACGGTGGTCTCCACCCTCACTCCCAAGCCCATCCCAGGCACCGGCGCGCCATGACCGAAAGCGCATGCCGTCGGTAGTCGGCCGTGCCGCGCACGTCGTCGATGGGTTTCGCCGCCGCGGCGACGAGCTCGCCGAAACGAATCAGCGTCGCCTCGCTCGGACGCTTGCGGTTTTCCCAGTCGAGCTCTCCCCCGATGAACTCCTCGGCCTCCACCGCGCGAAACGGTGTCGGGCCCGCCGAGCCGATCCCGGTGCCGACGCGCTTGCGTTCGACGTCGATGCTCAGCGCGAACGAGCACACAGCGATCACCATCGCGTTGCGCGTACCGACTTTGGCGAATTGCTGCCCGCCGCGCGCCGACTCGACCAGGAATGCCGCGATGAGCTCGTCCGGGTGCAGGGCGTTCCGCTTCGGCCCGGTGAAGAACTCCTGCACCGGCAGGCGCCGCAGGCCGGACCTGGACGCGACCTCGACTTGCGCGTCGGAGGCCAGCAGCGGCGGATGCGCGTCGCCTGCAGGTGAGGCGGTGCCCAGGTTGCCCCCGACCGTGCCCCGGTTGCGGATCTGCGGCGAGCCGACGGTGCGCGAGGCCATGGCCAGGCCGGGCAGGCGTTCGCCGAGCTCGTCGATGATCCGGGTGTAGCTCACGCCGGCGCCGATCCGCATGAGCCCGTCGTCCGTCCCCCACTCGGTCAGCTCGCGGACGCGAGTCAGGTCGATGATCGTCTCGGGCCGGCGGTGGTCCAGGTTGACCTCGACCATGACGTCGGTGCCCCCGGCGATCGGCACCGCCTCGGGGTGGGCCGCTTTCATCTCCAGCGCCTCCTCCCATGCGGAAGGCTGAAGGAACTCCATCACGTCACCAGGCCAGGCCCGGCTCCGGCGCATCGTCGCGTACGACCGTGCCTTCGATGAGCCCGTACGGCCGGTCGGACGCGTAGAAGACTTCGTTGTCGTTCTCGAGCCCGAACGGCGACAGGTCGACGACGAAGTGATGCTTGTTCGGCATCGCAAGCCGAACCTCCGCTACCTCGGGATGCGCCTCGAGCACCGCCTTGCCCATCTCGTACAGCGTCTGCTGCAGCGAGAGGCTGTGGTGCGCGGCGAATGTATTCGTCAGCGCGTGGACGATCTCGGGATAGCATCCCTTCCAGTCCACATCGGTGCCGCCAAAACGCCAGCGGGCGGTGACCGACGTCGCCATGACCCGGTCGCGCGTTTCGGGCAGCGTCGTGTAGCGGTCCTTGATGTAGCCGTGGAACTCGGAGTCCGTCGTCTTCAGGACCACCATGTCGGTGACGCCGCCGATGACCCACGCGGCGTCCTTCGTGCAGGTCACCGTCGCGAGTCGCTTCTCCCCGCTCGCGCGGGTGAAGGCGTGCTCGCCCAGCCTCGACCACGAGAGCTCCTCGATCGACACGCGCGCCCGATGCACGGTCGGGAACTCGCCGGCGAAGTGCCTCGCCAGCCGGAGGCCGAAGTCCTCGATCTCGCCGATGTCGTCGGCGGCGAACGCGAAGACCGTGTTCTTCTGCGTGTCGGTAGGCACGACCTTGCTGTTGTCGCCCGTCAGGTGCGTGCCGGCGAAGTCGCCCGCCAGCGCGACGCTGACGTTCATGTCCTTGATGTCGTGGGTCGCGCCGCGCTTGGTCACGCGGACGACATGCGTCTCGGCCTTGCCGTACTGGTTGTCGCCGAGGCGGATGGTCATGTCCCTTTGTAGGTTGTGTAACCGTAGGCGCTGAGCAGAAGCGGCACGTGCACGTGCCCGCCCTCGAACGTGAACACGACCGCGACCGAGGGATAGAACGGCTGCAGGCCCGAGCGCTCGAAGTACGGCCGGGTGTTGAACTCGAGGCGGTACTCCGCGGCGCCGAGCTCCTCTTCGCTGAGCGAGCGGACGCGCCCGTCGGCGTCGGTCGTCCCGTGCGCGACCTCCTTCCAATCGCCGTCGGGCTCGCGCCGGTGCAGGGCGACGTCGAGGCCCGCGGCCGGCGTGCCGCGCATGGTGTCGAGCACGTGGGTGGAGATGCTCACGGCAGCACCTTCTCCAGGCGGAGATGCGCGATCTTGCGCAGCTCGCGCTTGGCTTCCTGCAGCTCTGTGGCCGGGTCGTTCTTCATTCGCCGGCGCAGCTCGGCGAGGATCTCCTCCGCGTTGCGCCCGCTGGCGAAGATGAGAAAGACGTGGCCGAAGCGGTCCTCATACCGTCGATTTTCGGCGGCGAGGTCGGCCAGCGTCTCGGGCGCAGCCTGCATTGCGCGACTTTGCTCTCGGGTCGAATCGGCGCTGCCGCGCTCACCGATGCGCGGATGCGCCTTCATCGCCTCCAGCCATTCGTCGTCGGTCAGGTCGTCCATCGCCGCGTCAGGATCAGCTCCGGCGGCGACGGCACGAGCCCATCTCCGACTGGCGAGGCAGGCATGGAGCCGTTCCTCACTCAACGCCGAGGGGCACCAGCTCGAAGCGGCCGACGTCGACCAGGCCGCGGTCGGTGATCTTCAACTCCGGGATGACCGAGAGCGCGAGGAAGCTGAGGGTCATGAACGGCGAGGCCACCGTCACGCCCATGGACTTCAGGCGCGCGTCCATCGAGCGGAGGCGCTGGTCGACCTCCGCTAGCGGACGGTCGCTCATCAGCCCGGCGATGGGCAGCGGCAGCTCTTCGGCCACGCGCCCACCCTCGGCGATGACGATGCCGCCCCCGATCTCGGCCAGGCGGGTGACGCACGCCGCCATGTCGGTGTCGTCGACGCCCAGGACGACGATGTTGTGGGCGTCGTGCGCGACCGTGGAGGCGAACGCGCCGCGCTTGAGGCCTACGTTGGTGGCGAAGCCTGCGCCGACCCGGCCGCTCGCGTGGTGGCGCTCGACGACCGCGATCTTGACCAGGTCGCGCGAGGTGTCGGCGACGACGCAGCCGTCGCTGACCTTCGGCTCGACCACCTCGACGCCGGTGAGCAGCTGGGCGGGGACTACCCGGATGACCCGGATCTTCTTCGCCCCGGCCGGCACGTGGAACGAGGACGCGCTGACAGCCGCGACGCTCACGGTCTGGCGAACCCAGTCGGGGGCCTCGAGCTCGACGAACAGCGGAGGAGCACCTCGCTTCAGCACCTGGCGCGGCGCGAACGACTTCAGGTCGTCGAGGACCAGGATGTCGGCCTGGTAGCCGGGCGCGATCGCGCCGAGCCGCCACAGCCGGTGGCATGTGGCGGGGTTGATGGACGCCATCACGAGAGCGTCCTCAGGGCTGATTCCTTCCTCCACCGCGACCCGCACCATCTGGTTGATGTGACCTTCCTCGACGATGAAGTCGGGCTCGCGGTCGTCGGTGCAGAAGGCGCAGCGCTGGGTGCCATAGCGCTTGACGAGCGGCAGCAGGTCGCGGAGGTTGCGCGCGATCGAGGCCTCGCGCAGCAGGACCCACATGCCGAGGCGGCGTTTCTCCAGCGCCTCGTCGTAGCCGAAGGATTCGTGGTCGGTGCCGATGCCCGCCGCGATGTAGGCGTTGAGCGCCCTGCCGCGCACGCCGGGCGCGTGGCCGTCGACATGGTCGGTCAGGCCCGTCTCGAGCTTGGCCAGCTCGGAGGGGCTGCCGGCGATGACGCCGGGGAAGTTCATCATCTCGGCGATCCCGATCGTGCGGCTCCGCCGCAACAGGCTCTCGATGTCGCCGGTGGTGAACGGTCTTCGCGGCGACTCGAAGCGCGAGGCCGGCACGCACGAGGAGGCCATGATGAAGACGTCGAGCGGCAGACCCTCACAGCAGTCGAGAAGCCAGTGGATACCGTCGGTGCCGAGCACGTTGGCGATCTCGTGCGGGTCGGCGACCACCGCCGTCGTGCCGTGCGCCAGGACCGCGCGCGCGAACTCGTCGACCATGAGCTTGGACGACTCGATGTGCATGTGGGCGTCGATGAAGCCGGGGACGAGGTAGGCGCCCTTGACGTCGAGTTTTTCCCGGCCTTCATACCGGCCCAGCCCGACGACGTGGCCGTCCTTGACGGCGACGTCCACGTCGAGCCACTCCTTCGTGAAGACCGACAGGACATGGCCCCCGGACAGCACCACGTCGGCCGGCTCGTCACCTCGCGCGACCGCCATCCAGTGTGCGTCGATGACGGAGACTTTAGCGAGAGTGTCGACACTCGGGATCGAAACCCCGATCGGGCGGGCCATGCGCCGACTCGAGGATCCCCGGCTTCTCCGGGGCGAGGGGCGGTTCGTCGACGACCTGAAGCCGGAGGGCTGCCTGTTCGTCGGTCTGGTACGTAGCCCGTTCGCGAGCGGGCGGCTCACCGGCGTGAGCGGGGCCACGTTCACCGCCGCCGACCTGGAGGGTTCATGCCTGCCGCTCGGCGTCCACCTGTCGACGCCCGGCGTGGTTTCTCCGCCGCGGCCGATCCTGGCGTTCGACCGCGTCCGGTTCGCGGGCGAGATGCTGGCCGCCGTGGTCGCGGAGACGCGCTACGCCGCGGCCGACACCGCCGACCGAGTGTCGTTCGACATCGAGCAGGCGCGACCAGTTCTCACCTTCGAGGACGCGCTCGGGCCCGGCGCGCCGCTCGTCCACGACGGCGTGCCCGGCAACGTGTACTTCCTCGGGCGGCGCAGCTACGGCGACCCCGCCACAGCCTTCGCGCGCGCCGGCGTGGTGGTCGAGGGAGAGGTCGTCCACCCGCGCGTCGCCGCGGCGCCGCTCGAGCCCCGCGGCGTGGTCGCCGAGCCAGACGGCGACGGCGTGGTCCTGTGGACCTCGACCCAGCTCCCCCACCTCGTCGCCGACGCGGTCGCGGAATGCCTCGGCCTGGAGCGCTCCGCCGTGCGTGTCGTCGCCGCCGACGCGGGCGGCGGCTTCGGCGTCAAGGCGCAGGTCTATCCGGAAGAGATCCTGCTGGCCTGGATCGCCCGCCGGCTCAGGCGCCCGGTCAAGTGGATTGAAACGCGGTCTGAGCATATGCATGCGGCGAGCCACGCTCGGGACCAGCGCGTCCGCTTTGCCGCGGCGGCGCGCAAGGACGGTCGCGTGCTGGCGCTGCGGGCGACGATCCACTCAAGCGTCGGCGCCTACGGCATCAGGCCGTTCGGTCCGCTGCTGGACCCGCTCGGCACCGCGAGCCTGATCCCCGGGCCTTACGACATCCGCGACTACGAGTACGAGACGTACGCAGTGGCCACCAACAAATCGCCGGAAGGGCCGTACCGCGGAGTCGGCATGGTGAGCGCGGTGCTGACCCACGAGCGGGTGATGGACCTTGTGGCGGCGCGGCTCGGCCTCGACCCCGCGGAGGTTCGCCGGGTCAACTTCATCAAGCAGACGCCGTACACGACCGTCACCGGACATCCATACGAGTCCGGCGACTACGCCGCCGCGCTTCACGCCCTGGACTACACCGCGTTGAGCGCCGAGCGCGATCGGCGGCGCCGGGAGGGTCGCGCCGTTGGGCTCGGCCTCGGCTGCTATGTCGAGTACACGGGCGCGGGATCCTCGACGTTCCTGCGGCGCGGGATGCTCGACATCTCCGGCGCCGACACGGCGCGCGCGTGGCTGGCGGAGGACGGCCGCGTGCACGTGCAGACGAGCTGTCCGTCGGTCGGCCAGGGCTCGCACACCACGCTGGCCCAGGTTGCGGCGGCCGGATTCGGCGCCGAACCCGGCGAGGTCGTCGTCGAGCAGACAGACACGGCGGCGGTGGGCGGCGGGACGGGCACGTTCATGAGCCGCGGCTCGGTGACAGCGGCGACCGCCGTCTTTCGTGCCGCCTCGCTCCTGCGCGAGATCGTGGCCGAGAACGGAGAAGCGGACGTCTCCGTCACCTACGACGCCGCGCAGGCGTCGCACCCCTATGCCACGCACGCGTGCCTGGTCGAGGTCGACCGCGAGACCGGCGCCGTCGAGGTCCTGCGCCACGTGGTGGCCGAAGACTGCGGCGTCGTCATCAACCCGATGGTGGTGGAGGGCCAGGTCGCGGGTGGCGTGGCGCAGGGATTTGGCGCGGCCCTCATGGAGGAGATCGCGTACGGCGCCGATGGCCAGCTCCTGACCGCCACGTTCCTCGACTACCTGGTCCCGAGCATCGGCGAGGCGCCGGCGGTGGAGATTACGCACCTGTCGACCCCCTCGACCGTGCACGAGCTCGGGACCAAGGGCGCCGGGGAGGGCGGCACGATCGGGTCCACGCCGGCGATCGCGAACGCCGTCGCCGATGCGCTCTCGCTCACCGACCTGCGCCTGCCCCTGACCCCAGACCGGCTGCATGACGCCCGAGCCCTATAGCGCCGTCTCTTACCTGGAGTGGAACGCGGCGCGGCGGCCGGATGCGCTCGCGGTGTGGGATGGGCGCGACATCCCCTTCCGGGAGCTTGTCGGCGAGGTGCGGCGCCTGCAGCGCTTGCTCTCCGCGCATGGCGTCAAGGAAGGGGACGTGGTCGGCGTGCGGCTGCCGAACGTGTGGCAGTACGTCGCTCTGGAAGTGGCCATCCCGAATATGGGCGCGGTCGCCCTACCCCTGCCGCTGGGCCTCGGCGAGCACGAGATGCGCTGGGTGTCTGAGAAGGCGCGACCCGTGCTGGTCATCAGCGAGGAGATCGCCGGCGACGCCGACTCCGCGCCGACGCGGGCCGGCGCCGACCCGGACCGGATCGTCGAGATCGCCCTCACCTCCGGCACCACGGGCATGCCCAAGCTTGCGTCGCTGTCGGCGCGGCTGAAGCAGGTGACCTTCGAGGGGTTCACCAGCCGGCTCGGCATCAACGAGGACGACCGCGTGTTGCCGATGACGCCGTTGACCCAGGGCATCGGCGGCATGTGCCTCTACTGCCTTCGCCTCGGCGCCGCGCTCGTCATGCTGCGCGAGCCGCACTGGTCGGCCGAGCACTGCCTCGCCATGGCGCGCGACGCACGGGCTACCGTGTTGGTCGGCGTGCCGACGAACGTGATCCGGATGCTGAACCACCCGATTTCGCTGCCCACCGTGCGCGCGGTGGCCGTGGCGGGCGCGCCGCTGCCACCCGAGATCGCCGAGCGGTGGGAGACCACGACCGGGATCCCGATCTCGAGCTTTTACGGCTCGATGGACGCGGGCCAGCTCGCTGTGGCGAGCCCCACCGACCCGCAACAGAAGCGCTGGACGACCGTGGGCCGGCCGCACTACGGCGCGGAGTGGACGATCGTAGACGACGAGATCTGCATGCGCGGCGACCTCGTGCAGCAGCGCTACTGGGGCGAAGACTTCGGCCCGTTCGCAGCCGACGGCTGGGCGCACATGGGCGACCTTGGCTTCGTCGACGCCGAGGGTTACCTCCACGTCGTCGGACGCGTGAAGGACATCGTCATCCGCGGTGGGACGAACATCAACCCGTACGAGGTCGAGTCGATACTGCGCTCGCATCCGGCGGTCGCGGACGCGTGCGTGGTCGGCAGGCCCCACGCGGAGCTCGGCGAAGTGCCAGTCGCATTCATCGTCGGTCAGGTGGACAAGAGCGAGCTGCACAGGTTCCTGGAACAGCGCGGATTGGCGCATTACAAGTGGCCGGAGGAAGTGATCACACTCGACGAGCTTCCGCTTTCCGGACCTGGCAAGGTCAACCGCAAATCGCTCCGCGAGATGGCCGGTGCGCGCGCACGCTGACGACCTCGACGCTTCGTGGCACGAGGCCGGACGCGGCGACCCGCTCGTGCTCATCCACGGTCTCGCGGACGACCACCGGGCCTGGCGGCGCGCGGTGCCCGACCTGATGCTGCGGCATCGAGTCATCCTCTACGACCTGCGCGGGCACGGTGAGACGGCGCTCGGACGGCCCGACGGCACGCTGCGCCAGCTCAGCCAAGACCTGATCGCGCTGCTCGACGCAATCGGGATCGACCGCGCCGACGTCGCGGGGTTCTCGCTCGGAGGCACGATCGCGATGCGCGCGGCGATCGACCACCCTGAGCGCGTGAACCGGCTCGTGCTTGTCGCCACCTCGAGCCGCGTCGGGCGGTCGGCGGCCGACTGGTACAGGGAGCGCCGGAAGATGGTCGAGCACGCCGACGAGTGGCTGCGCGAGACACTCGACCGCGACACCGCCGACGTGTACGCCCAGGCGCCCAACGAGCTGGAGGAAGGACTCTTGATCCGCCGGCAGTCGACCGCCGACCCAAATGGCTACGGCAACGCCTGCGCGGCCATGGCAGGGTTGAACGCCGCGCCGCTCGACCCCGAGCTGGGCAAGATCAAAGCGCCGACGCTCGTCGTCGCGTCCGACCTCGACCAGCACTGCCCGCCGAAGGCGGCGGAGATCATCGTCGCCCGTATCCCGGGGAGCCGGCTCGAGCTGTTCAAGGGCGCGGGGCACGCGATCCCGGTCGAAAGGCCAAATGAGCTGGCCGCGGCGATGAACAGGTTCCTCGCTTGACCGGCACGCTGCTCCGCCACTGGGGCGAGCACGACGTGCTGACCCTCACCATCAACCGGCCCGAGCAGCGCAACGCCGTGAACCCGGAGCTGCTCACGGCGCTGGCGGCGGGGCTGCGCCAGGACGGCGAACAGGCAGGCGCGGTCATCCTGCGCGGCGCGGGCGACGAGGCTTTTTGCGCGGGCTACGACCTCTCGCGTCTCACGGGCACAGGCGACGACCTCGAAGCCGACCGCTTCATCGGCGAGGCGGTGGCCGCGATCCGCGAATGCCCCGCGCCGGTCATCGCACGTCTCTCCGGGCACTGCCATGGAGCGGGCGTCGAGCTGGCGCTGACATGTGACCTGCGGGTCGCCGCGCCGTCGGTGCGCATGTCGGTTCCGGCAGTGCGCCTGGGGGTCGTCTACAGGTACGAGTTCGTGGCGCGCCTTGTCCAGATGGCCGGCCTGTCGAGAGCCGCGTCGCTGCTGCTGGATATGCGTGAGCTCGGACAGGGCGACGGCCACATCTGGGGGCTGTTCAACGAGATCTGCGAACAGAGCGAGCTGGACGCCAGGACGCACCAGGCGGCGGAGAGGCTTGCGTCGGCACCACGCGCCGCGGTCCGAGGCACGAAAACGAGCCTGAACATGCTTGCGTCGCGTCTCCTCGATGCCGGCGACCAGGCTCGCGCGCAGGAGCTGCGAGCCGCGGCGGCGTCGAGCCCTGAACGCAAAGAAGCGCTGCAGCGCCGGCGCGCGAAGCGGTGACCTCCGACGTCAGCGTGGGCATCAGCCCACGCCAGTCATTCGACAGCTGGGCGGCGTTCGTCGCGGGTCTGGAGGCGGAGGGCGTCGGGCGCGTGTGGGTCATCGACTCTCAGCTGGCGATGAAGGACCTCTACGCGGGACTGGTCGTGGCGGCGCTGAACACGTCCAGGATCGGGCTCGGCACGGGCGTGACCAACGCGGTCACGCGCCACCCAACGGTGACCGCAAACGCGATCGCCGCCGTGAACGAGATCTCGCATGGCCGCGCCATTCTTGGCCTGGGCGCGGGCGACTCGGCGCTCTACGGCATCGGGCTCAAGCCGCAGAAGGTCGCCGAGGTAGAGGAGGCGGTCGCGTTCTTCCGCTCCCGCATCGGCGAGATCCCAATCTACCTTGCGGTGAGCCAGCAGCGGATGTGTGAGCTGGCGGGGCGGGTCGCCGACGGGGCGATCGTGATGGGCCCGGCGCAGCCCGACATCGTGCGGCGCCAGGTGGAATATGTCCACTCAGGCGGCCGCGAGGTTGAAGTGGCTTTCATCGCGCCGACCTCGACGGACGTCGAAGACGTGCGCTCCTGGGCGTCGACGCAGGCGCGGCTGCTGTCCCATTTCAAGGAGCTTCCCGCGAGTCTGCTGCCGTTCGTCGACGAGATCGCTCGCAGCGCCGCAACGTACGACTTCGAAGAGCACCTGTCGACGCACGCCGACCACAGCGCGGCGGTGTCGGACGACCTGGTACGAGCTCTGGGCGTCGTCGGCACGCCGGATGAGTGCGTCGCCCGGCTGCGCGAATTGCGGGACTGTGGCGTGGACACCTTCATCTTCCCGATCGCCGGTCGCCACCGGCTCGAGAGGTGGAAGAGGATCCGGGATCAGATCATGGTGTAGCCGCCGCTGACCGACAGCGTCTGGCCGGTGATGTACGCGGCCCGGTCAGAGGCCAGCAGCAGCACCGCGGGCACCACGTCCTCGGGCGTGCCGACGCGGCGCAGCGGGTAGGCCTTCGCCGCCTTCTCGAGCAGTTCGGGTGTGAACTTCGCCGCCTGGTCGCCCGCCCACATCGACTCTCGTCCGCTTGTCTGCGGAGCGCCCGGTGTGAGCCCCGGGCAGACCACGTTCAGGGTGATGCCGAACTTGCCGACCTCGCGCGCGATCGCCTTCGACATCGCGATCACCCC
>DATEGB010000039.1:0-28448 GCA_035280365.1 Candidatus Dormiibacterota bacterium | reverse complement strand
CACGTCGAGGGCGTTGATCGTCCCGGTGACGACCGCTGCGACGATGACCATCCAGTACCGCGCATGACCGGTCGACGTCAGCGCAAACAGCGCGAACGGCGGGACGACGAAAGCCGACTGCGTGAGGAGCAGGACGTTGCGCTTGTGGAACCGGTCGGCGATCTCGCCGGCGAACGGGCTCAAGACCAGCACGGGCAGGAACTGGCCGGCGAGCGCGAGGCCGACCAGGAAGCCGTTGTGAGTCAGTTCGACGGCGAGCCACGGCAGCGCCACGGTCTGCATCCACGTGCCGACGGTCGAGACGATCTGGCCGCCGAGGAACAGCCGGTAGTTGCGGTGGCGGAGGGCCCCGAGCATCCGTCCGGGCGCAGCCTCGATCACGTGGATGCGATCATCCACTCGTGGCGAGGATCCACGAGTCCGTCGACATCGACGCCCAGCCGGAGCGCGTCTGGGCGGTGGTCGCGGAAGACGTGAAGAACGCGCCGAAGTGGACGACCAACCTCGACAAGGTGGAGAAGCTCGACGCGGGCCCGCCCGGAAAGAAAACGCGTTACCGCTACCACCTGGACATCGGCGGCCAGAAGGTGAAGCTCGAGGTCGAGCAGGACGTCTGGAATCGGCCGAGGAAGTGCGCCGGCCGCTTCATCAAGGGCCCGCTGGACGGCACGTGGTCGTACACCTACACCAGGCGGAAGGATGGAACGACGCGCCTCGTCTACGAGATGGACTATCAGCTAGGCGGCCTCCTTCGATTCGCCACCGGCGTCCTTGGACCGCAGTACGCGGCAGGCATCAGCAAGAACATGGAGAACCTGAAGAAGTACATCGAATCTGGAAAGGGGCCCAAACCGGCTAAGACATAACCGCCTCGGCTTCGATCTCGACCTTCCACCGTTCGTCAAGCAGCGCTTTCACGACGACCATCGTCGCGGTCGGCCGCGCGGCGGCCATCACCTCGCCGTGCGCCCTCCCGACCGCGTCGGCGTAGGCCGTGTCGGTGATGAACATGCCCGTGCGCACGACCTGGCCGATCGACGCGCCCGCCTCCTGGAGAGCGCGCTCGATGATCTCGAAGCACCGGCCCGCCTGGACGTACGGGTCGGGGTCGACGGATCCGTCGGGCCACACCGGGGCCGTGCCGGAGATGAGCACCCGGTCGCCGGCGCGGAGCGCGCGGCAAAAGCCGATCGTCTTCTCGAACGGCGATCCCGAGCTAACGCGCAGGCGCTCGCTCAGGGCTTCCGGAACGGCAGCAGCTCCAGCTGCTCGAAGCGGTCCTGCACCGCGGCGCGCAGCTCGTCGACCAGCGCCTGGACGCGCTCCTGTGACGAGCCCTCGGTGACGTTCACGAGACGAATCCGCCGCAGCGTCGTCTGCAGGGCATAGAGGCCTGCCGCCTCGTTGCCGGGCATCCGGGCCGACGCGTTGCGGATGTCGCGGGCGGCCTCCTCGTGGCCGTGCGCGCGAAGCCAGCTCGCAAGTCGGGCCGCCGCGACGAGGACGCGCTGGGTCTTCGGATTGACCGCCGGCTGCGCCTCGCGTGGCCGGCGCGGCTCAAACAGCTGCGGCACTCCCGACGGCACCGCGATCGAGCGGATGCGCCGCACCACGCTGCGTGGCCCGAGCATGACGAGGATGCCTGCAGTGACGAGCACGAGCACGATGACGGCAACGATCGCGGCCAGCACTTTTCCCTAGGTTACGCTTGGCAGACGCCGGATTTGCAAGCGTTTACCTGGGGGGATGGAGCGTGAGTGGTGTCGCCGTCATCACCGGGGCCTCGTCTGGGATCGGAGCCGCCACGGCGATCGCACTCGGCCGCCACGGCTACCGAATCGTGGTCGGGGCGCGTCGCGTCGAGCGCCTCGAGCGAGTGGCCGGTGAGGACGGTGTCGCGCTCCACCTTGACGTCACCGACGAGGACAGCATCAGGCAGTTGGTCGCCGACGTCCGCAAGCGCTTCGGGCGCATCGACGTGCTCGTGAACAACGCCGGCGGCGCGCTCGGCCTCAACCCGGTCGCAGAGGCGCGCGACGACGAATGGATAGGCATGTGGCAGACGAACGTGCTCGGCCTGATGCGGATGACTCGCGAGTGCCTGCCGCTGCTGCGCAAGGCGAAGCTCGGGCACATCGTCAACATCGGCTCGATCGCGGGCTTCGAGACCTACAAGGGCGGCGCCGGCTACACGGCCGCCAAGCACGCCGTGCGGGCGATCACGAAAACGCTCCGCCTGGAGCTCAATGGCGAGCCGATCCGGATCACGGAGATCGCGCCGGGATTGGTGGAGACCGAGTTCAGCCTGGTGCGCTTCCACGGTGACCGGAAAGCGGCGAAGACGCCCTACGAAGGCATCAAGCCGCTGACCGCCGAAGACATCGCCGACTGCGTGGTCTTCGCCGTCACGCGGCCCGCGCACGTGGACATCGACGAGATCGTCGTCCGCCCCGTGGCGCAGGCCAACGTCGTCACGGTGGCGCGCAAGGCCGCGAAGCCGAAGCGCTAGGGAAGCAGCAGGATCTTTCCGGCCGTCTTGCGCGCCTGGAGGTCGATGTGCGCCTGCCGGGCATTGCTCAACGGATAGCGGGCGCCAATCCGAACTTGCAGACGGCCTGCGGCGACGAGGTCGAACACCCTGGAGGCGAGTTCGCCCAGAAGCTCGGCCGTGCGCGTGTACGTATTCAATGTCGGCCGTTGCACGTACAGCGATCCCTTTGGCGCCAGAAGCTGAACCTTAAGTGGATCCGGCTGGCCGCTCGCCGAGCCGTACATGATCATCCGGCCGAACGGCCGGATGGCGTCGAGCCCTTCGTCGAAGGTCGTCTTGCCGATGCCGTCGTATACGGCCGCCACGCCCTCCCCGCCGGTTATGTCGCGGACCCGTCGTGCGAAGCCGGCGTAACCGATGACTACGTCGGCGCCTGCTTCGCGCGCGAGGCCTGCCTTCTCGTCCGTCGACGTGGTCGCGATGACCCGCGCGCCGAGCATCTTCGCGACCTGCGTCAGCAGCAGTCCGACCCAACCCGCCGCCGCGTGAACCAGCACCCAGTCGCCGGCCTGGATCGGATAAGACTCGTGGGCTAGGTAGTAAGCCGTGCTGCCCTGGAGCATCGCGGCCGCGGCGAGCTCGGTCGTGACGCCGTCGGGGATGGGGACGAGGCGGTCGCGCCTGGCGGCGACGCGCTCGGCGTAGCTGTACGGAACGTCGAGCCAGGCCACTCGCTCGGAGGTGCCGGCGACGACCCCCGCACCCTCCACGCCGATGATCGCCGGCGGTTGCGCGCCGTAGCCGTGGCCCTCGCGCTCGTAGACGTCGCGGAAGTTAACTCCGACCGCCTGCACGTCGACCAGGACCTCGCCGTGCTTGGGCGTGGGCTCAGGGACGTCGGTGTATTCGAGAACCTCGGGCCCGCCGTTGCGCTCGAAAACGACTGCTTTCATTGATCGTCACTTGATCAAACCGGCCGCACGGGCCTGAGCGCGGGGGAACCGCGCTTGGGGACGGCCCGAACGAATCGGGCCTTCAACTCCACTTCATCTCACTTGATCAAACCGGCCGCACGGGCCTGAGCGCGGGGGAAGGCAGGCCTCCCCCGCGGACCCCCTCCGTTCCACAGTCCACGACTGGGAGGCGTCTCGTGGTACTCGCTTGGGGACGGCCCGAATGAATCGGGCCTTCAACTCCACTTCATCTCACTTGATCAAACCGGCCGCACGGGCCTCGTCTTTCGTCATTCAACAGCCCGGGTCGCCGTAATGGCCGCAGCAGCCGCGGCCCGACCCGCGGCGGGCGAGGTTGGCCGCGACGCGGCGCACGCGAACCAGCGGTGTGTGGTTACCGGCGAAGAGGTTGCGAAAGAACGTGGGAGGCCCGCTCATTCGTAATAGGTGCTGTTGTATTCGATCCAGCCCGGGTTGGGGCACCCGCCGGACGTCGCGGCGTGGGTGCAGTGCACTCCATAGCGCGGCCCCGGGTCGATGTAGAGCTGGCCGTGGATGACCAGGCCGTCGCCCTTGTGCGCCGGCACCGCCTGCGCCAGCGTGGTGTTGTGGTCGACCTCTAGCATCTCGCCCGTCGCGGCACGGACCTCGAACCTCTCGTGCCCGCCGCTCTCTAAGGGCTCGCTGAGGATGGTGGCGTCGAAGGTCACCTCGGCGCCGTTGGCGCCGTTGGCGATGTCGTTGTGGAGGCCCTGGTCGTCCGGCGACTCACGGCCGCCGCAGGCGACCAGCAGCATCACGGCCGCGATTACGGCCGGCAGCCTCACGTCGCGAGAGCCTGCTCCAGCGTGATCTTCGCCTCGTAGAGCGCCTTGCCGAGGATGACACCTTCGGCGCCTGCCGCCCTCACCCGCCGCAGGTCGTCCAGCGACACCACGCCGCCCGAGTACTGCAGCTCGTGCCGCGTCATCTTGCGCACCTTGCCGAGTGTCTCCAGGTCGGGCCCGCCCAGCGTCCCGTCGCGGTCGATGCAGGTCAGGATGATCCCCGCCAGCGGCAGGTCGGCCCACCGGCCGACGAGCGCGCTGAGGACAACCGGGTCGGTGTCCAGCCAGCCACTCACGGCCGCCTTGTTGTCGCGGACGTCGAGCGCCGCCAGCACGCGCCCCGGTTGGCCGAACGCGCAGCGCTCGAACAGGTGCGGGTCACGCACCGCCGCGGTCGCCATCACGACCCACTGCGCGCCGCCGTCGAGCAGCGCCTTCAACGCGTCCTCGCTGCGCACCCCGCCCGCGACCTGGACTTCGACGCCGCCGTTGGCCAGCACGCGGGCGATGACGTCGCGGTTGCTTGCCGAGCCGCGCGCGGCGTCGAGGTCGACGACGTGCACGCGCTTTGCGCCCGCGGCTGAGAACCGATGCACGACCTCGACAGGGTCGGTTGCGTAAACGGTCGCGCGCGTGTAGTCGCCTTGCGTCAGGCGGACGCACTGTCCGCCGAGGATGTCGATCGCGGGAATGACCACCACTTTCCAAACCCCGCCTAGCGATAGTTGGTGAACTGCAGCGGCACGGGGACGTCCTCCGCCTCGCGCAGTGACTTGATCACCAGCTGCAGCGTGTCCTTGTCCTTGCCGACGACGCGGAGCTGGTCGCCCTGGAACCGAACCTGGACCTTGCTCGACACGTTCTGGATCCGCTTGCGCAGGTCGCGCGCGAGATCGTCGTTGATGCCGGCGTTCAGCCGTACCTCGACCTGGCCGCGCCCCCTGCCTACCGTCTTCGGGTCCCCGGCCTTGAAGAGCTTCGGCGAAAGCTGCCGCCGGGCCGCCTTCTCACGCAGCACCTGCAGCGCGGCGCGCGCGCGGTCTTCGGTCGAGGACTCGATGACGATCGCGTCGGCACGGTGGTCGTACGTCGTGGCCGTGTCCTTGAAATCGAAACGCGTGCCGACCTCGCGGCGCGCCTGGTCGATCGCGTTGGTCAGCTCCGCCGGGTTGAACTCGGAGACGACGTCGAAGGAGTACTCAGCCACCGCTGTTGAAGATCGCGTTGAGGCCCACGATAACCGCCAGCACCGCCAGCGCAACGCCGACCAGGGAGGAGATGGCCAGTAGCGCGCCGATGCCGGCGGTCCCTTCGTCCAGCGGCTCGGGCGGCGGTCTGTCGTACGGGTCCGGGCCGTAATCGAGGTCGTAGACGCCCCCGGCTCGGGCTCGCTGGACCAGCTCGTCGAGCACCGGCTTGCCGCCCGGCGGCAGCGGCCTGCCCTCCAGGTTGGCGACTGCCTCCTTCAGGTTGTCTCGCGTCTTGCCCAGCTCGGCGACGACCATGTCCAGCGTCTGCAGGCCCGCGGACGTCGGGTGTTCGCGGCGGAGGTCGGCGATGACGCCGTAAAGGCTCACGTCGGGAAATCGTACCTTCCCCCGTCGGCCGGGTAGCTCGCCGGACAAATACACTTACCTCGATGGGTGTGGAAACAAAGACCAAGACCGCGGTGAAAAAGCCGTCGGTCCATCCGAACACGTGGGTCTTCTTCGACGGCGAGTTCGCCCGCTACCACGACGTGAAGCTCGGCCTGATGACGCACGCGCTGCACTATGGCACGGCCGTCTTCGAAGGCATCCGCGCCTACTGGAACGAGAAGAAGAGCCAGCTCTACCTCCTCGAGGCCGCCGCCCACTACGAGCGCATGAAGCGCTCGGCCAACGTCATGCGGATGCAGCTGCCTCACTCGACCGAGGAGCTCGTCAACTTCACGCTCGAGCTGCTGCGTCGCAACGAGTTCAAGTCAGACGTGTACGTGCGGCCGCTTCTCTTCACGTCGAGCGAAGAGATCGGCGTGCGCCTGCACAACCTCAACCGCACCTTCTTCATCTATGCGGCGCCGTTCGGCAAGTACGTTGAGGTGGAAGCGGGCATCCGCTGCATGGTGAGCAGCTGGCGGAGGGTGCCCGACCAGGCCCTGCCCGCGCGGGCGAAGATCACCGGGTCGTACGCCCAGGCGGCGCTGGCCAAGTCGGAGGCAGTCGAGAACGGCTACGACGAGGCGATCGTGATGTCGATCGACGGCCACGTCTCCGAAGGCTCGGCGGAGAACCTGTTCCTGCTCAAAGACGGCATCTTCGCGACGCCGCCCGTGACAGACGACATCCTCGAAGGCGTGACGCGGCAGCTCCTGATGAACGTGATCAGGGACGAGCTCAACATGCCGGTCGTCGAGCGCAGCATCGACCGCACCGAGCTGTACACGTGCGACGAGCTGCTGCTGTGCGGCACCGGCGCCCAGATCTCGCCGGTGATCGAGGTCGACCGGCGGCCGGTCGGCAACGGCAAGGTCGGCGAGTTCACGCAGGAGCTGCAGAACATCTACTTCGGCGCCGTCCGCGGCGAGACGCCGAAGTACAAGGACTGGACAATACCGGTTTATTAGCGCTCGTGGCCTCAATGGCGGATAGTCGCGACTATCGCCCGTGTCGCGGGCTCAAAAGGCTGGTTAGGCGCGACTATCCGAAGCGATCGTGAAAGTAGTCGTGGCGCCGAACGCCTTCAAAGGCACCATGACGGCCTCGCAGGCCGCGCGCGCCATCGCGCGCGGAGTGCGCGAGGTCTTTCCCGACGCGCAGGTCGTGGAGGTCCCGGTCGCTGACGGAGGCGACGGCACGGTCGAGGCTTTGGTAGAGGCCAACGGTGGGCAGTACCTCACCGCCCAGGTGGACGGACCGCTCGGAGACCCCGTGGAGGCGACCTACGGCCGGTTCGGCGACACGGCGGTCGTCGAGCTGGCGGCCGCGAGCGGTTTGACTCTTGTGGCTGCGGAGAGGCGCGACCCTCGCAAGACGTCCACCTATGGCTTCGGTCAGGTGCTGGAGGCGGCGCGCGGAACCGGAGCAGCCCAGATCATCGCCGGCCTCGGCGGCTCGGCCAGCAACGACGGCGGCGCCGGCATGGCGCAGGCCGCCGGGTATCGCCTGCTCGACGCCGATGGCCACGATCTGCCGCGCGGCGGTGCAGCCCTGGCGAGGCTTGCCCGCATCGACGCGTCCGGCTTCGGGCGGTGGGAGCAGAAGATCAAGGTCGCGTCCGACGTGACCAACCCGCTCACCGGGCCTAAGGGCGCGAGCCACGTGTACGGCCCTCAAAAAGGCGCCGACCCAGATGCGGTGGAGGAGCTCGACCGGGCGCTGGCCCACCTCGCCAAGATCGTCAAGCGCGACCTCGGCGTCGACGTCGCCGGCCGTCCTGGCGCGGGCGCCGCCGGCGGGGCCGGCTACGGTCTGATGGCGTTCCTGGGGGCCGAGCTCGTCCCAGGCGCGCCGCTGGTGGTCGAGGCCGCCGGGCTGGACGAGAAGCTCGACCGGGCCGATCTCGCGGTCACTGGCGAGGGCCAGGTCGACGAGCAGACCGCCTACGGCAAGGCGCCGGGAGAGGTGGCGAAACGGGCCGCCAGGGCCGGCATCCCGGTGCTCCTGCTTGCCGGGAGCAAGCATCCGGGATGGGAGGCGTTGCTAGAGCTCGGAGTCTCGGCCGTCGTGGCCTTCACCGAGGAAGGAATCACGCTGCAGCAGGCGCTAAATGACCCAGAGGGGATGCTTACGCGGGCCACCGTAGTAGCCTGCCGCAGGCATCCATGGACCTAGAGCCAGAGGGCACGTCCGGCAAGGAGGGGACCGAGCCGACCGACGTCGAGCTTGTGCGCGCCTACCGCAATGGCGACGTGCATGCGTTCGAGGAGCTGCACCGGCGCTACGTCGCGTCGATCTATCGCCTCGTGCGGCGCAAGCTCGGCGACGCCCTGCTGGCCGAGGACATCGCTCAGGAGACCTTCATGAAGGCCCTCCGCATGATGGACCGAGTCGACGAGACCTTCAACTTCGGCGGCTGGGTCCACACCGTCGCCCGCAACCTCTGCTACGACGAGCTCCGCCGGCGACAGCGTGACCTGCGTGCCGACGGCACGACGGAGGAGGAGGACGACGAGCTGATGTCGAACCTCCCTTCGACCGCCCGCGCCTTCGACCCGGTGCTCGTCCAGGAGTCGAACGAGACGCGCCGGCAGGTATGGCAGGTGGCGCAGCGCCTGCCCGAGAAGTATCGCCTCGTGCTCACGCTCCGGGAGCTTCAGGACATGACCTATCGCCAGATCGCGCGCACGCTGCAGATGTCGGAGAGCGCGGTCGAAACGCTGCTCTACCGGGCGCGCCTGCGGTTCAAGGAGGAGTACCTCGCGTCGCAGCGCGAGGGCGAGCTCACCCACGAGGAGGCGGTGCCGCTCCTGGCGCCTTACCTGGCCGGGAAGCTGCGCCGCCCGCAGGCCGAAGCCGTTCGCGACCACATCGCCTCGTGCGCCAAATGCGCCCGCCGGGTCGGGCGGCGGCGCATCAAACACCAGCGCAGGAGTGGAGTCACTTGAGGGTTAGTACAGTAGGTGTGAAATGGCAAGGGTAGTCGTGCGCTTTTTCGACGACGAGACGGTCGAGGGCGTGGCCCGCGATCTCGATTTCGACGAGCCCGACTTCCTGGTGGAGGTCGACGACGCAGGCGGCCTCGAGAACAACGAGACGGCCTGGATCCCGCTCACGGCCGTGAAGTGGGTCGAGCTTCAGCGCGACAAGGAGCTGGCCGACACGCCGACGCGCAAGGTCGCGATTCGCTTCCTCGACGGTGAGGTCCTGCGCGGCCACCTCGACGGCACGCTGGAGCGACATCGCTACGGAGTCGTGCTCCATCTCCACGCGGAGCAGAGCGACAGCCCGATCCGCAAGCTCGGCATCCCGTTCTCGGCCGTCAAGGCGCTGTTCTTCGTGCGCGAGTTCGACGCGCGTGGGGAGGAGGCCGGCACGGCGTCGGACGCCTACCTTGCGCGGCGCACGATGGCGCCGCTGCTCGACGTGCTCGAGGAGATGGACATGCTGACGCGGCTACACCGCGACGGCCTCTTGTCCGACACCGAGTACGCGACCAAACGGACGCTGGTCCTGGAGCGCCTCTAGCCCGGCGGCGGTCCTGTCTGACGCCAGGTCCGCCCGTCCCACCAGTAGTGACCGTCCGGCGAGCGCTGCGCCCCGGGCGGGATCTCGCTCGAGGCGTTGTGCCAGCTCACACCATCCCACCAGCTGGTGCCGTCAGGCGACATTTGAAATCCGGAGGTCGTCACGGCGAACGCCGGCTGACGCCGCGACGACCTGGCGAGCACATAGACGGCAGTTCCAACCAGGAAGATCAGGCCGATGATCGCCAGGCCGATCAGCGGAGGAACGCTGGGAGCGGTGCCGCCGGAAACGTTTTCCGTCGCCGCGGGAGCGGTGTCGAACTCCATCTGCGCCTGGGCCAGGGTGCTTGCGGCCAGGTCGTTGGTGTCGGCGTCCATGGTGACGTCGAAGAAGAGGTTGCCCTTGGCGAACTCGATCGCATATTCGTGCGACCCGTCGGAAAATGTCCACTCCACACCGACGGATTGGGCCGTCGCGAGCGAGGGAATGTCCTTCGTGTAGTACTTCGACGTCTGGTCGAACAGCTTCAGGCCGTTGTACCAGCTGGTCGCTCCGGACGGCGAGTCGAACTCCAGCACGAACTCGCTGAGGGCGTCCCGCGTTACCTTCTGCTCCCATGCCCGGCCGTAGCCCGTGATCAAGCCATGCCTCCGCAGGGCGCTCTCGGCCGAGCCGCCGTCGTTCGCCCACTTGCTGTAGCTCTCTGGGGTGATCGTGCCGATCAGGAAGTCCGTGGTCGCGCCGCTCTCGACCCAGTCCTTGCCCGGTGGCGCAGCTAGGTAGGGGCTCACGTAGGGCGTGGGAGAGGCGGCGCCAATCACGGCCAGCGCGACTCCGGCCAGCGCCGTGAGTGCGATCGGTCTGGGTGATGGGCTCAGGTCGCGATTCTAGACCGCCCGCGTAGAATTTCGAACGTGGCCCAAGCAAACGGAAACGGCTCGGTGAAGGGCTCTTTCAAGGTCAAGGCCGGGCTCGCCCAGATGCTGAAAGGCGGCGTGATCATGGACGTCGTCACGCCCGAGCACGCTCGCATCGCGCAGGAAGCCGGGGCCTGCGCTGTGATGGCCCTCGAGCGCGTCCCGGCCGACATCCGCAAGGAGGGCGGTGTGGCGCGCATGTCCGACCCGGACCTGATCAAGTCGATCATGGCCGCGGTCACCATCCCCGTCATGGCCAAGTGCCGGATCGGCCATTTCGTCGAGGCCCAGGTCCTGGAGGCGCTCGGCATCGACTACATCGACGAGTCGGAGGTGCTCACGCCGGCCGACGAAGAGAACCACATCGACAAGCACCCGTTCAAGGTGCCGTTCGTGTGCGGGTGCCGCGACCTCGGTGAGGCCACGCGGCGGATCGCAGAAGGCGCGGCCATGATCCGGACCAAGGGCGAGGCGGGCACGGGCAACGTGGTCGAGGCCGTGCGTCACGCACGCGCGGTCAACGCGGGGATTCGCAAGCTCCAGGGCATGAACCACGCCGAGCTCGTGCACGAGGCGAAGCAGATCGGCGCGCCCGTCGAGGTGCTCGCGGAGTGTCAGAAGCTCGGACGGCTTCCGGTCGTGAACTTCGCCGCCGGCGGCATCGCCACGCCCGCCGACGCCGCGCTGATGATGCAGCTGGGCGTCGACGGCCTGTTCGTCGGGTCGGGCATCTTCAAGTCCGAGGACCCCTTGAAGCGTGCCCAAGCCATCGTCGCCGCGACGACGTACTACGACAAGCCCGAAGTGATCGCCGAGGTATCGGCCGGGCTGGGCGAGGCGATGCGCGGCCTCGAGATCCCGGCCATCCCGAAGGAAGAGCTGCTCGCTGCCCGAGGCTGGTAGCAAGAAAGTACAACCCCTCATCGGGGTCCTCGCGATGCAGGGAGCGTTCGCCGAGCACGTGAAGGCGCTGCAGGCCGCGGGCGCGCGCACTCGCCTGGTCCGGGACCCCAAAGACCTCGAAGGCCTCGACGGCATCGTCCTGCCCGGCGGCGAGAGCACGACCATGACGATGCTCATGGAGCGGGTCGGCCTGCTCGAACCGCTGCGCGAAGCCATCGCGCGCGGCCTCGCCACCCTGGCGACGTGCGCGGGCATGATCGTCCTCGCCCGCGACATCACCGACGGCATGGCCGACCAGCAGGGACTCGGCCTCCTCGACATCGCCGTCCGCCGCAACGGCTACGGCCGCCAGGTCGACAGCTTCGAAGCACCGATTCAGATCGAAGGCATGAACGGCAAGACGTTCCCCGGCGTCTTCATCCGCGCGCCGCTCGTCGAGCGGACGGGCGACGTCGAGGTCATCGCGAGCCACGACGGTCACCCGGTGGCGGTGCGCAAGGACCGCATTCTCGCGCTTGGGTTCCACCCTGAGCTCAGCGGGGACCTGCGCCTGCACAAAGAGTTCGTCAGATTGGCCGCAGGAAGATGAAGATCCGCACCGCCGGCCTCCTGGACCTCTCCCGGATCGAAGAGATGCACCGCTCGTCTGACATCAGGTTGAGCGGGGCCGAGGCCCCGGCCGCCCGGCTGTGGTCGCTCCTCAGCTCGACGCTGTCCGCCCTGCTGCCCCTCGCCCAGGACACGCTCATCTATGTCGCCGAGGAGGGCGGCAAGGTGGTCGGCTTCATCCAGGCCTCGGGCCAGCCGCAGGCGCTGGAGCTGCGCCGGGCGCGGGTCCTCCAGGTGCTGAACCTGCAGGTGGCCGACGACGCGGAGGCCGACGAGGTCGCGCCGGCGCTCGTCCAGCACCTGTGCAACCAGGCCCTGGAGCGCGGCGCGCTGAGGCTGTTCGTCCGCCTGCCCGACCGCGACGCGCTGCTGCCGTCGTTCCGCCTCCAGGGTTTCCGGCAGTACGCCACCGAGCAGGTTCTCTACAGCGAGCGCCCGAAGCAGCGCTCGGACGAGTACCCGCTGGGCCTGCGCCCGAGCAAGCGCGGCGACGACCGCAGGCTTTACCAGCTCTACCGCAAGGTCACGCCGCAGGGCGTCTCCCAGGTCGAGGCGCCGACCTACCGGGAGTGGAGGGCGCTGCACGCCGGCGAGGCCGCCAACAGCCTCATCGTCGACCGGATCGAGGTCGCCGGCTGGGTGCGCCTCCAGCGTGGGGGCGGGGCGCGGCCGGACACTCTGCAGCTCATGGCCCTGCCCGAGCACCCGCTGCCGGCCGAGCTGGCCGACTTCGCGATCTCGCTGCTGCGCGACTCGGAAGCGCCGGCCTGGTCGAGTCTCCGTCACTATGATTCGCACATGATCGACGCCCTCCGAGGGCGTGGGTTCAGCGTCCTGGTGACCCAACTCCTGCTGGTCAAGGAGCTCGCCGTCCGCGTGCCGAAGCCGGTGCGCGAAAAAGGACTGGTACCGTCCTTCGGCTGATCAGGCGCGACAACCCCAACCGCAAAGCGCGTCCCGCTGGGACGAGGAGATCGAGCTGCTCGCTCGCGCCTTGCCGTCCGACCTGGCGCGGGCGCTGCACGGGCGCATCGACCCGCGCGAGCTGCTCGAGATCGTCCTGGACCTGGGCCGCGAGCCGGAGGCGCGGGTGCCGGGCCGCGAGGTCCTACTCGCGGACCACCCGGTTTCGGCGTCCGACCTCGACCACGTCGCCAACAACATCGGCCAGTTCAGCGACGACAACCGCGCTGGCATCGAGCGCACCCTGCACCGCGTCTCCGCGATCCGCAACCGCTCGGGCCGGATCGTCGGCCTCACGATGCGCGTCGGCCGCGCCGTCACCGGCACCGGCGAGATCATCCGCGACATCGTCGTCAGCGGCCAGAGCATCCTGCTTCTCGGCCGCCCCGGCATCGGTAAGACGACCATGCTCCGGGAGTGCGCGCGGTTGCTCGCCGACGAGTTGCGCAAGCGCGTGGTCATCGTCGACACTTCGAACGAGATCGGCGGCGACGGCGACATCCCGCATCCGGGCATCGGGCGCGCCCGGCGGATGCAGGTCAAGACGCCGGCGCTGCAGCACGCTGTGATGATCGAGGCGGTCGAGAACCACATGCCTGAGGTCATCGTCATCGACGAGATCGGCACCGAGCTCGAGGCCGCCGCGGCGCGGACCATCGCCGAGCGCGGGGTGCAACTCATCGCCACCGCGCACGGCCAGACGCTCGAGAACCTCCTCGTCAACCCGACGCTCAACGACCTGCTCGGCGGCATCCAGAGCGTCACGCTCTCGGACGAGGAGGCGCGCCGCCGCGGCACGCAGAAGTCCGTCCTCGAACGCAAGGCGCCTCCGACGTTCGACGTTCTGGTCGAGATCCAGGACCGTGACCGGGTCGCCATCCACGTGCCGCTCGCCGATGTCGTCGATGGGGCGCTGCGCGGACCGCTGCCGACGCCGAAGATCCGCGTCCGCACGCACGAGGGCCGCGTCATCTCCAACGTCGACGGCCCGGTGGTGCTCCAGACGGAGCCACCTCCGCCGGCGGCGTCGGCCACCAGGCCGCTCGGCATCTTTCCCTACGGAGTGAGCAGGCACCACGTCGAGCAGTCGATCCGCGAGCTCGACCTGCCGGTGCGCGTGCTCGGCAACCTTGACGGAGCCGGCGCAGTGCTGACGCTGAAGAACCACTATCGCCGCCGCCCCGACAGCCTCCGCCAGGCGGAGGGCCGCGGCCTGCCGATCCACATCCTGAAGAGCAACTCCGTCAGCCAGGTGCGGGACGCGCTGTCCCGGATCTACGGGGTGGATCGGCACGACGAGGCGACGACGCGCGCCCTGGCCGAGGCGGCGGCCGCGATCAAGCTCGTGAAGACGACGCTCCGCCCGGTGGAGATCTCGCCCCAGAACGCCTACCTGCGCCGGCTGCAACATCAGCTCGTGGCCGAGAACGAGCTCTCGGCCCGCAGCACCGGCAAAGAGCCGCAGCGCCGCCTGCGCATCACGCCCGCACCCGAACAACGCGCTTGAAGCGCGGCCTCTTCATCACGTTCGAGGGCACCGAGGGCTCGGGCAAGACGACCCAGGCCGAGCTGCTCGCCGAATGGCTGGGCAAGCACGACCCTGTTCTCGTCCGCGAGCCGGGCGGCACGCAACTGAGCGAGCAGATCCGCGAGGTCCTGCTCTACAGGGGCCTCGAGATCGACCCCGAGGCTGAGATGTACCTGTTCATGGCCTCGCGGAGGCAGCTGGTGGCGGAGGTGATTGGGCCGGCGCTGACCGCCGGCCAGATCGTGATCGCCGACCGCTACCACGATTCGACGCTGGCCTACCAGGGCGGAGGCCGGGGGCTGGCGACGACGTGGCCGCCGAGCTTCCCGCGCCCGGACGTGACGTTTCTGATGCAGGGCCCGGTCGAGGCCGGGCTCGGCCGCCACGAAGACGCGGGCAAGAGCAAGGACCGGATGGAGCGAGAGTCGGTCGAGTTCCACCGGAAGGTGGCCGAGGCGTACGCGCGACTGGCCGACGCCGAGCCCCGACGCTTTATCCGCCTCGACGCGACCGGGTCCCGCGACAGGATCCATCTCGAGGTCCGCGACCACCTCAAGGCGCTGCTCGAAGGCCGCGATTAGTCCACAGTTCTCCAGGTGATCCGGGTCGAGGGTCTGCACAAGAGCTTCGGCGACGTGCACGCCGTCGCCGGAGTCGACATAGGCGTCGAGCGTGGCGAGGTCCTCGTCCTCCTCGGCCAAAACGGCGCCGGTAAGTCGACGACGCTGCGCTGCCTGGGCGGCATCCTCCGGCCTGACGCAGGAGTCATCGAGCTCGATGGGCTGCGGATCCCGGAAAAGCTCGATGAGGTCCGCGGGCGGCTGGGTGTCGTCCCCGACCAGGCGCGTCTATACGGCCGCAACACCGCTCCCGAGTACCTTGACCATTTCGGCTTCCTCTACGGCGTGCCGCCGTCGGCGCGGCAGGCGCGTATCAAATCGCTGCTCGAGCGCTTCGAGCTGGCCGACCGCTCGGATTCGGTCCTGGCCGCCTTCTCGCGCGGCATGGCGCAGAAGATCGCTCTCATCCGCGCGACGCTGCACGAGCCCGACTGGATCTTCTGCGACGAGCCGACGGCCGGCCTCGACCCGGTCGCCGCCGCCGACATGCGCCGCTACCTCGACGAGCAGCAGGAGCGCGGCGCCGCGCTGATCGTGACCACACACCAGCTGGGCGAGGCCGAGCTGATGGCGGACCGCATCGCCATCATGCGACGGGGGATCGTCGTGACCGCAGGCACTCTCGACGAGCTGCGACGGCGGTCGCAGCCCGGACGCGTCTTCGTCGCCCGCCTGGCCGCCGCCCCGGCTATCGCAGAAGCGGTCGAGCGATGGCTTGCCGAGCACGCGCTCAGCCACGAGGTCTCTGAGGAGAGCGTCGCGTACACGCTGCCGTGGGAGACGCCGGCGAAGGATCGCGCCGATTTCGCGGCGCAGCTGCAGGCGCGCCTGGCCGTCGCGGGCGCCCCATTCCACGAGCTCGAAGAGCGCCAGCCGAGCCTCGAGTCGGTCTATCTCGACGCGATGTCAGAGCAGCCTGCCGAGGTTGTCGCGGCGCCCGCGCCGTCGCGTTTCAGGTCGGGGATCGCACCCATCCGGATGTTCAGCTCCATCACGCGGCAGGGCTCCTTGCTGCGCCACTCGCTTCCTTTCTACGTGAGCTCGTGGTGGAGGCGCGGCGACCTGAGCTGGGTGATGTACCTGAACGCCTTCGTCCTCCTGCTCGTCGCGGCCACGTCCCTCTTCGGCCAGTTGCCCGGTCCGGCGAGCCAGGTCGCGGAGCGATTGGCGGGCGGGGCGGCGCTGCAGGCGGGCTTGCTGTTGCCACTGTTCTTCATGTCGTTCGCGCTGCTCGAGTCCATCAAGACGTCGATCGGCGTCTGGTGGGAGAAGGCGCAGGGTTCGCTCGAGGTGCTGCTCTACGCCCCGCTCGACGACCCGTCGCTGATCTGGCTCGAGGTGTTGCCCGGCGCGGCGGTCAGCGTCGTCTGGGTGTCCTCCTGGATGGCGGCCGGGATGGCCCTGCTGGCCTTCTTCGGCGAAGCAGCGCCGTGGGACCTGCTGCCGGTGTTCGCGTTCGTCGCCGCAGTGACCGCGTATTGGGCCGCCATGGGCCGGATGCTCGGGTTCATGCTGTTCCCGCGCGAGGGCGCCGCTGGGGGCGCATGGTCCTTCCTGCTCTCACCGGTGTCGGCCGCCGTGGCCGACGTGCCGCTCGCGCTCTTCGTCTTCCGCTCGCCTTTCGCCCCGGCGTCGCTGCTGCTCCCGCTCGCCGCGTGCTTCGCGTTGACGCTCATCTGCGGCGCGACCTTCGACCGCGAGCGCTTGATGGAAACGGGTCTGACGCGTCGCCGGCGGCGTGCCTGGTTCCAGCTCGTGGTGGTGCGACGCAACGCCACGGCGATCGCGGCCGGCGTGCTGCTCGCCGCGGTCCCGGCGGGCGTCACGGCCGCCGTCAGCGCCGGCGACCACTGGCACTCGTGGACGGACGTTACCGCCGCCGTGTCCGGCCACCCTGTGGGCCCGCCGCTTGCGTACTCGCGCTCCGATCCCGCCGAAAATGCCCAAGTCAGCGGCGTCACCGTCGCCGCGGCCGGTCTCGCGGGCGTGGTGGCGACGCTGGCCCTGATGCTGCTCATGGTCGTGGTGAGCTTCGCCGCCTTCTTCCTGCTCGGGCTGCCCGTGATCGCCGGCCTGATCGGCGCCGGTGCGCTTTGGGGGGTGCAGGCCGGCTTCGGCGGATCGGGAGTGCTCCAGCCGTGGCTCGCCGGGGCGGGAGGCCTGGCCGTGCTCGCGCTCGCCTTCAACACCGGCGCCGCGCTGCCTATCTACTGGTCGCTCGCCTTCGGCTCGGGTCGCCGGCTCGACCGGTTGCGCGAAGCGTGGACGAACTACTGGGCGCTGTATCGGGCGCTGGTGATCCCGTCCTGCGTGCTGTTCGGCCTGGTTGTCTTCCGCCTGCTCGCGACGGGTTAGTGCGTCTTCGCCCCTGAGAAGCCGACCAGCATCACGCCGCCGACGATGAGGACCATCCCGAGCGCAGCCAGCGGAGGCACCGGGTCACCGAAGATCACTCGGCCCAGGACGGCGACCATCGCGATCCCCACCGCCGACCAGATGGCGTAAACGATCCCCACCGGCAGCGTCTTCAACACGACCGCCAGCAGGACGATGCTGACCAGGTAGGTGACGACGGTGATCGCCGCGGGCACCGGCTGCGTGAACCCGGCGGACGCGCGCAGGGCCAGCGTGCCGATCACCTCGGTGGCGATGGCCACCACGAGCAAGAACCAGGCCATCGCGCGCTAGAGGTCGAGCGCCTGGGCGACCAGCTCGCGGTGGTACGTCGCGTCGCCCAGCGTCACCTCCGACGACTTCGCCCGCTTGAAGTAGAGGTGCATGTCGTGCTCCCACGTGAAGCCGATCCCGCCGTGGACCTGGATGCCGTCACCGGCGACCTTGCGGTACGCATCGGATACGTAGGCCTTGGCCATGGACGATGCAAGTGACCGGTCGGGGGCGTCGGCGTCGACTGACCAGGCCGCGTAGTAGGTCGCCGAGCGTCCGCTCTCCGACATCACGAGCATGTCGGCGATCTTGTGCGAGACGGCCTGGTAGATGCCTATCGGCTTGCCGAACTGATGGCGGGTCTTCGCGTACTCGGTAGACGTCTCGAGGACCTTCTGCACGCCGCCGACCATCTCGGCGCACAGCGCAGCGGTCGCCCACTCGAGCGCGCGCTTCAGGCGCGGCCATGCCTTGTCGGGCGCGCCCATGACGGCGTCGGCGCCGAGCTCCACGCCGTCGAAACGGACCTCGCTCCAACGCCGTGTCATGTCAAGCGTTTCCAGCGGCTTGACGGTCATCCCATTCGGCTTGCCCTTGACCAGGAAGAGCGTGAGGCCGTCCTCGCCCTCGCCTCGCGTCCGCGCGACCACGACCATGTAGTCGGCTGCGGCGGCGTCGGGCACGAACAGCTTCACACCGTCAAGGCGCCATCCGCCCCCGGACGGCTTGGCGGCGAGCTTCACGCTTTCGGCGTCCCAGCGACCCGACGGCTCCGTGAAGGCGAGGGTCGCGCGTGCCCTGCCCTCGGCGATCGCGGCGAGCGCATCCATCTTCTGCGCCTCGGTGCCTGACTCCATCAGCGCCGGCACGGCCAGGCCCATGGTCGAGAAGAAGGGGCCGGGCAACAGCGCACGGCCGGCTTCCTCGAGCACCACGACGAGGTCGAGGAAAGTGCCGACGCCGCCGTACTCCTCCGGGATGCCGAGCGCGGTCCAGCCCAGCGCGGCGATCTTCTTCCACAGCGTGGCGTCGTAGCCGTCCTCCGACTCCATGAGGCGGCGGACGACCTTCGGGCTGCACTCCTTGGCCAGGAACTCACGCGCCGAGCGGCGCAGCATCTCCTGCTCTTCGGAGAACGCGAAATCCACGAAAGGGGAGTCTAAGTAGTGGGCGGATCCGACTCGTGTGGCGGCAGCTCGGGAGGCTCTTCCTCCACGTGGGCGGGGAGCTCAGGCTCCTCTTCCCCGGCCTGCGGTGAGGCGCCGTTCTCCACCGCCTTCGTCTCGACCGGCGTCGCCGGGGTCGGCTGAGAAACAGGTGGGATCTGCCTGACCGGAGGCGCGGCCGCGGGCAAGAGCGGCTTGCGGAAAACCACCATCAGGCCGAAGAAGCCGACGAACAGCGCCACCAGGCCGAACCCCGCCGCGAAGCCCATGCCGGTGTTCTCGGCCACGGTCAGCGCGCGCGGAAGACCGCTGGTGCAGGGCGCGGGAGGCGCCGGGCACGAGCCGAGCACCGCCAGCTCGAGTGGGACGGCGAACATGGAAAGGACTCCGTAGACGATCGCCAGCCCGCCGACGAAGTAGAGGAGGCTCGTGACCAGGCGGCCCTGCCTGTGTACGAGGGCGCACGCCACGAGGGCGGCCGCCGCGACCGTGAACGGGAAGATCACGTTCGTCATCCGGCTCGAGGTGCCGCCGAAAACGAACGGCGTGAGGCCGCCGACGAACACGATCGCTGCCGCGAGCCACAACGACCAGACGAGCCGATCCTGGGCGGGAGCCGAGTTCACGAGCGCCAATTCTGTCCTGCGTGCACGCGCAAGACAAGCCGCTAAGGGATCGGCGCTTCCGCCCGCCTCCCGGCCGTGACGTGCGCCGTCTGGCGAAGGGGGATCTCGGGGATGAACAGCGTCGCGACGAGGGCTACGGCGATGATCGGGACGCCGGCCAGGAACACCGGGTGGAGGGCGTCGGCCAGGCCGTGCCGGATGCCGAGCGCGATCGCGGCCGGAAGCTTGCCGAGCTGCGAGGGGTCGAACACCGCGGTGGCGCTCGAGCCACCGCCCGACGCCTGCAGCTTCTGAATCGCGGCCGGCGGCAGGTACTTCGCCATCGAGCTCGCCATGCCCTGCGACAGCACGGTGCCGAGGATGGCGAGCCCGATCGCCGCGCCTATGGAGCGCGACAGCTGCGTCGCCGAGGTGGCGACGGCCATGTCCTGGCGGCTCACCGAGTTCTGGACCACGAGCACGTACGTCTGCATGCAGGCGCCCAGGCCGAGGCCGAGCAGGATCATCGACGCGATGACCTGCTCGTTCGTGGTGCTGACGTTGAACGTCGACAGCATGTAGTAGCCGGCGCCCATGACCGCCAGTCCGCCGAGCAGGATCGCTTTGTAGCGGCCGGTGCGCGAGATCACCTGCCCCGAGCCCACGCTCGTGACGATCATCGCCACCAGCATCGGGACGAGGATCGCGCCCGAGCTGGTGACGCTGTTACCGACGACGCCCTGGACGAAGACTGGCAGGAAGAAGATGGCGCCGAACATCGCCATCGCCACGCCCGCGCTCGCGATGTTCGAGAAGGTGAAGATGCGGCTCTTCCAGAGCAGCAACGGCAGGACCGGTTCGGGCACGTGGATCTCGATCCACGCGAACGCGGCGAGCAGGACGGCCGAGGCCGAGTAGAGGCCGATGATCTGCCAGGAATTCCAGGGGTACTGCACGCCGCCCCACACCGTGGCGAGCAGGACGCAGGCGACGCCAAGTGAAAGCGTCACGCTTCCCCACACGTCGATGGAGTGCCTACGCCTTTCGTTGGGCACGTGCATGTAGAACCAGATCACGACGAGGGTCAGCATCGCCAGCGGCAGGTTGACGAAGAACAGCCACCGCCAGCTGAAGTGGTCTGTGATGAAGCCACCGGCCGCGGGCCCGAAGATCGACGCAAGCCCGAAGGAGGCGCCCATCATGCCCTGGTACTTGCCGCGCTCTCGCGGCGAGATGATGTCGCCGATGATCGCTTGCGACAGCGGCATGATGAAACCCATGCCCGCGCCCTGCACAAAGCGCGCAAGGACCAGAAACCAGAAGCTCGGAGCGAGCCCCGACAGGGCGGAGCCGAGCGCGAAGACCACGATGCCGGTCATGTAGAGCGGCTTGCGGCCGTAGATGTCTGAGAGCTTGCCCGCGACCGGGGTCACGATCGTCGAGGCGAGCATCGCCGAGATCGGGATCCAGCTGTAGTCGGCAAGCCCGCCCAGTTCGGCCACGATGGTCGGCAGCGCGGGCGCGACCAGCGTCATGTTCAGCGAGGCGACGAGCGAGCCGAGCATCAGACCGGCGAATACGGTCATCACTTCGCGGCTGATGCCCTGGTTCGCGGTCGTGCCGGCCGCCTCGGAGGCGACGGCAGTCACGACAACCTAGGTTACCGACTCCGCGGGAGGCCCAGCACTCTTTCGGCGAGGATGTTGCGCAAGACCTCTGACGTGCCGGCCTCGATCGTGTTCGCGCGCGACCGCAGGAACTGGTACTTCCATCCGTCTCCGTCGCCGACCTGCGCCGCCGGTCCCGCGATGTCGATCGCAGTCTCGGTCATGCGCTGGTTCAACTCCGACCACATGAGCTTGAGGATCGATCCTTCGGGACCGGGGATGCCGGTGCGTTTAACTGCCGTCACGGCGCGGTAGCCGTTCAGCTGCAGAGCGCGCGCCTCGATGGTGTGCTGCGCGATCTTCTGGCGCACGAGAGGGTCGCCCCCGCGACCGAGCTTCCGCGCGTGCTCGGCAAGCTCGGAGGCCGTGATCTGGGCGCGCGTTGCCAGCGCCAGGCCGAGGGTGCCTCGCTCGTGGAGGAGCGTCGTCATGGCCACGGCCCAGCCCTTGCCTGCCTCACCCAGGATTTGTGTCTTCGGGACGTTCACGTCCTTGAAGAAGATCTCGTTGAACTCGGCGTCGCCCGTGATCTGGACGAGTGGCCGGACCTCAACGCCGGGACTCTCCATGTCCACCAGCAGATAGGTGAGACCGTCGCGAGGGTTGGCCTCCTTTATCCCCACGACGCGCTCGCGGGCGACCACCATGCACCACTTCGCGACGTGCGCCAGCGTGGTCCACACCTTCTGCCCGTTGACTAGGTAATGGTCGCCTCGGTCCTCGGCCCGCGTCTGCAGGCCTGAAAGGTCGCTGCCCGCGTTCGGCTCGCTGAAGCCCTGGCACCAGATCTCCTCGGCCGAAAGCAACGGCCGCAGGTAGCGCTTCTTCTGCTCCTCGGTGCCGTGGGCGATGACGACAGGGCCGCCCATGCCGAGGCCGATGACGTTGATAGGCTCCGGTGCGTGGGCGAGGATCATCTCGTCGTTGAAGATCAGCTGCTCCATGAATCCCGCGCCACGGCCGCCGTACTCCGTCGGCCATGTGATGCCGACGTAGCCGGCCTCGTGGAGCTTCTTCTGCCATGCCCGCCGGCTCTCGATGAACGACTTCATGTCGCCGGCGCCGTCCGCGTCGCCGTCCCGCGGCGCGTTGGCCTTCAGCCAGCCGCGGACCTCGTCGCGGAAGGCCTTCTCGGACGGGCCGAGCTCGAAGTCCATGCCGGCTACCCTACGCCACCGCCGGCATCACTTCTTTCGCGAGCAGCTCAAGCTCGTCGGTGTCGTCGAGGAGGAAGTGCTGAAGCATGAAGAGCTCGACCCCGAGGCGCGCGTACTCCCGGATCTGCCCTGCGACCTCCTCCGGCGTGCCGACGAACGCCGACTCGCGCATCTTCTGCAGCACTCCGTCGGCGTCGAGCCCTTGCACTCGTGGCAGCACCTGCTGCATCTTGGCGGCGCGCCCGCGCAGGTCGTCCTGATCCCGCCCGACGACGTAGGTCATCATCACCGAGTAGCGCAACGACGCGGGGTTTCGCCCGATCTCCTTGCAGCATCGATCGAGCACCTCGCGCTTGTGACGGTACTCGTCGAAGTTGAACCGCGTGTAGTTCCACTCGTCCGCCTCGCGGGCCACGATCGGCAGGTGCCGCTTCTCGCCGACGCCTCCCATGAGGACCGGGATCTTGCCGCCGCGCACCGGCCGCGGGTGCGATTTCGTCCATGTGGCCTTGATGATCGAGACGCCCTGCTCGAGCCTGTCCATCCGTCCTTTGACGTCGAGGAAAGGGACGTGGAGCAGCTCGTGCTCGCGTTCGTTCCAGCCCGCGCCGACGCCCAGGATAAGACGGCCGCCGCTCAAACCGTCAACCGCCGCCGCCCGGCGCGCCAGCACCGCCGGTTCGTAGAAGGTCATCGGGCTCACCATCGGTCCGAACTCGATGGTCTTCGTCCATTCCGCGGCAAGCGCAAGGGACGCCCAGCAGTCGATGCAGTCGCGCGAGTCGTCACCCATCAGCGAGATGAGGTGGTCGCTGCGCCGCAGGGAGGCGAAGCCGAGCCGCTCGACGTCCGTGCAGATGCGGCGCCAGCGTTCCCAGCTGAGGCCCTCCTGGCCCTCGATCATGATCCCGAGCTTCGCCACGCCGCGAAGATCGTATGCGGTCTCAGGCTTCCGGTTCGGTCAGTTTGTCCAGAGCGGCCGCGATCTGCTCGGCGCTGGCTCCGGTGTCCTTGAGCACGTGCGCGGCGATCCCTTCGCCTTCGGTCGCCAGCGCCACGAGGATGTGGCCGGTGCTCACAAGCGGATCCCCGGCGGCGCCGCACAGCCGGAAGGCAAGCTCTACGACCTTCTTCACGCGCGAGGTCGGAACGATCTGGGGAATGCGCGGTGGCCTCTTCGCGTGTTGAAGCTTCTCCTCGAGCACCACCCGCACCGTCCGCTCGTGCACGCCCAGCGAGGACAGGACGAGGGCGGAGTGAGAGGTCGGATCCGCAAACGCGGCGAGCAACAGGTGCTCGGTCCCGATGTAGTTGTGGCCGCTCTTCTGGGCCTCGGTTTGAGCCGTCGTGAGAAGGTTCTGGGCTTTGCCGGTGAAGCGCTCGAAGGGGTAGATCGCGGGCGAGGTCCGACCCGCCATCGCTTCGACGACAGCGCGCCTGATCGTGGCCCAACGGGGCGCGGACTGAAGCGTGGGTACGGCGAACCCGGCCTGAGGCGGGACGGCCGTCTCGGGCGCGTTCCGCTGCATCCATTCAAGGCAGGCGGCGATGACGATCGAGTTGACCGGCATCCCCGTGCGTGCCGAGGCCTGGTCGAGCCGGGCGTACACCTCGTCCGAAAACCGGATTGTTGTTGCTTTCGCCAATATGATGTCAATTAGACGTCAAATTGCCATCATCGGTCAATCCCACGCGGGCCGGAAGTTCAGGATCCTCTCCTTGGGGATGCCCGCACGCCGGGCCATCCAGAACGCCATCGGCACGTACGCGAGCTCGGCGGGGGCGTGGGCGTCGGAGCTGACCACGAAGTTGCAGCCGAGGTCACGCGCCAGGCGGGCGAGCTCCGGGGAGAGGTCCATGCGCGCCGGGTCGCAGTCGATCTCCACGGCGACGCCGCGCCGAGCCGCCTCTTTGAACACCGCCTCGAAGTCGTAGGTCGCCCCCTCACGCGAGCCAGGCCGCCTGCCGGTGGGGTGGCCGATCACGTCCACGTGAGGGCTTGCGATCGCGCGCATCATCCGCTCGGTCATCGCAGCGGGCTCCTGCCGGAGCTTGACGTGCGGTGAGGCGATGACGACGTCGAGAATCTCGAGCACCGCGTCAGGCAAGTCCAGCGCTCCGTCCTCGAGGATGTCGACCTCGATCCCCTGCAGGAGCGTGACGCCGTCCACCTGCTTCTGCACCTCGGTCATCTCCTGCGACTGGGCGAGCAACCGTTCGGCGTTGAGGCCGTGGACGACGGTGATTCGCGGCGAGTGGTCGGTGACGCCTAGGTAGCGGTAGCCGAGCGCCCGCGCGCCCTGCGCCATCTCGAGCATCGTCGCCCGGCCGTCGCTCCACGTCGTGTGCGAGTGCACGTCGCCGCGATAGCCCGCGTACTCCAGGCCGGACTCGTCCGGCATCGACGGCTGCTGCATCTGTTCGCGCAGCCGGTTCAGGTAGCGGCTCTCTCCGTGCTCGAGCAGATCTTTCAGGACGCGGGCGATCCCCTCGCCGACGCCCTCGATCGAGGTCAGCTGTCCGGACCGAGCGAGCGCCTCCAGGTCGGGTCGTTGCAGCGCCAGCGCCCACGAGGCGGCAGAGAACGCCTTGGCGCGGAACCGCTCCTTTTCCTGCTGCCGGAGGAGGTATCCGATCTCGGACAGCGCCTGCGAGGCGGCGATGGCGTCCACCACGTAAATTGTGTCGGAGCATGGCGAGGCCAATTCCCAAGCCGGGCGATCCGATCGCCGAGCTCGTCGAGGCGCTGCTCCTCGAGCTGGGTGAGGAACCGTCTCGCCCGGGCCTCAAGGCGACCCCCGAGCGCGTCTCGCGGGCTCTCCGCGAGCTGACCGACGGTTACGGCCTCAAGCCGGAGGAGGTCATCGCCGACGCCGTATTCGACCAGGACTACGACGAGATGGTCGTGGTCAAGGACATCCCCTTCTACAGCCTGTGCGAGCACCACATGCTGCCGTTCTTCGGCCAGGTGCACGTGGGCTACCTGCCGAAGGGCAAGGTCGTCGGCCTGAGCAAGGTCCCGCGCCTGGTCGAGGTCTTCTCTCATCGCCTGCAGATCCAGGAGCAGCTGACCCGGCAGATCGCCGAGGCGCTCAACAGCACGCTCACGCCGAAGGGCGTCGGCGTGGTGGTGGAGGCGCGCCACCTGTGCATGGAGATGCGCGGGGTGGAGACGCCCGGCGGCCGCATGCTGACCTCCTGCATGCTGGGCACGTTCCGCCGCGACCCCCGGACGCGCGCGGAGTTCCTGGACCTGGTGCGCCGCACGGCCTGACGTAATCCCTCCTGATATCAGGGCTACGTTTCCAAACAAGACGGGCCCTCTTGATCGCGTTCCGATCGCCCACGCACCGACTAGACTCGCGCTGCAGTCGTGAGGAGGGGTCGGGCGATCGCGGTTTCGGTGATCCTGGTGCTGGCCGTCGCCTGCGCCCGGCCACCCGCGGTCGGCAACGGGCCCTCGCCCGGCGCCGAGACGTCGCCGGTGTCCGAGGACTCGACCGAGCCGGCGACGACCCCGAGCGTCGACGCCACCGCCCCGGCCTCGTCGACGCCGAGCCACGTGCCGCTGTTGCAGATCACGAGCGCCACCTTCCACGCCGGCGAGGTCGGTATCGCCTACGCGCCGGTGGCGCTGACCGCGACGGGCGGTGTCCCGCCCCTCAGGTGGTCGATCAGCGTCGGGTCGCTGCCGGGCGGGCTGAGCTCGTCCTCGGGAGGGAGCGTCTCGGGCACTCCGACCGCGGCCGGCACGTTCGCGTTCACCGTCCGGGTCGACGACGCCGCCGGCCACAGCGCGACGGTCAACCGCTCGATCTCCGTAGCTCCGGGACTCGTGCTGGCGGGCATCTGCACGCCGACGACGCCCTGCGCGGTCGAGGCAGGTTGCACGAGCGTGTGCGGAACGTTCGGCAAGCAGTCGGGAGGAGTTGGACCGTTCACGTACGCATTCGCTCCTGGTGGTTACGTGCCCGCCGGGATGGGCCTGAGCGGCCTGGCGCTCACCGGGACCTTTCCCCAGCCGGTCATCGGCGTCGCGCTCCCGCCACCGTACAAGTTCCAGGTAAATGTCAGCGACACCCTCGGGGCAACGGGCAGCGTGGTCGCGGCGTTCTCGGTGTTCGGACACATCTCGGTGCCGAACGTCAACGCCGGTCAACAGAAGCCTGGAATCACCTTGATCTTTCCCATGCCCTACTCCGGTGGGCAAGGAGCGGCAGCCGCGGCCATGCTGAACGACCAACTGCCGAAAGGGTCAACGTGGAGCAACGACACGAAGAACCGGATCATCGTGATCACTGTGCCACCGCAGTCGGCCGGTGCCCGGCCGATCCTCTACGCAGCTACCTTCGGATTAACCGACCAGGCCGTGTGCGGACCCAGCGCCGGACAACTCTGCACCACGAAGGGAACGCTGACCTTTTCGGTCTGAGGTCCGTTGGTCGCGACTATCCGCTTTTTAGTGGGCGAGAACGTCCGATAGTCGCGACTATCCGACCTCCCGGGGCGAGAACGTCCGATAGTCGCGACTATCCGACCTCCTGGCGCGAGAACGTCCGTTAGTCGCGACTATCCGCCTCCTGGCCCGCCAACACATAACGCAGCCTTTATGCGTTATATTGAATAAAGCAACCTTTATGTTTCTACGCGAACCGCGTAACGAACTGCCCGATCACTTCCTGGCGTTGGCCAACCCGACACGTCTGCGCATACTCGAGCGCCTGGCCCACGCCGGCGAGGTGAACGTCAACGACCTCGCGCAGTACCTCCACATGAGCCAGCCCCGCATCTCCTGGCACCTGCGGATGCTGCGTCTTGGCGGGGTCATCCGCACCCGGCGCGTCGGCCGGTTGGTCTACTGCTCGCTCGACTTCAACAACATCCGTCACTACCGCGAGCGTCTCGACGAGATGCTGGGCATCACACCGGCATCCAAACCGAAAGTTCGTGAGGAGGTGGGCGCATGAGCGCCAATCACAGGAACGGTCATCGCAACGCGAGCGACCGCAAGGTTCGGGTCGCGATCGTTGGCGTGGGGAACTGCGCGTCTTCGCTGGTGCAGGGCGTGCACTACTACCGGAACGCGTCGCCGAAGGACTCAGTGCCCGGGCTCATGCACGTCAACCTCGGCGGCTATCACGTCAACGACATCGAGTTCGTGGCCGCGTTCGACATCGACAAGAACAAGGTCGGCCTCGACCTTGCGGAGGCGATCTTCACGAGGCCAAACAACACGATCAAGTTCAGCGACGTACCCCGGACAGGCGTCAAGGTCCAGCGGGGCATGACGCACGACGGCATCGGCAAGTACGTCTCCGAGATCGTCACCAAGGCGCCGGGCGAGACGTCAGACGTGGTCGGGATCCTCAAGAAGTCGAAGGCCGACGTGCTCGTGAGCTACCTCCCGGTCGGCTCGGAGGAGGCGACCAAGTGGTACGTCGAGCAGGCCCTCGCGGCCGGCGTCGGTTTCGTCAACTGCATCCCGGTCTTCATCGCGCGCGAGCCGTACTGGCAGAAGCGTTTCGAGGAGAAGGGTCTGCCGATCATCGGCGACGACATCAAGTCCCAGGTCGGGGCGACGATCGTGCACCGCGTCCTGACGCGACTCTTCCGCGACCGCGGCGTCAAGCTCGAGCGCACCTACCAGCTGAACTTCGGCGGCAACACCGACTTCCTGAACATGCTGGAGCGGGAGCGCCTCATGTCGAAGAAGATCTCGAAGACGCGCTCGGTCACGTCCCAGCTTGACTACGACATCGGCAAGGACAACGTGCACATCGGCCCGTCGGACTACGTGCCCTGGCTCAACGACCGCAAGTGGGCGTACATCCGTCTCGAGGGCCGCTCGTTCGGCGACGTTCCGCTCAACGTCGAGCTCAAGCTCGAGGTCGTCGACTCGCCCAACTCGGCGGGCATCGTCATCGACGCCGTGCGCTGCGCCAAACTGGCGCTTGACCGCGGCCTCGGTGGAGCCCTCGAGGGCCCAAGCTCCTACTTCATGAAGTCGCCGCCGGTCCAGTACAACGACAACGACGCTCGGCGATTGGTGGAGGAATTCATCGAAGGTGATAGGGCGGGAGTCGATGGGCGCGAGCGCCGCAACGGCAGAGACCGTCGCGCGACGCGGGCGAAAACGACCGCAGCTGCTCGCAAGTAGCTACCGCGTAGCGGCTCGCGTGCTGCGCGCGACGCCGGCCGGGCTGCGCCACG
>DATEGB010000038.1:0-38954 GCA_035280365.1 Candidatus Dormiibacterota bacterium | reverse complement strand
CCGAGGCGCTGGCTCGCGTCGCTTTCGTGAGGGCGACGATGCGCCCGTACACGTTGTTCGACGAAGCTTGATCGGCGCCATCGCGGTCGGACTGCTGGTGGCTACCAGCGTGCTGCTGTTCGGCTTCGGGCTCAACCTCCTCTTCCTCACCCTTTGTGCTGTTCGCATGCCGCGCCGGCCTTCACCGAGGACGCCCACCAGATTTCCAGCCGTATGCGTGCAGGTCCCCATCTACAACGAGCGCTACGTCGCCGAGCGCGTCCTCGACGCCGTGTGCGCGATCGACTGGCCGCGCGACCGATTCGAGGTCCAGGCGCTGGACGACTCCGACGACGAGACGGTCCAGATCCTCGCCCGGCGCGTCGCCCACTGGCGCGGCAAGGGCCTGGACGTGTCCCACGTGCGTCGCGGCACTCGCGCCGGGTTCAAGGCGGGCGCCCTCGCCCACGGCATGGCAAGGACGCGCGCGGACCTCATCGCCGTTTTCGACGCCGACTTCGTGCCGCCGTCCGATTTCCTGCAGCGCACGGTCGGCGGCTTCGACGACCCCCGTGTCGCCTTCGTCCAGGCGCGCTGGGGACACCTCGACGAGGGCTATTCCTGGTTCACGCGCCTGCAGGCGCTGTTCATCGACTTCCACTTCCTCGTCGAGCAGTCGGTGCGCTCTGCGCGCGGCTATTTCGTCAACTTCACCGGCTCGGCCGGCGTGTGGCGCCGGTCCGCGATCGAGGACGCCGGCGGCTGGACGGCAAACACGCTGACCGAAGACCTCGACCTCAGCTACCGCGCCCAGCTTCGGGGCTGGCGCGCGGCCTACGTGGAAGACCTGGTCGTGCCGGAGGAGCTCCCCGTATCGATCGACGCCTATCGCAGCCAGCAGTCGCGCTGGGCGACGGGCAGCTTCCAGTGCGCCTTCCGCCTCCTGGGCCCGGTGTGGCGCAGCCCCAACCGGTTGATGGCCAAGGTCCAGGCGACCATCCACCTGCTCGCGTACGGCGTGGGTCCGCTCATGCTTCTTCAGCTGGCGTGCTACCCGGCGCTGCTGCTCGCCGTCGGCCGGCAGCACATCCCGTGGCAGATCAGCGACGCGCTGCTGGTCGGCGTCTGCGTCGCCGCCTCCCCCTGGCTCGGCTTCATCGTCGCCCAGACGAGACGCGGTCGCGCCTGGTGGACCGGCGTGCCCTCGCTGATGTGCCAGGTGATCGGGGCCGGCATGTCGCTGAACGTGATCGTCGCCCTCTTCGCGGCGTTCCGGCCGGGCGGCGTCTTCGTGCGCACGCCCAAGCACCGCATCGAGCGCCGCGGTCAGGAGTGGCGCGACCAGGCCTACGTCCGCGTCGGCGACCCGCGGGCCTTGCTCGAGGCGGCGTTCGGCTTTGGCGCGCTGGCGATCGTGCCCCTCGCCCTGCACCTGGACCAGGTCCTGCTCGCCGTCTACGCGGGGCTTTTCGCGCTCGGGTTCCTGACCGTCGCCGGCCTCAGCGCCGTTGACCTGCTGCAGGTGCTCGCGCTGCGCCGGCTGGGATGGAGAGCGCTGGGGTGGCTGCGCGCCGCCGCGCCGCTCACCGCCCTGCTCGGCCTCGCCGCCCTCCTACTCCTCGTCGCCGCCCAGCTCGGCGAGCCGTTTGAGGACGGCTACGGCCACTGGCTGATCGCCGCCAACCTCGCTTCGACAGGCCAGATGCACGACCCGCTCTTCAACATGGAGGACACCTGGCTGCCTGGCTACCAGGTGCTGGCGGCGGCGGTGCTGCACGTGTTCGGGCTGTGGCAGCTGGGCCTGCTGAAGGCCATGAGCGCCGCATTCGGCGTGGTCACCGCCGGCTTCGTCTACGCGCTGGCACAGAACCGGCGGCAGGGCGCGGTCGCGGTGGCCCTGCTCGTGCTGAACCCGGTCTTCCTCTTCACGTCGGGCTCCGCAGTCGTCGAGCCGATGCTCACAGCGCTCCTGCTCGGTGCGGGACTGGCCGCGGTCCGCGGCCGGATGAAGCTCGCGGCCTTGCTCGCGGCCCTGGCGTGCGTCACGTCGACCAAAGCATGGATCTGGGTCGCCGCGGTGGTGGCCATCAGCGTCGTGGAGACCATTCGGTCACGGTCGGGGGTGCGCGCGCTGGCGTGGGCCGTGCCCGCGGTCGGCGTCCTCGTCTTCCTGCAGCTCGGATTCTCCCCCGCCGGCCACTCGGTGACCAGGGGCTCGATTGAGGTCGTGTCCGCCTCGACGCGGGGCAGCATCCCGACCGCAGCATTCGCGCGGGTGTCCGAGCTCGCCGCCACCTACGGCCTTGCTGCACTGCCTGTTGCCGTGTTCGCGGTGCTGGGCGTTCTTCGCCGCCACAGCAGCGCCAGCTGGCGCTTCGTCTACCTGCCCTCGGCGGTCTACCTGGCGGCGGTGTTCGGTCTGGTCGCGACCGGCGCCTACAGCGGGAGCCACCGCTACCTCTATCCGGTCCTGCCCGCCGCGGCGCTGCTCGCGGCCTCCGCCCTCGACCGGTACGCGGTGCTGGTGAAAGCCGGCACGCTCGCGGCCGCGGCGATGCTCGCGCTCGCCTTCGTCCCGATCTTCACGGGGTTCGCCGCCCAGGACGCGGGCCTGGTGGCCGCGGGGCGAGCCACGTCCTGCACCCCGGGCGGGCTCCTGACCGACTCCCCGGTCGCCGCCTATTTCAGCGGCAAGCCTCCGTCCCGGGTCGCGGGCTCGCAGGTGCTGCCCGCCGACCACGGCGATGCCGTGCGCTGGCTGACGGCCCACGGATACGACGCGCTCGTGCTCGAGGACATCGGCTACTACCGGGCGACCACGGTGTTCCCCGACCTGGTGAAAGGCGACCAGTCGCCGCCGTTCAGCGCTTTGGGAGCACGGAGCGGCTACTCCGTCGCCGGAGGTAAGGACGTCCAGGCGTACACGCTCGGAGCGGTCTGCCTCGAGCGCGCGCTCTATCCAGGCCTCGCGGTGACTCTCCCCACCACGACGGGGCAGGGCAAGACCTCGCTGCTGGCCAAAGGCGCAACCCTTCGCGCCGGCGCGACGTCCGCCGCCGGCGAGGGCATGGGCTTCGGGGCGCCGATCGTGCACTACGCGGACGGCTGGGTGTATTCGCGCACCTACACCGACGCCGACCTCTCGACGGCGTCAAGCACGGTCTGGACGCGGACCTTCGAGCTCGACGAGATGGGCGGCGATGCCGCCCACCGCTACGCGTTCGTCCCCATCGCGTCGCGGGGCGAGATCGCCGTCTCCTACACGGTCGACGCGGGCGGGGTCGCGGTGAAGGTCGGCCTGCTATGGCTCCAGCCCGGCTACACCGAGGTCGGGGTGCTGAACGAGGAGTCGGCCGCGTTCGACGACCTCGCCGCGGCCGGCGCGCCGACCCTCCGCGGCGACGCCTTCGGGCGCTGGGTGCCGCTGAGCGGAAGCTGGGCGCGGCTGCGCTCGGCGACTCTCGGCGTCGAGTGGTCGGTGAACGCAGTGCCGGGAGCCACGCTCCACGGCGGTCGCGAGCAGGCGCCGCCCGACTTCGACTGGGCCGGCCTCGACTACATCTTCCCGGCGCCGTTCGGGAGCGTGTCGTACCGAATCAACGTGCAGGAGGCGAGATAGAGATGGATCGCGCCGACGTCGTCCTCGTCTATCCGCAGCGAGCCCCCAGGCAGGGGCGGCACTGGATCATGCCGTCGCTCGGCTTGATGTACCTCAGCGCGTCGCTACGCGCCGCCGGGTACTCGGTACGTCACATCGACCACACGTTCCTCGAGCGCCACGAGGTGCTGGCGGAGGTGGACCGCCTGCGCCCGTCGGTCATCGGCGTCTACTGCATGATCACGATGCAGGACGAGGCGCTTTCGCTCGCGGCCCAGGTTCGTGGCAAGGCGCTCACCGTGGTCGGCGGACCCTACCCGTCGGGCGAGCCGGAGGCGTTCGTCGACCAGTTCGACCTCGTGGCGGTCGGCGAGGGCGAAGAGACGATCGTCTCGATCATGGAGCACCTCGACGACCGCCGCTTCGACGAGATTCCCGGCGTGGTCTTCAAGCGCGGCGGCGAGGTCGTCAGGAGCACGGCGCGGCAGCGCAGCAAGGACATGTCCCACCTGCCGCTGCCCTATCGCGGCGACATCCCCAACCAGCAGTACATCGACTACTGGCGCAGGCACTGGAAGGATGCGACGACGCCGCTGATGTCCACGCGCGGATGCCCGTTCCGCTGCGACTTCTGCCACAAGTCGGTGTTCGGCGATCTCTTCAGCGCGCGCCCGGTCGAGTCGGTCGTGGCCGAGATGCGCGAGATCGCCTCCCTCGGCTACGACCACGTCTGGATGTCGGACGACCTCTTCACGCTCAACTACAGGCGGACGTTCGAGCTGGCCAAGGCGATCGAGGACGCGCAACTACCGCTCACCTGGGAATGCCTCAGCCGCGTGACGCACGTCGACCGCGCGCTGTTCGAGCAGATGCACCGCGCTGGGTGCAAGCGGATCTTCTTCGGCATCGAGTCCGGCGACGAGCGGGTGCTCAAAGAGATGAAGAAGGGGATCACGCCGGAGCAGGCGCGCGCGGCGGTGGCGGCGTGCGTCGGCGCGGGCATCAAGGCCGCGGGATTCTTCATGGTCGGCTACATCGGCGAGACCACCGATTCGCTGATCCGCAGCATCAACTTCTCGAGCAGCCTGCCGCTCGACTACGTCAGCTACACCATCGCCTACCCGCTGCCCGGGACCGGGTTCTACGAGCGCGTGCGCGAGCGCCGCCTGCACGGCGAGTGGCACAAGGTGCGGCACAACCGGCTCTTGTTCAACACCGATTTCTCGGAGAACAAGCTGCGCGCCGCGATCCTGAAGGGCGCCATCCAGCACCGGCTGAACCGCCTGCACATGCGTCCCGCGGCACGCGCCTTTCAGCTCGCCACCGACCCGATGCTGCGTGTGATGAAGTAGCTACGGTTAGCGCCGTGGCGGAGGTGTGGCCGAGCGTCTTTCGGATCGTGATCGGAATCTACTGGCTCTTCTTCGCGAGCCAGAAATGGCAGGGCATCGGCTGGATGAAGCCGGTCCTCGACTCGGCCGCCCGCGTCAACCCGATTCCCGGCCTGCACGAGCTGCTCGTCTCCGTCGTGGTGCCGAACTGGGTGCCCTTCGCCCTCGCGCAGTCGATCGCGGAGACCGCGACGGCCGTGCTGCTGATCTTCGGCCTGGCGACGCGCTGGGCGGGCGTCCTCGGCTTCCTGCTGGCGTCGAACCTCGCGCTGACGGTCGCCTTCGCCGTCAGCGACGACGGCTTCCGCTGGATGTACTACCTCGGGGTGCTGGCCAACGCGCAGGTGATCGTCTCCGGACCCGGCCCGTTTGCGCTCGGGCGCTTCGGCTGGATCCCGGCCTTCTTGCGATAGTCCGTTACGCTGAGCGCGTGAGCGTCGACGCCGAGGGCTACGGCTTTCCCGAGCATTCGCGCACGCTCCCGCGCCTGATGGACGACATCCGCGTCCTTTCGCCGTCGGGCGTCGAGCGCGCGGCGCAGGGCTGGGACCGGCACGCGCGGCTGCACGAGGAAGCGGTCCGCGCCGCCGAGAAGGCGGCGCTGCATGCGATCGAGAACGCCGACCGCGGACCGGCTTGGGACGAGGTCCGCCGCAACCTCTTCGGCCTGACCGAGTCCGGCCAGGCGCTCGTCAGCTGGAAGGCGGAGCACGGCGACATCGGCCACAAGGCGGAGCAAGCCGCGTTCATGGCCGCCCTGGGCCTGGTCGCCGGCAACCTGGTCGGAAGGGAGCAGTTCAACATGCTCGTGCGCCCCATGGCCGAGGCGCTGCCCTGGCTCCTGCCCGAGGAGAACCAACCGGTCGTTTAGAGGGTGAGGGCCGCGAGCTCCGCGCTCTCGAGCTCCGACGGATCGACGCGGCGACGGCTTTCGATCACCTTGCCGCCGAGCTCGTTGGTCTTCGAGTCGTTCATCGAGAGCACGCCTTCGACGCGCCCGTCGCGCAGGTAGAACACAGTGAAGGCCAGGCCGTCCCGGTCGCCCCGCCACACTGCGGTGTCGTCACCCGAGGCGTGCCCCCGGTACTCCAGCGTGACGTCGTACTGGTCCGACCAGAAATAGGGGAGCCTGGTGTACGGCGAAGGGCCGGCGGCGATGGAGGCCGCGATCCCGCGCCCGTGGTTCTTGGCGACCTCCCAGTGCTCGACGCGGATGGCGCGGCCGAGCACCGGGTGCGGGTGCAGCGCGACGTCGCCGCCGACGTAGACGTTCTCGGCCGCTCGCAGCGCTTCGTCGACCCGGACGCCTCCGCCTTCCAGGGGCAGTCCGAGCGCTTTGGGAAGGTCGACGTTCGGCTCGATGCCAACCGCGACCAGGACGAGGTCCGCCTCCTCCTGCCTGCCATCGGAAAGCGTGACGCCGGTCACCCGGTCGCCGCTCACGTGCCAGCTCTCGACCTTCGTGTCGGTGCGCACGTCGACCCCTCGGTCGCGGTGAATGGCGGCGTAGATCTCGCCAACCTCACGCCCGAGCGCGCGCTGCAGCGGCACGGGCAGCGCCTCGACGATGAGCACGTCCTTGCCCAGCTTGCGCGCGGACGCGGCGACCTCGGCGCCGATGAAGCCGGCGCCGATGAGGAGAAGCCGCTTCGCGTCCGCCAGCGCTTCGCGGATGCCGCTGCTGTCGCGCAGGGACCGGAGCGTGCGCACGTTCTCGGCTTGCGGCATCCCGGGCAGGACGCGTGGCGTCCCGCCAAGGCCGAGCACGAGCACGTCGAACGAGACTTCATCTCCGCCGGCGAGCGTCAGCCGGCGCTCGGCGAGCGAGCCGCCTGTGACTCGCGTCTCGAGCCGGAGCTCGATCCTCTCCTTCGCGTACTCCGCCTCGTCGTGGAGAAAGACCTTCGGCGCGTCGACCTCGCCGCGAAGGAACTCCTTGGACAGGTAAGGACGGTCGTACGGGCGGTCCCGGTCGGCGCTGACAATGACGATTTCGCCGTCGAACCCTTTCTTGCGCAGCGTGAACCCGGCGTAGTCGCCGGTCCCTCCACCCCCCACGACCACGACCCGCGTCGGCATCAGTTCGTCATGACGATACGCGCGCGTGGTGCAGCCATTCGTGCGGGTCGGGCGTGACGCCACGCTGCACATCGACCAGCGCCTGGCGCAGCCGCATCGTCACCTCGCCCGGGCCGCTGTCGCCGATGGTCCACGCCCCGTGTGCCGATTTCACTGCGCCGACGGGAGTGATGACGGCGGCGGTGCCGCAGGCGAACACCTCGGTCAGCGAACCCTCCTCGCAGCCTCGTCTCCACTCGTCGACGTTGATGCGACCTTCCTCGGTGGCGTAACCCAGGTCACGTCCGAGGGTGAGCAGCGAGTCGCGCGTCACTCCGGGCAGGAGGGTGCCCGTCAGCGCCGGCGTCATCACGCTCGCGCGGTCGCCGCGCCCGAAGACGAAGCAGAGGTTCATGCCGCCCATCTCCTCGACCCAGCGGTGCTCGTTCGAGTCGAGCCAAACCACCTGGTCGCAGCCCTGCTCCGCCGCCTGTGCCTGGGCGAGGAGGCTTGCGGCGTAGTTCCCGCCCGTCTTGGCAGCGCCGGTGCCGCCGGGTGCGGCCCGGCTGAAGTCCTCCGAGAGCCAGACCGTGACGGGCTTGACCCCGCGCGGGAAGTACGACCCGGAAGGCGAGGCGATCAACAGGAAGGTGACCTGGTCGGCCGGATGCACCGACAGCGTGACTTCGTTGGCGTACATGAACGGACGGAGATACAGGCTGTGCTCTAGCGCCGACGGCACCCACTCGTGGTCGGCCTCCAGCAGGACGTCGATCGCCTCCAGGAAGAGCGCCTCCGGGAGCTCGGGCAGGGCCAGCCTCCGCGCCGAGTTGCGAAACCTGGTGGCGTGGGCGGCGGCCCGGAAGGCGGCCACCCCGCCGCGCGCCTGGCGAAACGCCTTCAGGCCTTCAAAAACGGCCTGGGCATAGTGGAGGACCGACGTCCCGGGGTCGAGGGTGAGCGGGGCGTAGGGCACGAGCTCGGCGTCGTGCCAGCCCTGGGCGGCGTTCCAGCGGACGCGGACCATGTGCTCGGTGAAGATGCGGCCGAAGCCGGGGTCGGCCAGCTGTCTCTCGCGCTCAGCCGCGGTCACCCGCGGCTCGGCATGCCGGACCTTGAACCTGAGGGCGGTCGCCACGGAGAGCAACACTAGCGCGCGTTAGTCGCGACTATCGGAACTCCCGGGGTCGGTAGGCGGCAGTTAGTCGCGACTATCGCGGGGTGGGGAGCGCAGAAAGAGGCCGGGTCTTGCGACCCGGCCTCGCGAGAGGAAGGAAGGGGTTCTTGCGGTTGCTTGGCGTGCGGGTTGACCGGGACGGTCAACGCCACAGGCTCGGCCGCGGGCTCAGCCGGGGGCGTAACCACCGCCGGGAGGCCCTGAGGGTCCCTACGCCGGCTTCGGGGCGGCGGCTGGATCGCCACCACGGGATCGAGCATGTGCCGCAACCTGCGCGCCATGAACCGGTCGAAGTCGTTCATCTGTGGCAGAAACGCCTCCCTCAACAGGGGGTCGGAGAGGGAGCTACCTCCTACATCGTGCGATAGCGCGGGGGAGGCCCGCCTCCCACGCGGACCCCGGCCGTTGCATGCACCCAGCACTCCCGATAGTCGCGACTAACCGCGATTCCGGTGGCGAAAACGGGTCGATAGTCGCGACTATCGCGTGGTAGCGCGCTAGGCCTGGCCGCCTGCTATCGCGCCGAGGATCAGGAACGGCTCCTTGCCGGACGCGACCTCTTCGGGCAGTGGTGCATCCAGCGGTTCGTCTGAAAGGTCCTCCTCGCACGCGAAGAACCTGATCATCGGACGCCGCTTCTTCGTCACGTGGTCGCGCATGGTGCCCAGGAGCGCGGGGTGGCCGGCTTCGAGGGCGTCGAGCACCGCGCGCTGGGTGGCCGGCCCGTCGACCTGGACCTCGACCACGCGCCCGACGCCCGCGAGGATCTGAAGGTTCCTCGGCAGGACGACCTGGATCACTTCAGGGTCTGAACTTCCACTGACAGGACGGCTGGAAGGTCGTGCACGACCGCGTTCCAGGTGTCGCCGCCGTCAGGCGACGCGTAGACCTGGCCGCCGCTGGTGCCGAAGTACACGCCCGACGGGTCGAGCGTGTCGACATCCATCGCATCGCGCAGCACGTTGACGAAGCAGTTCTCCTGCGGCAGACCGTTGGTCAGCGCCTCCCAGTCGTCGCCACCGGTCTTGCTCCGGTAGACGCGCAGCTTGCCCTCGGGCACGAAGTGGTGGGAGTCGCTGGTGATCGGGATGACGTAGATCGTGTCCGGCTCGTTGGCGTTGACGTCGATGACGAAGCCGAAGTCGGTCGGGAGGTTGCCGCTGATCTCGCGCCAGTTGTCGGCGCAGTCGTCGGTGCGCATGACGTCCCAGTGCTTCTGCATGAAGAGCGTGTTCGGCCGCGACGGGTGCATGGCGATGCGGTGCACGCAGTGCCCTGTCTCGGCGTCGGGATCGGGGATGTGGTTGGAGTGAAGCCCGAGGTTGCGCTGGACCCACGTCCTGCCCCGGTCGTCGGAGCGAAAGACGCCGGCGGCTGAGATCGCGATGTACATCCGGCCGTGGTTCTTCGGGTCGAGCACGATGGTGTGCAGGCACAGCCCGCCCGCGCCCGGCGCCCACGTCGACGCGGTCGGGTAGTTGCGCAGTCCCGGCAGCTCGGTCCAGCTCTTCCCGCCGTCGGTCGTCTCGAAGAGCGCGGCGTCCTCGACTCCGGCGTACACCCTGTCCGGGTCGTCGAGCGAAGGCTCGAGGTGCCACACGCGCTTGAACTCCCACGGGTGCGGGGAGCCGTCGTACCACTGGTGCGGCCCGGGCGTGCCCTCGTACTGGAACTGGTTGCCGACGGCCTCCCAGTTCTTGCCGCCGTCATTCGAGCGCTGCAGCACCTGGCCGAACCAAGAGCTCGACTGCGAGGCGTACAGGCGATCGGGGTCGGCGGGAGAGCCCTTCAGGTGGTAGATCTCCCAGCCGGCGAAGTGCGGCCCTTCGACCTTCCACTTCTTCCGGCTGCCGTCGGAGGTCAGGATGAACGCGCCCTTTCGCGTCCCGACGAGTAGACGTACTCCGCTCATGACTTCACCTCTCGTGACAAGAAAAGGGACCCTCTTTGAATCGTTAGACGCTTCGCAGGACCAAAACTAATCGGTCCGCGCAATCGAGGTGGTCGGCTCCTCGGCCATCTCCTCATCCGACCCGTCCTGTGAGGCCGGTATCGACTCGACTCCCGCCAGCGGAAGCTGCAACGTGAACGTGCTTCCCTTGCCCTCCACCGAGGCGGCCGTGATGTCGCCGCCCTGCAGCTGGGCGAACTGGCGGGCGAGGAACAGTCCCAGGCCCGTGCCTTTGAGATGCTCGGTCTGGGGCGAGATGACCCGGCCGAAACGGGTGAACAGCATCGGCATGCTGTCCTTCGGGATGCCGATTCCTTCGTCGGATACGGTGACTCGCGCGGTCCCGGCGCGCATGCGCACCTGGCAGCCGATGACGCCGCCGTCAGGCGAGTACTTGATCGCGTTGCTGAGTAGGTTGGCGATGATCGTCTTCGTCCGGTCCGGGTCGACGTTGACCCGGACGCGACGGTCGGGCAGGTCCATCTTGAGCCTGTGCCTAGACTCGAGCATGGGCGCCACGACGTCGACGGCGCTGCGCACGATCTCGCGCAGGTCGGCCTCGACCGAGTGCAGGGTGACAGCCCCCTCTTCGAGCCTGGCGGCGTCGATCATCTCCTCGATCAGCTCGTTCATCTCGGAGACCTTCGCCGCTATCACCCCGGCGGCCTTCAATCCCCGCTCGTTGAGCTGGCCGAGCATCCCGGTGTCGAGCATCGAGACGTAGCCACGGATCACCGTCAGCGGCCCGCGCAGCTCATGGGACGCCAGGTTGAGGAACTGCGTCTTGTTCTTCTCCAGCGCGGCCATGCGCTCGGTGACCCGGGAACGTTCCATGCTGGCGGCGACCGAGTTGGCGTACGCCCTAAGCTGCAAGACCTCCTCGCTGCCGAACACCGGCGTGTAAGGGCCGGCCACGATGCCGAGCCTGCCCTGACCTTCGGTCAGGTGAAGGGGGACGGAGACAATCGATTCCGAGTTGCTCGCGGCGAACCGCGCCACGCCTTCGGCGTCGATGCCTGACGTCGCCACGACTTTGCCGTCCGCGTCGATGACGAACCCGGCCGTCGCTCCCATCAGGCGCACCGCCCAGTACACGCCACGCTCGGCTATGCCCTGGCGACTCGGGCTGAAGATGAGCAGGTCCTGCATCGCCGAGCGCACCTTGCTCTCCTCGGCCATGCGCCAGATCCGTCGCAACAGCGTCGGCGGCATCAGGCTGACGTAGATCGCCGGCACCGAGACCAGGGCGGCCAGCTGGATGACGATCGTCGCCGCCGGGCTGCGAAGCGAGGCACCGCCCAGCACGGCGACGAAGAGGACCACGATCAGCAGCCCAAAGCCGAAGCTGAGGGTCCGCATGCGCGTCTTCTGCACGGCGGGCAGCCGGTTGCTTGCCAGCCAGAAGCGGACGATCGGTTCGCCAACGAACAAGGCCCAAAGGGAGACGAGGAGCAACCCCAGAACTTCCGCCGTGGTTGACGTGGAACCCGGGAAGAACACCGTGTCGACGACGCCGACGGCGATACCGACGGCCAGGAGCACGTAGGCGCCGACCAGCGTCTTGCGTTCCATGGCGATGAACTCGTTGCGGAAAAGGAGCACGAAGAAGCCGGACAGCATGAACAGGACGAGGTTGAAGATCGAGAGTGCGAGCGGCGGGTTGGGTATCCTGCCAAGCCCCGCAACGATGGCCAGGGAGACAAGCGCGGCTGCGAGCATGGCCTGCGCGCGCGTGCCGTCGCGGTACCAGTGGTAGGCGACAGTCACCCCGAGGGCGACGAACGCGACCGCGGTCAGGTCCTGGGCGACGGACGCGGCCTGGGTCAAGACTCCCTCCGACCGCCCCTCCGTCCTTGCTCGACCCACATCGGGATCTGCTCCGAGATGTCGGCCGGGGTGACTCTCGACTTGACCAGGTACTCGATCGCCCCCAGCGACCGCCCCCGGTCGATCATCGACGGCTCGCCGTAATTCGAAAGGATCACCACCGGCGGGTGGTTCGGGAATCGGTCGTTGAGCGCGGCCAGGACTTCGAACCCGCTGCGGTCCGGGAGCAAGAGGTCGAGGAGCACCACGTCCGGCTCAGCCTCGGAGAGGCTCGTGAAAGCCAGCTCGCCGGTCGTCGCTAGGGTCACGCGGTAGCCGTCGTGCTCGAGCTGGACGCGGTACATCTCGGCGATGGAGGGGTCGTCTTCGACCATCAGGACATGGAGGTTGCGGTTCCGGCCCTGGCGTAGGCGGACGGGAAAGAGGTCCGGAGTTGGCGGCCGGAAGCCGGTGAGTGCGGCGTGGCTCGGAAACCACAGCAGGCTCCCGATCCCAGCGCCGACCATCAACTCAGACTCCAACGCGCCCCTTTCCGATGCCACCCTCGGTGATCATAATGTTCGATTCCGCCCCGCGCGAACGGGCGCGTTTCGTGAAGACTTGTTAGCGTTCTAAATCGACTTCGACGTTGCCGAGAGGAGCAACCTGCCGGGGCACCTGGGCCTGCTCGCGCTGCGCGAGCGGTCTGGATCCCGCTCGACCAGCAGGCCTGTCAGGCGGAGGTGGGGCGGTCGGCCAGGTCGGCGCGCAGCCGCTCGCCCATCACGCGCAGCACTTTGAGCATCAGGGCGTCGTTCGCCTTGACGGCGTCCCGGAACTGGGCGTGACTCATGACGAACAGCCGGCCCTCGGTCAGGGTCGTGACCGTCGCCGTCCCCACGCCGCGGTCGACCATGCTGATCTCACCGAAGAAATCGCCGGGGCCCAGGACGCGGCGCTTCTTGCCGTCCACCTCGACCTCGGAGTTGCCTTCGAGCTGGATGTAGAAGGTGTCGCCCGGCTGGCCCTGGCGGATCAGCGTCTTGCCCGCCTTGACGTTCACCTCGTCGGCCTCGCGGGCGATGAACTCCAGCTCCCGGCGCGTGCAGTGGGCGAAGAGGGGGACGCGGCCCAGGGCGTCGAGCTTTAGGTCGGCCACGCCCAATATTCTGGACACTCTGATGGTGCGCGCGTGTACTGTCTGCGGGCTCCCTCTCCCGGACGGCGCCCGGTACTGCCCCAACTGCGGCGCCGCCGCCATGCCGCTCGTCGAAACGGAGGAGCGGAAGGTGGTCACCGTCCTGTTCACCGACCTGGTGGACTCGACGGGCCTGGCCCAGCGGCTCGACGCCGAGCGTGCGCGCGAGATTCTTGGCCGCTTCTTCGACGCGGCGTCGGAGGAGCTCAGCGCGCTCCGCGGCCGGCCGGAGAAGTTCATCGGGGACGCTGTGATGGCGGTCTTCGGCCTGCCTCACGTCCACGAGGACGACGCCCTCCGCGGAGTGCGTGCCGGCCTCGCCATCCGCGAGCGCGTGCGCCGTCTCGGCGAGTCGCTCGACGTCGACCGGCCGCTCGCGGTGCGGACCGGCATCGAGACCGGCGAGGCCGCCGTTGGCCGGTCGCCCACCGGCCAGCTGCTGGTCACGGGCTCCGTCGTCAACACCGCGGCGAGGCTGCAATCGGCCGCGCTTCCCGGACAGGTGCTTGTCGGGCAGACGACCTACCTGCTGACCAACGCCAACGTGTCCTACGCGCGGCGGCGGCGCGTCCGGGCGAAGGGCTTCGACGTGTCGCTCGAGGCATACGCGGTGGAGGACCTCACGCCGCGGTCGGCGCGACGAACCATCCCCTTCGTCGGCCGGGCCAGCGAGCAGGCGATCCTCGGCCAGAGCCTCGGGCTTGCGAGCACCACCGGGCGACCTGTGCTCGTCACGGTCTCCGGCGAGGCCGGCATCGGCAAGTCGCGGCTCGCGGACGAGCTGGCCGCTGGGGTCAGCGCGGCGGTGATGATCCTGCGCGGGCAGGCGCGCGCGCAGTCCGACACGGCGACGTTCTCACCCGCCGCCGCAATCGTTGCCGATCTCGCGGGAATCCGCCCGCGCGACGACGCGGACACGATCGGGAAACGGCTTCGCGACCTCGCTGAGCGCACAGTTGGCGAGTCCGCCGTGGAACGCACGGCGCACCGCCTGGCCCTGCTGTTCGGGCTCGGCGAGAGCCGAGACGAGACGGCGTTCGTGCACGAGGTCCAGACCGGGTTCATCTCTGTCATCGACGGCCTCTCGCGGGACCATCCCGTGCTGGTCATCTTCGAGGACGTGCACACGCTGAAGGCGCCGATGCTGGACCTGATCGAGCGCCTCGCCGTGCGCGGCGACGGCCCGCGCCGGGCGCTCGTGCTCGCGCTCGCGCGCAGCGAGCTGCTCGAGGAGCGGCCGGCGTGGGGCACGAACAGTGGCAACGCGGTCCTCATCCGGCTCGACGCGCTTTCGCCGGACGAGTCGGTGCAGCTGGCGCGCCACGCCGGCGGCGGCCGCATCGACGAGATCGCGGCGCTCGAGATCGCTGAGCGCGCGGGCGGCAATCCCTATTTCATCATCGAGACGACCGGCATGCTCATGCCGTCGGGCGCCGGCTCCGACGGGCACGTCGCGCGGGCGGTGCCGCCGACGGTCCAGGCGGTGGTCAGCGCCAGGCTCGACGCGCTGCCGGCGCGTCTTCGCGAGCTGGCGCGGCGCGCGTCGGTGTTCACGTACGCGTTCGAGCTCAGCGAGCTCGCTGTCATCGACCCGGAGGCCACGGCGACCGAGCTCCAGCAGCTCGAGGACGCCGAGGTGATCGTGCGCGACCCGCAGGCAGGCGAGGCGCAGCGCTGGCGGATGCGCCACGCCACGCTGAAAGACGTCGTCTACGCGAGCCTGCCCAAGCGCGAGCGGGAGCGCCTGCACGAGCTGGTGGCGCGCTACCTGCTGGAAGCCGGCCACCCCTCATTCGCCGCCGACCACCTGGAGCTGGCGGCCTTCGCCGCCATGGACCTCGACCCCAACGACCGCACGGTGCCGGATCGCGCGGTCGACGCGCTTCTCGTCGCCGGCGACCGCGCCCGGCGGCGCATGGAGAGCCGGACGGCGATCGACCGCTACGAGCGCGCGCTGGCGCTCGCTGGACCGGAGGAGAGGTGGAAGGCGCGCGAGGCGCGGATCCTCGCCGGCAAGGGCGAGTCGCACTACTGGCTCGGCGAGTACGCGCCCGCGACCCTTGCCCTTGGGCGGGCTGTGCAGTTGGGCGAGGACCACCACGATCCATTCGCGCTCGCCCTCGCGCAGCGCTTCCTCGGTGACATCGCGATCAATTTCGAGGCCGACGTCGACAAGGCCGAGCGCCTGCACCGGCGCTCGATCGAGGCGGCTGAAGAGCTCGGCGACAGGTGGGCGGTCGTCCGCTCGCTGCTCTTCGCCGGTTGGGTGCCGTGGACCAGGGAGCAATACGACGAAGCCGAGAAGGTGTGGCGGCGGGTGCTGGAAATGGCCGACCCCAAGGACAGGTGGGCGCGCGTGCGCGCGCTGACCGCGCTGTCGATCAATCACTCCGAGATGAGCGACCGCGACGGCGCGCTCCAGCTGATTGACGAGGCCTGCGCTCTGGCCGAGGAGTCAGGCGACCGCTTCAGCACCGCCAACACCATGGTCCAGAAGGCCCGCGCGCTCGACGACCTGGGCCGCGGCGAGGAAGCGCTGCCCTGGTTCGACCGGGGCATCGCTACTTTCGGCGAGGTCGGCGCGCGCTGGGAGATGGCGGACGCCAGGGCGGCGCGCGGCATCGCCAAGCGCAACCTGGGACGGCTCGACGAGGCCGAGGAAGACCTCCTGGCGGCGATCCGGATCGCCGAGGAGCTTGGAGATCGCCAGCTGCCGCCGTGGACCTGGCGCAACCTCGCCCGCGTCGCCGAGCTGCGCGGCGACAAGGCGGCGGCCGAGGAGCTTCTCAAACGGTCGCAAGAGGCCGAGTCACGCGGACCGCACTAAGAGAAGCGACACCTCCAGCGTGATGTGAGGGTCGACCCGCACGAAACCGCCGCCTCCTCCGGGACGTGCACGCCGAACTCGTCGGTCAGCACCGTGGTGCTGCCGGCCGCGGCGACCTGGCCGCTGCTCACCCTGACGTCGAGCGAGAAGCGGGCGCGCCCGGTCACGCCGCTGATCTCGAGGTCGCCGTCCAGCGTGGCATGCTGGACGGCGTTGGGGGTGGCGCTGAGGCGCAGCGCCGACGGATAGGGCTGAAACACGACGTATGGATGCTCGGCGGAACTCAGGAAGTCACGCGCGATCTTGTCCCGGTCGGAGGTGTTGAAGCCGGGAAGCTCATCGATGCTGCGCAGCGTGCGGATGTCGACGGCGACGCAGCCGGTCTCGATCCGGCGCGTGTCGCTCACGTCCTCCACCAGCAGCGATCCCCTGATGTCTTCAGTGCGCGCCACGGCCTCGTGCGGGGAGGTCAGCTCGGCGAACTGCTCGTGCGCGCGGTATCCGGCTACCGAACCGGGCTGGATCACCCAGAGCCCGCTCGCTCCGGCTGGCCGCCGACACACGAGGCTGAGCGGGTCGGAAGGCAGGGAAGCGGCCGTCGTCCGCGGCGTGACCGACGCCAGACCCAGCGCTGCCGGGCGCGTGTGGCTGAGATAGGTGATCACGCCCACGCCGGCCGCCACGGCGAGGAGCACAAGGCCGGCGGCCACCTTCCCGAGCACGCCGAGGCTCACACCACCAGTACGCCGGCAGCGCCTGGCGGGTTCCGGGCTATGGCGTCGCCGCGGTCGGCGCCAGCACGGGCTCTTCCGCCGTCTTGCGGCTGCGCGCTGGAACCGCGATCACCGCCATCGCCCCGGCGGCGGCGACGATCAGAGTCGCACCGAGGAACATCGCGCGCGGGCCCAGCGTCCCGTAGACGATGCCGCCACCGAGTGACCCCGCGATCGGCGCCACGCCGAAGAGCACCGACTTGACGAGCGCCTGGCCGGTCGCGCGCAGACGGGAAGGCGTCAGGTCGTTCGCGATCATCACCGCAGCGACGAACGTGAGGGCGAAGGCGACGCCCACGACGAGCTTGAGCATGGCCGCGACCAGCGCGCTGGAGACGAAAGCCCACGCGACGAATATCACGAGGTAGATGGCGCACCCGACGGCGAACAGCACGCGGTGGCTGATCCGTTTCGTCAACACGTGCGTGTAGCCCATCGTCGGGATCTCGGTCATCGCCTGGAACGCCGCCGCCGCCCCGACCAGCAGCGCGCCCCCACCGAGATAGTTGATCTGCAGCGTCAGGAAGTTCTGTGTCGCCGCCAGGGACACGCCGAGCAGGAGGCACGCGGCGAGAAAGCCGAGCATCGGCAGAGGCACCGCCGGCACCCTCACCGACGGGCGCGCGGTCTCGTCTTCGACCACTCGACCTTCAGGTTTGACCGCGCGCCAGATCCACGCGCCGGCGAGCAGCGAGAGCGGCACATAGATAAGAGGAATCAGGCGCAGGCCGCCGAGCCCGTAGATCGCGCCGGACGTCAGCGCCGAGGCCGTCCATCCGGCGCTCATCCGCAGCCTGATGCGCGCGTAGTCGGTCCGGCTGGTGAGCCGCAGGCGACGCAGCGTGATCGGGTCGAGCAGCCCGAGCGGCGAGCGGACGATGGTGAGCGTGACGATGACCACGGTCATGGCCGCGGCGCCGCTCGCCACGGGCAGGAAGAGCGCGGCCAACGCGGCTGCGCCGGTCGCCGCCACCACCAGCCGCTCCGGGCCGACGTACCGATCGGCGAGGTAGGCCCAGCCGAGCCCTCCCGCCAGGGCGGCGAACGCGGAAACCGCGAGCACGGCGCCGACGCCGCCCGCGCTCAGGCCACGTTGCGCGAGGTAGAGAGGAACGAAGGGCAGCAGCGTGCCGTCGGCGACGCCGACGAGCACGTATGCCCAGCGCAGTCCGCGAATGCCGCCTTCGGCCACAGGTCGGATAGCGTGACAAACCCGAGCGCGTTTTGAACGAGCTTCACTCTGACGAGTGACGCGCGTTCATCGATCACTCGGGGGGCCGCCGGCGCCGTGCGCGGCGGCCACGCTCTTTGGCACCACCATCCGCCACGCGTCCTCGACCAGCTCCTGCATCTCCTTGCGGTCGAGAACCGCGAGGCGGGCGCGCACCCAGTGGTAGCGCATGTCGGAGGGGATGGGATGCATGAACTTGTCGGGTGAGCCCCCGATCAGCCACTCGCGCTCCTCCTTGGGAAACGCAAAGCCCATCACGGTTTCATCGCGCGAAAAGGAGATATAGACGATGCGGCCGACGCGGAACTTCACCCTGCCGCCGACGAGCACTTCGTAGCTGCGGGGCAAGCGAGAGGCGACGGCGCGGACGTCGTCGATCGTCACGGCCACGCGATCACCGTTCGAGCCGGCGAATCAGCTGGAGGCTCGAGAGAGTATCGCGCGACGGCATGTACTCAAGCCCAAGCGCCCCCGCGTAGCCTGCGTCGCGAAGGGCTCCGAGCTGCCGCGGCCAGTCGACTGCCCCGCTGCCGGGCTCGTGCCGGCCCGGAACGTCAGCGATGTGGACGTGGCCGACGAGCTCGCCTGAGCCGCCCAGGACCGACTTCGGATCCTCCCCCATCACAATCGAGTGATACATGTCGTAGAGCAACCTCAGCGACGGGTGGTCGACGTCGCGCACCACCTGCAGCGCCTCGGCGGTCGAGTCCAGGAAGTAGCCGGCGTGGTCGATCCGAGTGTTCAGCGGTTCGAGCAGGAGCGTGTTCCCATGGCGGGCCGCGATCGGCGCCGCGCGGCGCAAGGCCTGCGTCAGCGCCTCGCGCTGAACCCGGCGTCCCACTCCGGGACGATCGTCGCCGGAGACGACGATGAGGCAGCGCGCGTGGAGCCGCGCCGCGAGCGCGCACGAGGTCTCGACTCCCGCCAGGAACTCGGCGTGGGTCGCGGGATCGACCAGCCGGGCAGTCGGTTCGCTGACGAAGGCGGTCACGGTCACCCCCGTCTCCTGGACGGCCAACTCGAGTTCGGCGACGTCCTTGTCGCGCGTCGTCCAGAGCTCGACCTGCCTGAAGCCGGCGGCGGCCGCGCGGCGAACTCTTTCCGCGAACGGGCCGCCCCCCTCGGTGAAGAGCCACTCCACGCAGGGCGAGAGAACGGTCAATCGCCGTAGGTCAGGACGCACTGCACGAGGCCGTCAGCCGTCTGGTCGACGGCGGCGTATGCCTCGGGAGCGCGGTCGAGCGGGAACTCGTGGGTGAAGAGGGGCGCGAGCTCGAGCCTGCCGAGCAGGTCCGAGACGACGTCCTGACGGCGAGCCAGGTCCCACAGCGGACCGAGCTCCGGGTTCATCGATCCGACCTGGGAGGAGATGATGCGCGGCCGGTTGTGATGGAACTCGCCGGCCAGGCTCAGGCTCTCGAACGAGCCGCGGTACCAGCTGATTGCGATCACGCGGGCGGCGAATCCCGCGGTCCGTATCGCTTCGTTCAGCGCCGGCGGCGCACCCGAGACCTCGAGGACGATGTCCGCGCCGCGGTTGTTGGTCAGGCGGCGGACTTGCTCGGCCACGCCGTCCTTGGGGTCGAGCACCGCGTCGGCTCCCAGGCGCGTCGCGAGCCGGCGCCTGGATTCCAGCCCGTCGACGCCGACCACCAGCCCGGCCCCCGCCCGTCGCACGAGCTGCGTCACCAGGAGGCCGATCACGCCAAGCCCGGAGACCACCACGGCGTCGCCCATCAACGGCCGAGCGTCGAGCACGCCGTTGAGCGCCGTGTTCAGGTTGGCGTTGAGGACTGCGTATTTCGGCTCGACTCCCCGCGGCACGATGACCGTGCTGTCGGCGCCGGTGACGACGAGCGTCTGGTGAGGCATATAGCTGAAGACGACGTCGCCTGGGGACCGCGACGTGACCCCGTCCCCCACCGCGACCACGCGACCGACATTCGCGTAGCCGTAGACAAACGGGTAGGTCCAGTCGGGGCTCTTGCTGCGCGAGAAAAGCTTGGTCGCCGGGTCACGGTGCAGCTCCCACTGCGGCGCGGTGCCGCGGTACACGTTCATCTCGGTGCCGGCGCTGATGCCGGTGAAGAGCGTGGCGACCTGGACCTCGTCGGGTCCAGGCGCGGCGACCTCGACCTCCCGCACCTCCACCTTGCGAGGCCCGGTGAGCACCGCCGCCCTGGCCTTCGTCGCGCCCATGCCGAGCGGCAGTCTAGTGGGGTCGAGACATTGACAAATTCCCTGCCGCACGCAAACTTCGCCCATGAACGCGGCAAGGGCCGAAACCGTCCCCGCGCAGGGCCGCGTGCGCCAGGCCATCGCCCGTCACCCGGTCACGGCGATGCTGCTGCTGATGTTCGTCATCGGCTGGGCGTTTCTGATCCCGGCCGCGCTGCTGGGCGTGCCCTTGATCCCGTTGCCAATGCTCGGCGCGATCTTTCTCGCCCAGCTTGGTCCGGCGGTGCTGGTGACGTGGGCGGCCGGCGGCTGGCCCGCGGTCCGGGAGCTCTTCGGACGGGTCTTACGGTGGCGCGTCCATCCCGCCTGGTACGTGCTGGCGCTGCTTGCGATTCCGGTCGTGGCGTTGCTCTGGACGGCCGCGGTGTTCGGCGGCGGGGCGGTGCGTGCTCTCTTCACCAACCAGGTCGTGATCGTCGACTACTACCTCACAGCCCTGACCATCTTTCCGATCGTCAGCCTCTGGGAGGAGACCGCGTGGATGGGCGTGGTCCAGGCGCGACTCGCGACCTACCGCGGACCGCTGCAGGCGGCCGCGCTCACGGGTCCGCTCTTCGGGCTGCTGCACATGCCGCTCGTTCTCGGCCGGCCGATGGGCGAGTTCCTGTTCGCAATGGCTGCGTTGATGGTGTTCGGGATCCCGTTCCGGATCCTGCTCGGGTGGATATACAACGCGACGGGCGGCAGCGTCCTGATCGTCGCGCTCGCGCACACCACCTTCGACGCGACCAACAACACGCAGCTCCTGCTGCCCGCTGCTCCGAGCCAGGTCATCCTGCAACCCGGCGGGGGAGCGGTGCACCTGGTCGTCCTGGTTGCGGCCGTCCTGGTGCTGATCCTGACGCGCGGCCGGCTTGGCGCTCCGAAAGCCGGCTAGCGGGGCCCATCTGTTCGACTGGCTCGGCTGGCCAAGCGCTAGGCGCACCCCGCGCGGGGCCGCCGCCGCACGTGTCATGGCCCCCTGGTGTGTCAAGGATCGAATTGCCTTCGCATTCGGGAAAACCCTTGAATTTCGACGGGCGCGAAAGAATCGATAAGCAGATGGCCCTGGTCAGAACGTCGGGGGCAGGATCAATCGATGCTGCCGGCTTCCGAGCCTGACTGTTGGCGTGCGGTTTGCCGCAGGACCGCGTCGACGTAGAGCCGCGAGACTTTTGTCGCAAGTCGATGCGGGTCGGCTTCGTGGATCCGATCCCTCAGGCGACCGCTGATCCACAGCTCAGCCAACCCGTGGACCATCGACCAGGCCGCAACCGCCACGACCTCTGCACCGGCGAATGGGCGGCACGGACGATGTTTCCCTCGATCGCGACCTGCGGCTACGGATCTGACCTTCGGCGCGAGGGTTTCGCACGCTTTTCACGCCCGACACAATCACATACTGCCTGTAGTGGCTGTGCTTGACGGGCCGGACCGGCGTCCGCGACACGCCTATTAGGCCGCTGACTGGCGTCGCCAATGCCGAGCGGTCCCAATGTTCCGCGCCGCTACCCGTCTGCTCCGGGTTCGAGGCCGATGGTCGAGTAGGTGCACGTCATCACCTCGGAGCGGCCGCTGACCGCGGCGGCGAAGTCCTCGGCCGACCGGCAGCGCTGCTCGTGTTCGATCCGTCGCCAGGCGGAATCGAGCCCCAGGACGAGGGCGTGGACAAAGCGGGTGCTCAGCGCGTCCGTGTCACCAGCCGCGCGGCATCGGCGGCGAAGTACGTGACGACGATCCCGGCGCCGGCGCCCGCGATGGCCGTCAGCGACTCGAGGATCGCGGCCGAGCGGTCGATCCAGCCGCGCTCGGCGGCGGCTTCGATCATGGCCGCCTCCCCGCTGACCTGGTAGGCGGCGAGCGGTAGGTCGAACCGCTCGCGGGCATGCGCAAGCAGGTCGAGCGAGGTGATCGCCGGCTTGACCATCAGGATGTCAGCGCCTTCGTCGGCGTCGAGCCGCATCTCTCGCAGCGCCTCGCGCCGGTTCGCAGGGTCCATCTGGTACGCCTTCCGGTCGCCGAAGCTCGGCGTCGACCCGGCCGCCTCGCGAAACGGCCCGTAGAACGTGGACGCGTGCTTGGACGAGTACGCGAGGATGACGGTGTCGGTGAAGCCGTCGGCGTCAAGGCCCGCCCTCAGGGCCGCGACCTGGCCGTCCATCATCGCGCTCGGCCCGACGATGTCCGCGCCCGCCTCGGCGTAGGCGACCGCGGCGGCGGCCAGCAGGGGAAGGGTGGCGTCGTTGTCGACCCGTTCTCCATCGAGCACGCCGCAGTGCCCGTGGGAGGTGTACTCGCACAGGCAGACGTCCGCCGCGAGCACGAGAGGCAGCGCCCTCGCACGCAGCATGCGCAACGTCTCGGGCACCGGCCCTTGAGGATCGGCAGCTCCGCCGCCCATCGCATCCTTGGAGTCCGGGATGCCGAACAGGAGGATGCCGCCCACGCCGAGCTCGGCCAAGCGCTCCGCCTCGTGGAGGGCGAGGTCCGGCGTGATGCGCTGATGACCCTTCAATGACGCGATCTCCTGCCGGCGGTCATGGCCGCTGATGACGAACAGGGGCGCGATCAGCTGCGACGGGTGCAGCCTCGTCTCGCGCATGAGCGCCCGCAACGCCGGGCTGGCGCGCAGCCGTCGGGGCCGCTCGGCGCCGGTCGCGGCGATCGAGGCTTCGGCCGGCTTCGATATCAGCTCACGCATCTCGCCTCAACTTCACTCCTACGCCCCGCTCGACAGCGGCGACCAGCTCGGCCACGTCCTGCCTGGCTGCCTCGAATACGAAGTTGAACCCCGCCGCCCGCGCCGCCGCCGTGGTGCGCGGGCCGATCGTGACCGCGGGCAGGTCAAGCGTTCCCCCAAGGCGCACGTAGCCACGCGCCGCCGAGCCGGACGCGAAGATCACCGCGTCGAGCCCCTCCTCGATCGCGGCGCGCAGGGCAGCCTCGGATGAGGAAGGACCTTCGATGCTCTCGTAGCACGTGACCTCGTCGACAAGCGCGCCGCGGACCCGTAGAGTGGCCCCAAGGACGGGATCGGCGAGCGTTCCTCGCACAAACAGGACCTTCGCGCCGCGGGGATCGGGAAGGGTCGAGCCGAGCGCCGCGCCGCTCGTCGTGGCGGGCACGAAGTCCGGCTCCGCACCACGCGATCGAAGCGCGCTCGCGCTCGCCTCTCCGACGGCCGCCCACCGGGCGCGTGTGCGGACCGAGGGCATCGCGTCGACGCCGGCCGCGCTCGTGACGACGATCCAGTCGTAGGCGAAGAGGTCCGGCCAGTCCACCGGCAACGGCCTGGTCGTGACCATGGGCACGGCCACCGCGCGATAACCGCGGGTCTCGAGCTGCCACACGAGCTCGTCGGCGCGACCCGCGGGTCGGGTGACGAGCACGCTCTTCATCGCAGCGCCACGTCGCGCGCGAGATTCCGACCCGCCGCCTCGGCCAGCTCAGCCATCTCCGACGTCGACCCTTCGATGGTGTCGACTTTGAAGTCGGAGCCGTCACCGTTGACCCCGCCGACGACCATGCGGAAGCGGTCGCCCGCGACCCGGGCCAGCGCGCCAACCGGGGCGCAGCACGAGCCACCGACGGCGGAAAGGACGCGGCGCTCCGCCTCCACCTCGAGCCGGGTGTCGGGCCGGTCCAGCACCGCGATGGCCTTCACCAACGCAACGTCGCGCGCCCGTGCCTGAACAGCCAGCGCGCCCTGCGCCGGAGCGGGAGGCACCAGTTCCGGCTCGAGGCGAACGTCGATCCTGCCGGCCAGGCCGAGGCGATCCAACCCCGCGGCCGCGATCACGAGCGCGTCGACCTCGCCCTCGTCGAGCCTGCTGAGCCTCGTGTCGACGTTCCCGTGCAGCGGCCCGACCCGCAGGTCGCCGCGGGCGGCGCGGAGGAAGCCCGCCCGGCGCCGGCTGTCGGTGCCGACGGTCGATCCCGCGGCGAGGGTCGCGAGCGAGTGGTTCCCCGACCTTGTGACCAGCGCGTCGCGCGGATCGGCCCGGTCCGGGTAGGCCGCGATCACAAGGCCTGGCGCTTCTTCTAACGGCACGTCTTTGGCGCTGTGGACCGCGATGTCGATCTCTCCGCTTGTGAGGGCGTCCGCGATGGCTGCGACGAACATGCCCTCACCCGGGGTCGTGTCCACAGCTCGCATGTCGCCCTCGGTCACGATGCGGACGATCTCAACCTCGTGCCGGCAAGCGGCGAGCTTGTTAGCGAGCCACCGGCTCTGCGCGAGGGCGAGCGCCGATCCCCGTGTCCCGAGGCGGAGCCTCATCGCCCACGCTCCAGCCACGCCATGAACTCTCCGGTTTTGCTCGCGACCAGGCGCTCGGCATCGCCGACGTAAGATCCGGGCAGCGGCCACGAGGATGTTCGCCTGGCCTGGCCAGATCGGCTGCGACAGGCGCTCAAGCCGAGCGCCACCGCCCCGCTTCGACGAATCCACGCTCGCCGCAACCGCTGGGACACAGGAGAGTTCCTTGCACCGTCAACGGCTCACGCGACGTGATGACATCGATCGGGCCGATCCAGCACCAGGCCGAGGCCCGTTGGCAGTCGTGCCACCAGAGATAGCAGTCTGTGGTCTCGGTCCGAAACGGCATGGCGAAATGACGGTCGCCGAGGTCGATAACGCCCGGTTCGCCCATGGGATAGACGTGTTCACCCCTGCCATCAATTGCGAGCTCGCTCATTCCTGGTTGGCCCTCCCGGCAAGAAAGTCACGGTTCGCGTGCCTGGGTCGCGTCATCGCGTAGTCACCACATCGCCGACGATTAACGTGGCCGGCGCTTCGATGTGAGCCTCGTCCGCCAGACGCGATATGTCGGCGACCGCGCCCGTCACGCTGCGCTGGTCGGACAAGGTCGCGCCGCTGACCAGGGCCGCGGGACGCGACCCGTCGATCTCCGCCGCAACCTTGGCCAGGCTGGCCCGGCCCATCAGCACGACCAGGGTGTCGCTGGCCCGGGCGAGCTCGCCGATGCGGTCGCTCTGCGCATTGGTGATCGTGACCGAAGACGCGACGCCTCGCATCGTGACCGGGACGCCGATGGAGGTGGCGGCCGCCAAAGCTGAGGTCACACCGGGCACGACGACGACGTCGATGCCCGCGGCCACGAGGTCGCGCAGCTCCTCCCCGCCTCGACCGAAGACAAACGGGTCGCCTCCCTTGAGCCTGACGACGAAGTTGCCCGCGCGCGCGAGGTCGATCATGCGGGCGGTGATGTAGTCCTGTCGCGCGCTCTCCTTGCCGCCACGCTTGCCGACGGCCTCCAAAGTCGTGTCCCGACCGCATAGCGCCAGCGTCCTCTTCGAGATCAGCGCGTCGTGGAGCACATAGTCGGCGGCCGCGAGCATCCTTCGGCCTTTGACCGTGATCAGCTCCGGATCGCCAGGCCCGGCGCCGACCAGCGCGACGCGGCCGGCGTGGTCGACGTCGGTCCGCGCCAGGTCTTGGGCCCGCATCTTGGCCGCCTCGACGCGGCCAGCACGCAGCAGGTCAAGGACGTCGGAGGACGCCAGGCGCCGGAAGGCCTTCGTCTGCTCTTCGATCGAAACGCCTTTTTGCCGCAGCTTTCGCCGGATACGCCCGACGAGCGCGGTGAAGGGCCCCCATTCCGGCCCCAACCACCGTTCCAGCCAGGCGCGCACCGCGGAGGCGAGAAACGGACTCTCGCCCGACGTTGAGATCGCGATCAACAGCGGATCGCGGCGCACGATCGCCGGAGCGATGAACCGGCACTGTGCCGGGCGGTCGACGACGTTGATCAGGATGCCGGCTCTTTCCGCCTCCTCCCAGGCCTGCCGGTTGATCTCCGCGTCCTCGCTGGCGTCGACGACCAGCCGCGCCCCTGAGAGCTCACCTGGCCTGTAGTCGCGGTTGGAGATGACTCGGACGGACGCTCCCGCCGCGCGCAGGCCGGCCACCTTCTCGGCCGCGAACTTGCCGTCTCCCAGAACGACGCACGGCTGGCCCGCGAGGTCGAGGAAGACCGGGTAGTACCTCACGCGGTAGCCTCCTCCTTGCCGCCGGCCGCTTCGAGCAGCACGCGCGCCACCTCGGGACGCGTGAACTCGGGCGGCAGGTCGCCGCCCTCCCCGAGGAGCTTGCGCACCGCGCTGCCGCTCAACGTCCGGTGCAGCTCTGTGGGATGCGGGCAGGTCCGCGTCGAAGCCATGCCGCCGCAGGCCGAGCAGTAGAACGTGTGCTCGAAGCGCAGGATCTCGATGCCGAGCTCAGCGGGCGCGTACTCGTCGAAGATGCGGTGCGCGGCGTAAGTGTCGTAGTAGCTCCCGACGCCTGCGTGGTCGCGCCCGACGATGAAATGAGTGCAGCCGTAGTTGCGACGGACTACGGCGTGGAACACGGCTTCCTTGGGGCCCGCATAGCGCATCCAGGCGGGGTTGGTCGCGAGGAGCACACGGTCGGGGGGGTAGTAGTTGGCGAGCAGCTCCTCGTAGCAGCGCATCCGGACGTCGGCCGGGATGTCGTCGCTCTTCGTTTCGCCCACCAGCGGATGCAGCAGTAGTCCGTCGACGCTCTCCAGCGCCACCTTCTGCAGGTACTCGTGCGCCCGGTGCACCGGGTTGCGGGTCTGGAAGCCGACCATGGTCTTCCATCCCCGCTGCGCCTTGACCGCGCGCACCTGTGCGGGAGTGAGGTCGAACTCCGGAGAGCCTGACGATGGCCGTGCCAGCGCCGCCACGTCGCCGGCGAGAGCCCAGCGCCCGGAGTCGTTGAGGAGGCGTACGCCCGGGTGGCCGTCGTCCTCGGTCCCGTACACCCGCCGCGCCTCGCGCGCGCGGTCAGCCTCGTACGCCTCGGCCAGGTCCAGGATGGCGATCGGCCAATCGCCGGTGAAGAGCCCCACGCGGCTTGCGGCGGGCACGTCGTCCACCCGCAGGACGACCGGAATCGTGAAAGGGGCGCCGCTGGCGAGGCGCCCGGCGTCGACGACAGATTCGTAGTCCTCGCGTCCGATGAAGCCCTCGACGGGAGACAGCGCGCCGGTCGCGAGCATGAAGACGTCGGACAGCTCGCGCGGCCCGACCTGCAGGCGGGGCAGGCGGCGCGCCTCAGCTCGCAGCTCTTGGAGCTCGTCCTCCGAAGGCAATCGGTCGGGCACCTGGCGTGGAACGTGGCCGAGACGTTCCAGCCTGTCGATGACCTTCGCCGCCGACTGCTCGACCGTCTCGGCCGAGGTGTCGCAGACGACCTCCGGCCGCAAGGGTTCCTCGTACGGGTCGCTGACGCCGGTGAAGTTAGCGATCTCGCCCGCGATCGCCTTGCGGTAGAGGCCCTTGGTGTCGCGCTCGACAAGTGTGTCGAGCGGAGCGCGAACGAAGACCTCGACGAAGCCGGGCGTCTGGGCGCGCACCTCGTCGCGCACCTCGCGGTAGGGCGAGATCGCGGCCGTGATCGCCACCCCGCCGCTCCGGGCGATGAGCCTCGCCACATACCCGATCCGGCGGATGTTGGTGTCGCGGTCCTCCTTGGAGAATCCGAGTCCTTTCGAAAGGTGCTTGCGGACCTCATCGCCGTCGAGCAGCTCCGAGTGGCGCCCACGGCGGGCCAGCTCGGACTGCAGCGCGGTCGCGATCGTCGACTTCCCCGCGCCGGACAGCCCGGTGAACCAGACGACGAATCCCTTGCTCATGCCTCTCCCCCCAGACCCCATCGCCGCCTGATGGAGCGGTCGAGGATTCCGAAAAGCCCGTCGATCACGACGCCGATGACGAAAATGACGATCATCACGGCGAGCAGCTGCCGGGTGTCGCCAGACTGTCGCGCCACCTGGAGCTGTACGCCAAGCGACGCCCCGGCTGCGACCAGTAGCTCAGCCGACATGAGGCTGCGCCAGGCAAAAGCCCAGCCCTGCCTCAACCCGCTGACAAAGGCGGGCAGAGCGGCGGGCAGGATCACGTGCCGGTAGAGCCGAAAGCCGGCGGCGCCCATCGACCGGCCGACCCGGATCTGCATCGGCTGCACCTGGTCGATGCCGCTCAGCAGTCCTGCAGCGATCGCGGGCGCTGCACCCAAGACGACGACGAAGGTGATGGCTCCCTCGGTGCGCGCCAGCAGCAGGACGGCAAATGGAAACCACGCGATGGAGGGCATCGACTGCAGGCCGGTGAGCAGGGAAGCAGCGGCCCTGCGAAAGAGTCTGACTCGCGCCACAAGGATCGCCGCGCCGGTGGCGATACCGGCCGCGGCCGCGTAGCCAACCGCGGCCCGTCGCAACGTCGTCGCGATGGCAAGGTAAAAGTCGAGGTGGCCAAGGCCGGCGGCCAACCGTTGCAGTACCGACGCCGGACCCGGTAGCACGGATTGCGGCCTCCATCCGGACCAGACGATCAGCTGCCACAAGGCGAGCACCAGGGCGACCGCGCCCACCTTCGGCCAGAGCGCGGACCACAAGCGGGCCGCGGTTGACCGGCGCGGCGGCGCGGGAACTGCGGCTCGAAGCCGAATGCTCGACGCCAGCTCAGTCGCCACCGATGAAGACCTCCTGCTTCAACCGCTCTGTGATCCGGCCGGCAACCATCGCCAGCTCAGGCGAGTCGAGACTGCGCGGCCTCGGCAATTCGATCCTCACCTCGTGTGCGACGCGGCCCGGCCGGCTCGTGAAGACCAGCACCCGATCGCCGAGGCGCACCGCTTCGCGTGGGTTGTGGGTGACAAATAGGATCGTCAGGCCGGACTCGCTCCAGATCCGCTCCAGCTCCTGGTGCAGGACATCACGCGTGATCGCGTCGAGGGCGCCGAACGGCTCGTCCATGAGAAGGACGTCGGCGTCCTGGGCGAGCGCCCGGGCGATGGCGACGCGCTGTTTCATCCCGCCGGAAAGCTCGTGGGGTCTGCGATTCTCGAACCCGGCAAGATGAACGCGGCTGAGGAGCTCGAATGCCATGCTCCTCCGCTTCCGGGACCTGACCCCGCGCAGCTCCAGGGCGAGCTGCACGTTGCCTGCCGCCGTCAGCCAGGGAAGCAATCCCGCTTCCTGGAAAATCAGCGCCACACGACCGTGGACGCGGGCGCGACCGGAGGTTGGCCGGTCGAGCCCGGCGAGGATGTTGAGCAGCGTCGTCTTGCCCGAGCCCGAGCCGCCGACCACGCAGACGAACTCTCCCCGTTTGACCTCCAGCGTCGCGCCCTGGAGCGCAAACAGGAGGTTGTGATCGTGGCGATAGGCCACGCTGAGGTCATGGACGCTCAGTGCGTGCCTCCCCGAAAGAGCAACCATGTTGCTCATTGATCGGTCCTCCGGTGAAGGCTGCACTCTTTGACTCCGTTTTGCTCCCACCACCAGCGACCCGCACGCTCGTCCTCACCATTCACGGTGGCGCGCGTGCAGGGCGCGCAGCCGATGGAGGTGAAGCCGCGGTCGTAGAGCGAGTTGTAGGGAAGGTCGTGCTTGCGGATGTAGTCCCAGACCTGAGCCTTCGTCCAGCCCGCGAGCGGCGCGACCTTGGCGATTCCGCCTCGATCCGGGTCGGTGGTCACGACGTTGGTGTAGGCGCGGGTCGGCGCCTGCTCGCGCCGAACGCCCGTGATCCAGGCGTCGTACCCGCCCAGGGCACGCTCGAGAGGCCGCGACTTGCGAACGTCACAGCACAGGCGTCGCAGCTCGATCGATGCATAGAAAAGGTTCGACCCGTGGGACGCAACCATGGACCGCACATCTGCCGGGTCCGGCGTCACCACCTGGACGTCGATGCCGTACAGCTGGCTGACGCGGTCGATCATGTCGTGCGTCTCCTGCGGCAGCCGTCCGGTGTCGAGCGTGAGCACCTCGAGGTCCGGCCGGATCTTCGAGGCCATGTCGATGATGACCGACGACTCAGCCTGGAAGCTGGCGACGATCGCGACCCGCGCGAACTCGTCGTACGCCCAGCGCAGCACGGTTTCGGGGTCGGCGCCTGGGACGATCATGCGATCTGCTCGACCCTCTCCCGCAGGGCGTCAAAGCCGATCCGCTGTACCCAGTCGCCGAATCTCTCGCCCGGATCGCGCCCGGAGCGGAACTCGACGAAGATCGAGCGCAGGAGGGTCGGAATCTCCGCGAGCGGGAGGTTCGGCGCATAGAGACGGTTGAGCCGCGTGCCGTCGAAGTCGCCCCCCAGCATGACGTCGTACTTGCCGAGGGTCGTGCCGACAAAGCCGACGTCGCCGAGGTACGGCCGGGAGCAGCCGTTGGGACAGCCGCTCATGCGAAAGCTGATTCGCTCCTCCGCGAGCCCTAGCTCGTCGAGCATCGCGGAGATCTGCCGGATGAGGGTCGGGAGGGCGCGCTCCGCTTCGGCGACCGCGAGTCCGCATGTGGGGATGGCGGGGCAGGCCATCGCGTAACGGATGGCGTGAGGGATCGATTCGACGGGGTCGATGCCGTGCTCGGCCAGGAGCTCATCGACTCGGGCCTTCTGGCCGGGGTCGATCCCGGCGAGGATGACGTTCTGCTGGGCGGTCAACCTCACCTGCGGCCGGATCTCGTCCACGATGCGGCGCAGCCCACTTCGCGAGCGGACCGCGCCCACGTCGGCGATGCGTCCGTTCTCGACGTAGACGCCCAAGTAGAGCTTTCCGTCGCCCTGCTCGTGCCAGCCTAGGTGGTCGTCGACAGGCCGCCAGCGCAGGCCTTCCGGTGCTTGCAGCTCGAACGGCAGCCGGCTCTGGACCTCGTCGCGGAACCAGTCGATCCCGCGGTCCGCGATCGTGTACTTCAGGCGCGCGTGCTTGCGATTGGTGCGGTTGCCGTAATCGCGCTGCACCGCGACAACTTCGCGGGCCATATCGACGATCTGGTCCGGCTCGACGAACGCGAGCGGCTGCGCCACCGCGGCGAACGTTTCGGGCTTGTTGTGCGTCCGGCCCAGGCCTCCGCCAACCAGGACCTCGAACCCTCGCAGGGAGTCGCCTTCTCCGCGCAGGGCGACGATGGCGAGGTCGTGGGCGTAGATGTCGACGCAGTTGTCGCCCTCGAGTGCGACGGTGGTCTTGAACTTGCGTGGGAGATACTGCTCGCCGTACAGGTCTTCGACCTCCGGCTCGGAGGTGTCCACCACCTCGCCGTCGAGCCAGATCTCGTGGTAGGCGCGGGTACGCGGTGTCAACGCGGCGACCATGGCGGCGATCGCCCGATCGACCTGGGCGTGGAATCGGTCGGATTTCGGCTCGGGGCAGCACATGATGTTGCGCTCGACGTCACCGCACCCGCCCAGCGTGGTGAGCAACGCGTGGTTGATGGCGGCGATCGACTTTTTCAGATCGCCCTTGAGCACGCCGTGGAGTTGGAAGTCCTGGCGCGTGGTCACGCGCAGCGTGCCGTTCGCCCATCTGCGGCTGATGTCGTCGTGGGCGATGTAAGCCTCCGGCGAGACGACGCCACCGGGGATCCGGGTCCGGATCATCAGCTGGTGGTGCTTGTCGAGGCCCTTCGCGCGCGCCTCCTTGCGCCGGTCGCGGTCATCCTGCTGGTAGATGCCGTGGAACTTGAGCAGTTGCTCCGAGTCGTCGCTGAACACAGGTGCGTCTTCGACCAGCTCCTCTTTGATGAGCCCGCGCAGGTGGTTGCTCTTCGCCTTGATTGACTCGTTCCTGGAGAAACCGTCAATCGTTGGCGTGCAGCCGCAGGCCTGGCACATGGCTCAGAGCTCCGCGCCTCGCCCCAAGGCCTGGGCGAGAAATGCCAGCTCCTGGCGCGCGTGAGCGAGCCAACGTGACTTCCGCACGAGGCGGACGAAGAAGAAAGTCAAATCGAGATGCGCCTCCGCATGAAAAGCTGCCGCCGACAGGTACACGTCGCCCTCCGAGGGCGCCGGGTTGGAGAGGGCGGCTAGCTACAGAAGCAGCTGGCGCAGCGGGCGTAGTCGATCGCTCGACGCCGAGTGAGCACGAGGGCGCGAGTCACCGATCCACGCATCGCGAGAACAAATCTAGAGAATCGAGGGCGCTACGTGCATGTTGTCGTTCTACTACTCGACGGGTCGCGCTGTTGTGGGTGAGAGCCATGATTGTTGCGACCCACTCTCAACTTGCGCATAGACCGCGTCACGCTCCGGATGGGCCGGAGCCAAGCGAAGCCCAGCCAGCTCGGTAAGTTTTGACGATCGTCAATTGGACGTCTCCTTGAGTGTCAGCGCCCTCATCAACCCGCGTCCAGGTTAGGTGGCCGATAGCCGGCAGCCAGGGCGGCCCTCATCCCCGCCTCGCCCCGGTCCATCGCACCCTTGTGGTTGCGCTCCAGTAGTCGCCGGCCGCCGATCCGTGCCACCAAATTGATGATCGGCCACTTTGTCTCGGTTCGCTCGCGGAGCAGCATCCGAGTCGCCTTCTCAGCGTCGGCCTCGAGTTTCCAGTCAATCTCGCCTGTGAAGAAGCCCTCGACGCTGGTCTTGACATAGCTCGGTGGCCGGTGCTCTACCACTGTGAAGTGGAAATCGAGCGTATAGGGCAGGTCCGCTTTCACCCGGACGTGCCAGCGCGAACCGGTTCCATGCCGAACCTGCGACACGCATTCGGCCAATCGGTAGTCAGGCCACCAGTGCGGCCATCCGGCGACATCGTCGACCATCCGCCAAGCGACTTCGCGCGGCGCTTGGATTTGCCACACGTCCTCGAACACAAATCTCTCGCCCATCCCTGCCCGAGCTTAGAGGCTCAAGCGAAACGGTCGCCGCGACTCCAGATAACTTCGCCTGACCGCAAGCATCTTTGGAGCGGCCCGCTCAAGGCAAACGGACCACCCTCCAAGAAGCTGTCAATGCCGTGGACCCATCGGACAGCCGTCGGGGTCGTAATCTACGCACACCGCGCAACGCTGTCGGCACTGGCGTTAACCACATCTGAACTAGGCCGGCGCGGCGCACGAGCGCCGCGCCGAACAGTGTGGCTAGTTCCCCGATCGGTCCTGGTCGTTCCCAGCATGGCGATTCCCTGCTCTACCGTCGACCGGCGACCATTTGCTCAAAACGGCGGAGTTGATAGGCGACCGCAGCGACCATCAAGAGGATTACGAGCACGGCGCCGATGGCCACCGCCAAGCCGAGGGACCCAACGCCAAAGATGGCGACTACCAGGATGACTACGCCCACGCCGGCGACTATGGAATTGATGGCCGCGAGTGTGCTAGCCATCGAGAACAGGACATTGATCGAGGACCGCGTAGTTCCGAGAAAGGTGAGTGCCGTGGCAGCATCGTCTTCGGCGTCGCGCTGGCCGAAGAACTTCTCTGCTTCGGGAAGTAGGCCGGCGTAATAGTGGCGAATGCGCACGATGGCCTGCAGCGAGTTCAGATTCGCCATAGCAGTATCCGTGACCCGGACGAATGAAAAGATCCCCAGGACAAAAATGGCCGGCAGAACCCCGGCCGCGAAATAGGGGAACGCCTGCCTTGACTGGGTAGCGAATCCGAGCGCAACGAGAGAACTCGACAGTGACAGGAGGTAGAGCGAAGCGCGGCTGCTGCTCTCGCTTATGGTGGCGCTGGCGGCCGACTGCTGGACGAAATGTTCCGTTACTAGCGCACTCATGAACGCTTGTTCCTTGGCCTGCTGATCCATCTGTCCCTCCCCGATGACGAAGTGTCGGTTGGAATCGCGCAGATCCTCTCATGGCCTTCACGGTGGCAGCTGAACTGGGGGCGTATCGATCGGACTTACGAACGCTGAGTCGGTCGAGTTACGGCCGAGGCAGTGGACAAGCCACAGCATTCATCGGTGGGATCCGACGGCCGCGAATCCAAAAGTGGAGCCGCGCTACTAATGGCAGACAGTTATCGCTAGCTTGAGCAAACCGACGGCTTCTTACCTCGGCTAGCTGGTCTTGTAAGCAGCTGCCTGCACCTGGTCGAGGTAGGCGAGCTGGCTGTTCAGGTTGCTCGGGTTGGGAAATCCACGCACCGGAGTCCTTAGACGTGCGCAGGCCTTCACGGAGGTACGCGATGTTTGGTGGCGGGGATGGATGGGAATCGAACCCACCCAGGACGCCTCAGCAGCGCCCCGCAGACGGTTTTGAAGACCGCGTTTCTGGCGTACGCCAGCGTCCGTGGAGGTCCGCCCTAGATCGAAGCTGCCCGTTTGTAGTCCGCTGACGGCCGCGTGCGTCCGCTGATTTCCGCGAAGTTGGCTGTCATCTTGGTTGTCAATCCCTTAGTGCCTTGCGATCCGAGTGAACGCCGGCGATAGGAAGGTAACTCGCGTGACGTTCTCCATCGGGCTCCCCGATCACCGAGCACCGCCCTCCGGCTGGACGCCCTGGCACGGCCGCCGCTCAAGAACGAGTCGCTCGATGAGTAGGAAAACCTGCGAGTGGCCGTGGTCCAGCAGCAGCAGGTGGCCGCCGCCGTCGCGGTCAGGAGCTGACTTTGCCCGGAGGGATGTCCCGCAGCCCGAGCTGACGGCCCAGATCGTCCGACCGGCGCTCGTCGGCATCGGCTTTTTCCGCGCGACCGAGCGCGCGTAGCGCCCCGGCCCGATCGTGCAGTGCGCGGGCCAGTGACGGCCGCGCCTCCATTGCCTCGAAAAGGCGGACGGCGCGGTCGAGGTCTGCGAACGCGGCCGGCCAGTCTGGATCAGCCAGGCGGGCGCGAGTTCGGCCGCGGCCCCACAGCGTCTGTGCCTCGCCGAACCTGTCCCGCATCGATCGGGCGCCTGCGAGTGCGTCGTCCCACCCTGTAACGCCGGCGGGGAGGTCGCCGAGCTGGGCGCGCGTCGAAGCGAGGAGCGCGTGCGTCAAGGTTCGCATCGGTGCGATATTGGTGACCCGGCACAGCTCACTGCCCCGCTCGAGCGGAGGCTTCGCGCCGGCCGCATCCTGCCGAGCCAGGCTTGAGGCGCCGATCATCAGATTGGAGGCGACGACGCATGCGAACGCGCCGAGCTCCTCGGCTCGCGCGGAGCACTCGGCCGCGCGGGCGTGGGCCTTCTCGGGCTCACCGCGCTCGAGGTCGATGCCCGACGTCGCGATCTCCAAGTCGATCCGGGAGATCTCGTCACCGGCGTTTGCCGCGGCCTTCGCCCGTGCAACGACCTCTTCAGCGCTCTTGAAGTCGCCCATGCGCGCATAGGCGAGGGCGAGGAAGTCGGAGACGATCGCGATCGACACGGGATCGCCTTTGTTCTCGAGGAGTGCGAGCGCCTCGCGCATTTGCTCGGCGCCGGCGCGGAGGTTGCCCATGAACGCGGTGTAGGATCCCATCAGGGCCCGCGGCATCGCGGCTGCGCTCGGGTCGCCAAGCTCCGCGCCGAGCTGCGCAGCTCGCTCGAGCGCATATTTCAGCTGCGGACTGCTCTCCGGGACATCACCACGCAGGCGGCGGAGATAGGCGAGCCAGAAATAAGCCTCGGTGACAAGCGCGCGGTCGGCCTGTTCCTCGCCCTGCAGCGCCGCCTCGAGGCGGTCGACGTTGGAGTTGTTCTCTGTCATCGTCCATCCGGCCTTGGCGGCACCGACGGCGGCGCGCAGCCTGATCTCAACCAGCGTCGGGTCTAGAAGCGATAGTGCGCGGACGAAGAACGACATCGCCTCCCTATTGGCGAACCGCTCGAGTGCGTGATCGCCCGCAAGGACCAGGAACTCTGCGGCGCGAGTCGTCTCGCCCGCCTGCTCCAGGTGCATGGCGACGACGCCGGCCATCTCGCGCTCGCGACCGGGATGAAGAGAGAGGATCGTGTCCGCAGCAGCGCGGTGGAGCGTGCGACGGTCCCGCTTGAGCAACGTGGCGTACGCAGCCTCCTGCACGAGGGCGTGGCGGAACAGGTACTCGAGCTCGGGCTGTAGAGCTGCGATCTCGATGAGCCCGCCGGCCTCGAGCCGGCCGAGCTCGGCCCGAGCACTCATGAGCCGGGACTCGAGTCGAGCAAGCGCTCGAGGATCGTGACTCCGAACTGGCGGCCGATCACCGAAGCAACGCGCAGCGTGCGCTTGGCCTCGTGGGGCAGGCGGTCGATCCGTGCAAGCAGGAGACCGTGGATCGTGTCCGGGATCTCGATGTGGGCCGCCGCCTCGGTCGCCACCCAATGGTCATCCTCGCGGACGATCGCACCACGGTCGATCAACATACGGATGACCTCCTCGACAAAGAACGGGTTGCCCTCGGCCTTGGCGAGAACCGCCTCACGAGTGTGCGCGGGCAACGACTCGATATGCAGTAGGTTCGAGACGAGCGTGCGGCTCTCCTCCAACGAAAGCGGCTCGAGCCGGATGTCGGTCAAGGCGTCGCCGAACAGGTCCCGTGCCTCGGCGACCAAACGCCACCCGACGGAGGCGCGCTCGACGCGCGAGCAGAGGACGAACAGCACCGGAAGCTCCAGGATGGACGTCATCGTTGGCAAAAGGACGCCGATGGAGGCGCTGTCCGCCCAGTGCAGGTCGTCGCAAACGAGGACGAGCGGACCGGTCGCCGTCAACGCCCGAAGGATGTTCACCATCGCGGAGACGTAGCGCTTGATCGTCTCGGACTCGAGGGGCGAGAGCCGGGCCTTCATGTCCGGCTGAAGCGGCACGGAGAGCAAGTGTCCGAGATACGCGTACGCCTCGGCCCAGTCTTCGCCGAGAAGCTGCCGCGCCGAGCGCTCGAGCGCCGCCGCGACCTCCGCCTCCTCAGTTTCGCTGCTTACGCCTACGATCGAACGCACGATGTCGATCACCAGGTGGTACGGCATCGTTTCGCCATAGGAGAGGCACCGTCCCTCGACCCACCGAGCCTGGTAATCGACCCTTGGCCGCAATTCCCCGACCAGGCGGCTCTTGCCGAGACCTGGTTCGCCAAGGACGCAGGCGACCCGGCCCTGCCCCGCACGCACGATCCCGAACGATTCCTCGAGGCGACGCAATTCGGCATCGCGGCCAACCATCGGCGACCGAACGCCGGCAAGACCTCGGGTCCGGACCGCGCCGGCCTTCAAACCGGTGATCTCGTACGCGTGTACGACGTCGGACTTTCCCTTCAACTCGAGCATCCCCACGTCGACCGTCTCGACCAGCAGCGCGACGAAACGGTGCGTCGCCGCGGTGACGAGAACGCTGCCCGGCCGGGCGGAGGACTGCATGCGCGCCGCGACGTTGACCGTGTCGCCCATCGCGGTGTACTCATGCGCTGTATCCGTGCCGACAACGCCGACGACGACCGGGCCTGTGTTGACCCCCACTCGCACACGAAGGCGCTCGGCTCCCGGCACGTGCTTCTCCGCGCCGAGCTCATCGATCGCGCGCACCATGTCCAGGCCGCAGCGGACCGCGCGTTCCGGGTCATCCTCGTGCGCGACAGGGGCACCGAAGAAGGCGAGCACGCCGTCGCCCATCAGCCGGGCCACCGTGCCGTCGTACCTTTCGACGGTCTTGTTCATGCGCGCGAACGCCTCCCCGACCAGTGCCGTCCAGTCCTCCGGGTCCAGCCGCTCCGCTATCGATGTCGAGCCCGCGATGTCCGCGAAAAGGACTGTGATCGGGCGGCGCTCGCTCGAAGCCGCCGGCCTGGTCGGCGTCGGGGCGCCGGACACGCTCATGCGGTAATGATGCCGCCGTCCAGGAAAAGGGGTCGGGGCGGCCTTCCAGCCCACCCGATCAGGCTGTCTTTCAGGACCTGCCTGGCGTCAGCGCACGCAAAACCAGATCGTTGACGTCAGCGCGGTCCTTAGCGGTCAGAGCGACGAGGACGAGTTAGGCAAGTTTGATCTCAGCCAAGCAACTAAACGGAGCCGGGCGCAACGCCTCCGGCCACGCTGCGAATATCGGTGCTCGAGCGCGGCTAAGGGTGGCGGGATGAATCAGCCTGACAAGCGCCGGGGACCCCACACACCGTTATTGAAACCGTCTGCGGACTTTGGCTGTCATGTTGGCTGTCATTGGCCTTCTGGACGGTCAGATTTGGCGGGGATGGATGGGAATCGAACCCACCCAGGACGCCTCAGCAGCGCCCCGCAGACGGTTTTGAAGACCGCGTTTTCTGATGTCCGCCAGTGTTCGCGAACGTTCGCCGAAGATCAGGATTCGCTGCCAGTAATCGGCTGACGTCCGCCAGCGGTCGCCGTTATCCGCGATGTTGGCTGTCCTCTTGGCTGTCAGGCGAAGCACGAACATGGAGATCGCGACCTCACTTGGCCTTCGCCTCCGCTTTGAGCGGTTGCGCGACCCGCCTACTGTAATCGCCGCACCGTTGCCGACCACCAACCAGGCTGAACGGGTGGCGTCGCGACCGACTACAAGATTCGGCGTGGTCTCAAACGAATACCGGCGAGGTCGGCTGCTACGCCTCGGCAGTCGCGATGGTTCGGCATTGGGTTTGCGGCCACTCATGGCCGAGCTCGCTCCTAGTTCAAGAACATTCCGAGCGGCAGATCGAAGTTATCGGCGTGCGTCTTGAGAACCGAAACCATGTCAACGGAGCTCAAAAGGCGGACGTCGTACTGGCAAACGATGACCACAGGGAACCGCCGTGCCAAGGGGGTGAGTGCGTCTTCAAACCTGAAGAACTCGGCGGTCGAACGCATCCCGTCGCGATTCTGTACCGCCTCGCCGAGTAGGCGTATGACCAATCCACCTCGGCGCGTGATTGCAGAGAAGGACCGCTCACAGGTCTCGAGGCCTTCGTCGGGGGTTCTGAACGGGTTCAAGACCTGGAGCCGACCGGACTCCAGGGCCCGACTCACCGCTACTCCCTCTGAGTTGAGCTCGCTTTCATAGAGTCGCGCTGTTTCTTCATTTGCGACCAGGATGCAGGACTGTCCTCCAACGATGCCGTCGCGA
>DATEGB010000037.1:0-5620 GCA_035280365.1 Candidatus Dormiibacterota bacterium | reverse complement strand
CTGGATGAGCAGGTCGGCGCCCTGCTGCCAGGTCATGCCGGCCACGCCGTCGTTGTAGTAGGGCGTGATCTCTGCCCACTTCTTGAAGACGTTGGTGACCTTGGGGTCGGTCCACTTCTGCTTGCCGGTGAGCAGCTCGGTGTGGAAGTCGTAGCCGTTGAGGCGCAGGTTGATGATGTCGAACGTGCCCTGGGCCGGCCAGCCGTCCTTGTCGGCAAAGCCGATGGGGATGAGCTTGTCCATCTGCATCTGATGGCAGAGGGCCTTGAAATCGTCCCAGTTGCTTGGAACTTTGTAGCCGTGCGCAGCAAACACGTCTTTGCGGTAGAAGACCGCCCATGGGTAGTAGTCGGTGGGGACGGCGTAGGCGTGGCCGTCGTTGCCCTTGATCGACGCGGCGAAACCTTCTGTGTAGTTCCCCTTGACCGCGTCCCACACATCGTCGATCGGCGTCGCGAGGCCCTTGTCCGCGAAGAATCGCATGCGGTGTCCCGAAAACCAGGTGAAGACGTCCTCGGGCGTGCCCTGGAGGTACGAGCTGATCTGGTTCTGGAAGGTGCCGTGGTCGACCGTGTTGATCTTGACCTTGGTTCCGCCGTTGGCCGATGCGAAGGCGTCGGCGATCGCCTGCAGGCCCTTCTTCGGGCCGGGGTCCGACTGGTAGCTGCCGATGGACACAGTGCCGCCCTTCGCGGTGACCGCGCCGCCGGTTCCGGTCGAGGTGCCGCCGCAGGCGGCGATGAACGCCGCCAGGCTCCCATAGCCGGCGATCTTGAGAATGTCGCGCCGCGAGAGGTCCAGGTCCAGGGGCAGCTCGACGCCCGTGCCTGGAACCAGGATCTTCTCGCCCCGTGAACTGCTCATCTACTCCTCCTCAGCCTCCCGACCGGAGAACGTGCCGGCCGACACGCCACAACCCCGGCTGCCGGGCCTGCCCGAACGATCACACGCACGGCTCTAGGTGTCAAGACCGTCCGCACACGGAGCTTCCGCGCATGTTCAACTATCCCCGTGCCGAAGGTCACCTTCGTCGGCGCGGGCAGCGCCGTGTTTGCGCGCCAGCTGATCACCGACATCCTCGCCATCGAAGGACTGGACCAGGGCACCTTCGCGCTGGTTGACATCGACGCACAGCGCCTCGACCTCGCGCGCCGCATCGCCGAACGGCTGGTCGAGCTCAGGGGCAAGCGATGGAAGGTCGAAGCCTCGACCGAACGCACGGACGTGCTCGCCGGCACCGACTACGTCATCAACTCGATCGAGGTCGCGGGCCTGCGGAACGTCCGCTTCGATTACGACATCCCGCTGCGCTACGGGGTCGACCAGTGCATCGGCGACACCATCGGCCCGGGCGGGATCTTCAAGGCGCTGCGCACCGGCCCGGCGTGGCTCGACATCGTCACCGACGTCGAGAGGCTCGCGCCGAACGCGCGGATCCTCAACTACACCAACCCGATGTCGATCCTGACCCTCGCCGCGATCCGCAAGGTCGACCTCCCGGTGGTCGGTCTCTGTCACAGCGTCCAGGGGACGTCGCGGCAGATCGCGGGTTACCTCGGCATTCCATACGAAGAGATGAAGTGGGAATGCGCGGGCATCAACCACAACGCGTGGTTCACGCAGCTCGAGAGCAACGGCCGGGACCTGTACCCGGAGCTGCGGGTGCGGGCGCGCGACCCGGAGATCTACGAGCAGGACCCGGTGCGCTTCGAGGTCATGCTTCACCTCGGAGCGTTCGTCACCGAGTCGAGCGGGCACTTCTCCGAGTACGTGCCCTACTTCCGCAAGCGCCCCGACCTCTTGCGGAAGTACGTGCGGCCGGGCTACCTCGGCGAGAGCGGCTTCTACGCCAACAACTGGCCGCGCTGGCGACGCGAGAACGACGAGTCGATCGAGGCGATGCTGCGCGGAGGGAAGGAGATCCCGCTGGAGCGCAGCCTCGAGTACGGCGCCGACATCATCGAGGCGATCGAGTGCAATCGTCCTACTTCGATACACGGCAACGTCCTTAACGGCAGCGCGATACCCAACCTGCCCAACGACGGGTGCGTCGAGGTCGAGTGCAACGTCGACCCGCGCGGGATCCATACGACCCATGTCGGCGCCTTGCCCCCGCAGCTTGCGGCGTTAAACGGCGCGCACATGGCGGTGCACGAGCTGGTCGTGCAGGCGCTCAGGACGCGCGACCGATCGTGGGCGAAGTACGCGCTGATGATCGACCCGCTCACTGCCGCCGTCTGCTCGCCGGAAGAGATCGACCGCCTCTTCGACGAGATGTGGGAGGCGGAGCGGGAGAGCCTTTCCGCGTTCGCCTAGGTGCCCCTTGCCGCGAGCGCTGGCGCTCGCGGCATTGAAGAGGTAATGAAGGGCGCGAGCGCCGGCAGTCGCGGGGTCCGGGCGACTAGTAGCTAGCTAGGCGACGGCGCGGCCGAACTGCCGCGCGCCGACGATCACCGCCACCACCGAAAGCACCGCCAGGATGACGACTCCCTTGAACACGCTCGGGTCGCCGAGGTCGCCAAGAAAGATGTGGCGCGCCGCATCGACCGCGTACAGCAACGGGTTGATCATCGCGATGTCCTGCAGCCACTGCGGCGCGATGCTCATGGGCAGCAGAACGCCGGACAGCAGCAGGATCGGCAGCGCCGACGTGAAGACGATCGGCGCATAGCTGTCCTCGCTCTTCACTGCGAGCGCGACCGCGTAGCCGATCGACGCCGTGAGGAGTCCGATCAGGCCGATGAGGGCGAGGACGAGGACGACCCCGAACGGGTGGATGCTCAGCCCGAAAGGCAGCGCGATCAGGATCAGGATCAGCGACTGGAGGACGATCGAGAACATGTCCCGCAGCGCGCGGCCGAAGAGCAGCGCGACCCGGCTGACAGGGGTCACTCGCAACCGCTCGATGACCCCCATGCGCAGCTCGGCGATCAGGCTGAAGCCGACGCCCGCGGCGCCGAACATGCCGAGCTGTACAAGCAGCCCCGGCACGAAGACGTTGTAGGCGCCACCCGGCGGGAAGCCGCGCATGGCCGCGATCGGCTTGAGCAGCGGCGCGAAGAGCACGAGGTAGAGCACGGGCTGCAGCACGCCGAGCACGACCCACACCGGGTTGTGGATGAAGATGCCGAAGTAACGGCCGAAGACGAGCCAGGTGTCGCGGAGCAGCTTCACCCGGTGGCCTCCCGAAGCGAGCGCCCGGTCTGGCGCAGGAACACGTCGTCGAGGCTCGGCCGGTGCAGCTCCACCGCCGTGAGCTGCAGGCTCGCGCCCTCAAGCAGGCGCAGGATCGCCGGCATCGCGAGCTCGCCGCGGTCCACGTAGAGGTGCACCGCGCCGTCCTCGAGCCGCGCCTCGCGCACGAAGTCCTGGTCCTTGACCAGGTCGTAGGCCCGCTGTTGCTCGCCCGCGATGGTGAACGTGACCACGTCGCCCGCGATCGCGCGCTTCAGCTCCTCCGGCGTGCCCTCGGCGACGAGCTTGCCGTAGTCGATGATCGCGACGCGGTCGCACAGCGCGTCGGCCTCGTCGAGGTAGTGCGTGGTCAGGAAGACGGTGGTGCCGCGGTCGTGCATCTTGCGCACCTCTTCCCACACGCGCGCCCGGCTCTGCGGGTCGAGACCTGTCGTGGGCTCGTCGAGGAAGAGCAACTGGGGGTCGTGGACGAGGCCGAGGCCGATGTCGAGCCGCCGCTTCTGCCCGCCCGAGTAGGTTTCGACCTTGCGGTCGGCCGCGCCTTCGAGCTCGAGCATGCCGATGAGCTCGGCGGCCCGTTTCTGGGCCGCCTCGACCGTCATGCCATACAGCCGGCCCTGGAAGACGAGCTCGGTCCGGCCCGTGATCTCGCGGTCGGCGCCGCCGGCCTGGCCTACGTAGCCGATCCGCTCCCGGATCTTGCCGGGCTGGGTCGCCAGGTCGCACCCCGCCACGCGCGCGGTGCCGCCACTCGGCGCCAAGAGCGTCGCGAGCATGCGCAGCGTGGTCGTCTTGCCCGCGCCGTTGGGCCCGAGGAAGCCGAAGATCTCGCCCCGGCGGACCTCGAGGTCGACGCCGGCGACAGCTTCCACTTCCTGCCGGCGTTGGCGCGAGCGGAACACGCGGCGGAGACCGCGCGTTTCGATGACCGCTTCAGGCTCTGGACCGGCTCCGTCCATCGGCGGAGATTGTCGCGGATGCGGCGCTCGCCCCGCCGGTGAGCATCCGCCAGAACGCCTCCTGGGCCGGTCCGCCCTGGGCGTGACGCCGGATGACGCTGATCGTGCGCATGATCGGCGGCACGGGCAGGGCCTTCAGGATGCCGAGCCGGATGTCCTGGACGACCGCGCGCTTGGGCAGCGCGGCCCAGCCGAGACCGGCCACCGTGGCCGCACGGACGTACTCGGGATGCCCCACGGTCAGCATGTCCATGCGCTCGTAGCCATCGCCGATCATCTGCCGAATGGCGTTCTCGGCCGAGAATTCCGGCCCTCTGCGCACGTAGCGATAGCTCGCGAGCTGCCGCGGGGTGACGCGCTTCAGCTGCGAGAGGGGATGGTCGCGGTGCGCGACGAGGACCAGCTCGTCCGGTGACAGCTCGGCCACCAGCAGCCGGGGGTCGGGCTCGGCCTCGATCAGGGCGCAGTCCAGGGAACCGGCGAGGACGCGGCGGCTGAGCTCGCTGGAGTCTGCGACGGCGACCTCGAGCTTCACCGAGGGGTGCCGGCGGGTGAACTCGGCCAGGTGCGGTGGGAGGTAGTAGGTCGCGCAGGTGGGGCTGGCTCCGACGTGCAGCGAGCCGGCCTCGAGCTCGCGGATGGCATGGGCGGTGTCCTCCATCACCTGGACGGCACGGAGGGCGCCGCGGCAGGCCTCAGAGAGGGAGTGGCCGGCGTCGGTGAGCCTGACGCGCCGCCCGTCCCGCTCCAGCAGCTGCAGGCCGACCGCGTGCTCGAAGTTGCGAATCTGCTGGGTGACGGCGCCCTGGGTCAGGAAAAGGGCGGCGGCGGCGCGGGAGATGTGCTCGGTCTCGGCAACCTCGACGAACGTCCGGATCTGCTCCAGGCTGAACGTGGGTCGGGACACGCCGACATATTAGTCGGGCTTATCAAAAACATCACGAATTGTGGGGTGGACAGACTTAATGAAGGCCGAATCGCCGCGTTGTACAGCTACGTTTCCACAGCCGGATTTCCACAGCAAGGAGGTGAGCCAAAGACAATGGGAAGCTCGTCCAGCCGTGGGCAAAGCGGCCAGGGCATGGTGGAGTACGCCCTGATCCTCGTCCTGGTCTCGATCGTCGTCATTGTGATTCTTCTGACCATGGGCAACCAGATCAACAACGTGTTCTCCAACGTGGTCGCCGCCCTCGGCGCCTGAGCCCGGTCACCTGGACCTCTACCTGGCCGAAAGCTCGGCCGCCTGGCTATCCCGAGTTGCCTGGCGGTCTCGAGTGAGGATCGCGGCTGGCTTAACCAGCCCCTAACCTGGGCGCCGGAAGGTAGAGGTAAAGTTCAGTCGTGGCCGTCGGAGCCCCTGAGCCCGAGGCTTCGAACGTCTTCTCCCCGCCGACCTCGCGCTACATCAACCGCGAGCTCTCCCGGCTCGATTTCGATGAGCGCGTCCTGGCGATGGCGGAAGACCC
>DATEGB010000036.1:0-36588 GCA_035280365.1 Candidatus Dormiibacterota bacterium | reverse complement strand
GGACCCCGACGTCGCCGAGGTCATCGGCATCGACATCCGCGAGCCTCGGTACGACCTCGGCCGCGCCGACTACCTCAAGCTCGACATCCGGCACTCGCTGATCGGCAAGCTGGTGCGGGCGGTGGGCATCGACACCGTCGTCCACACGCTCACGCGCATCGACTCGTTCGACATGGACCCCGCGCGGGCGCACGAGATGAACGTCATCGGCACGCTCAACCTGCTGGCCGGCTGCGCGGGCGAAGGCAGCCCTGTGCGCCGCTTCGTGCTGAAGTCGTCAGGGCACGTCTACGGCTCGCGATTCGACCTGCCGACCGGCCTGCGCGAGGACCACCGCCTCGACACCAACTCGCACCACCAGTTCGTGCGCGACATCGTCGAAGTCGAGTCCTACGTCAGCGATTTCGCGGTCCGCAACCCGAACATCACGATCCTGACGCTGCGCTTCAGCAACAGTCTCAACCCGCGGGAGCCGCAGCCGCTGGCGCGGTACCTCGACCTGGAGGTCGTGCCCACGGTCATCGGCTACGATCCCCCGCTTCAGCTCATCCACAGCGAGGATTGCATCGACGCCATGGTCCTGGCCACCAAGCGCGGGCCGGGCGGCGCCTACAACATCGCCCCGGCGGGCAACGAGCCGCTGTCTGTGCTGCTGGACTCGGCGGGCAAGCTCCACGCGCCCATTCTTCCGCCGCTCGGCCTGGGAGTCGCCGCCTTCGCGATCCGCAAGGCCGGCGTCGCGTTCCTGTCGCCGCAGCTGCTCGACCTTCTGCGCTGGGGCCGCACGCTGGCGACGAACAAGGCGGCCCGCGAGCTGGGCTTCCGCGCGAAGCGCGACACGCGCGCGGCCTTCGAGGACTTCATCCAGCAGCGCCGGGTCCTGCGCTACGAGCCGGACAGGCACACGTATCAGTACGAGAAGGAGCTGGAGGACTTCATCCACAGCCGCCAGGTCGCGTCGGAGAACGGCGAGACGAACGGCGAGACGAACGGCGAGGTCGCGGCTGAACCTACGGCTCGCCGCCGCCGCCCCCGTCGACGACAAGCACTTCCCCGTTCACGTAGCTAGCGGCGTCCGAAGCCAGGAACAGGACCGCGTTCGCGACCTCATCGGGCACGCCGATGCGGCCCATCGGATTCTGGGCGAGGACGCGCTCCAGGATCTCGGGGTTGCCCCACAGCGCCTCCGCGAAACGGGTCTTCACCAGCCCCGGCGCGACGGCGTTGACCCGTACCTTGCCGCCGAGCTCGCGGGCGAGCTGGCGGGTGAGCATGATCACGCCCGCCTTGGTGATGTTGTAGACGCCGAGCCCGATCCCTGGCCGCAGACCGCCGATGCTCGAGATGTTCACGATCGCCCCACCGTGCTGCTCCATCGAGGCGTGGTAGACGAGCTTGGTCAGGATGAAGTACCCACGCAGATTGATCTCGAACGTCTTGTCCCACGCCGCCAGCTCGGCGCCGAGCACAGGGCCGAAGTAAGGGTTCGTGCCGGCGTTGTTGACCAGGATGTCGATGCGGGAGAACCGATGCATGACGGCGTCGACCAGCTTCTCCAGCTCTTCCGGCCGGCCGGCATGGGCCGCGATCGCGGTCGCTCTTTCCGGATAGCGAGCGTTGATTCGCTCCGCCTCGGCGTCGAGGTCGGTCTGCTTGCGGCTGCTCAGCACCACGGTGGCGCCGTGCTCGGCGAGCGCCTCCGCGATCGCGCTTCCGATGCCGCGGCTGGCCCCGGTGACGAGGGCGACGCGTCCCGACAGGTCGAAGCGGGAGGTCGCGGGCACGGCTGATACGATAACCGCCGCTTTACAGAAATACGGTCGAAGGGGTATCAGGGCGCAGTAGATGGCGATCACCGGCAAGGCGGCCGAGGACATCCTCGAGCGGATCTTCGCGCCGACCACCAAACCAAGCGCCCGCGACCAGGCCGAGGAAACGCTTCGCCATCCCAAGAAGATCGTCTACGTCGCCATGTCGAACAAGTCGTTCTACTGGCGGGCGCACATCCAGAAGTTCGTGCTCGACTCGGGCATGGTCCCCGTCAGCCCTTTCATGCTCTTCGACTACTACCTCATGCACACGGTCGACAAGGACGTGGTGCGTGAGGCGATGAACAACCTGCTCTCGCGCTCGGACGAGGTCTGGGTGTTCGGCCGGCTGTCGCTGGGCGTGAAGGTCCAGGTGGGGATCGCCAAGCGCCTGAACAAGCCGGTGCGCTACTTCGACATCGCCGACCTGCCGGTGGCGGTGATGCCGATCACCGAGGAGACCGCGCAGGAGGAGCTAAGGGACTAGTCGCGCCCTGCCAGAGGCGATAGTCGCGACTATCGCGCAATCTCCAGGACAGAAACCCGCGATAGTCCGGACTATCGACGCCTCGGCGCCTGGTAGCGCGACCCGGTTCGCTCGACTGCGGGCGCGGCGCCGACGCGGCGGTGCCACGCCTCGGGGTTGCCCAGCTCCTTCAGCGTCGGCATCGTCTCCGGGCCGTCCCACACCCGGCTAAGGGCCGCCATCCCGTACCGGTCGTATATGACCTGGCAGAACGCCTCACCGCGCTGATACTGCTGCAGCTTGAGGTCGAGTCCCGTGAGCTTCCAGATCAGCACCTCGAGGGGGCTCTTGCCCGAGCTCCGCTCGCGGTACGCGCGCTCGAGCGCGTCGAACCCCGGCAGCAGCCTGGAGCCGAGCTGGTTCATGACGAGGTTGCTGTAGCCCTCGATCACCGACATCGTGCCCTGGACCTGACGCATCACGCGCCACTGCGCCGGCAGCACTCCGGCGAACGCAGCAAAGCGCGCCACGCCGGGGCCTCTCCCCGTGACGGAGGCGATGAGCACGCGCATCGACTCCTCCATGTGCGGGCGCAGCCACGGGTGCGCCGCGAACTGCCACGCGTGCGTCATCTCGTGGAGGATCAGCCAGCGTCGCAGGTCTTCGTCGGGCAGGTTGGCGTGCCCCCTCCACTCCTCGACGTTTGTCTCCACGAGGAAGAGGCCCTCGCCGCCCATCGGCTCTGCGCTCATCAGCTGGGGGTCGTACTGGCCGAGCACGCGCCTGCCGAGGAACGCGAGCATGTAGCCGACGTAGCGGTTGACACCAGCGCTGCCGACCTCAACGATCAAGGAGTTCGGCATGCGGCCACTTTCGAGCACCGGGTCGACGGCCCGGCGCAGGATCGAGAGGTTCAGGTCCATCCAGCCCGCGCGGTCGAGCGCCTCGAACCGCGGCAGGGCGGCGCCCTTGGGCAATGGGCCGACGAAGTTCAAGAGCGGCTTCTCGAGCTGGTCGGCGAGCGCACGGTATCCCGTCGCCGCCGACGCCAGCCGTCCAGGCTCTTCGTGCGGCTTGTCGAGACGGGCTGTCGCAATGCGCTCGACCTCGTCCCAGTCGACCAGGACCATCGTCCCGCCGCGCGGGCGCACCGCCTCCGCGACCGCCGCCGTGGCGAGGCCGAACATCACTCCGTAGAGGGCGGCTCGGCCGGCTGTGCGCCTCATCCCCTCAGCAAGGGTACGAGCCATGAGGCCTCAAACTTGCGCCTGATGGTCACCCCGGAGTTCCAGGCCTTCTTCCTGGCAAGCGTCGGGGCGAGCGCGGCTCTGATCGGTTTGCTGTTCGTTTCCGTTTCGATCGCTCCCGAGCGGGTATTCGGCGAGCAGTCGGAGCCGGTGCGCCGGGCTCAGGCACTGAGCGCCTTCACCGCCCTGACGAACGTCTTTTTCATCTCACTCATGAGCCTGATCCCCGAGGTGACGTTCGGCCTGGTGGTGGCGATCATTTCGGTGCCCGCGATGCTGCAGACGCTCGCGCTGCTCGGCCTGGCCCGTAAGTGGCACGCGACCGGCATCATCGCCCGCGGCCTGTTTCTGTTCTTGGCCAGCGCCGCCCTTTACGGCTATGAACTTTCGCTCGGCATCCAGATCTGGCGCAGTCCGACAAACAAGGAGGCGCTGATCAGCCTCCTCCTGGTGATCATGGGGGCGTACGCGGTCGGCCTCGGTCGAGCCTGGGAGCTGCTGGGCGCGCCGCGAGGCGGATTCATCACCGGGTTCATCGAGTCGCTCGCCGGCCGGCTCGACCGGCGACCGAAGCCGAGGTCCTAGTAGATATACGGCCAGTGCCGGTTCCGCTTGAAGACGACCTTGCAGCCGTCGCAGCGAAACACGATCTGCACGTGCCGCCGGCCGATCGCCTGGGCGTCGCGGCCGCAGACCGGGCACGAGGCGGTCTCTTCCATGTACATCGCCGGGATCGGGTCGACCTTGATCTCTAAACGCCGTCTTTTCTTTGACATTTGCCTCTTTGTTGCCTTTCCCTCAAACCAGGTTTGTGCTCAGACGTCGAGTTGCGTCACGTCCAGGTTCTTCAGGTCCTCCGGGGGTTCTACGCCCGCGCTCTGCAGCCGTTTGAGCAGCGCGAGGATGTAGCGAACGCCAGCGAGATTGACGTGATGCTCGCGGGTCAGGGTCTGGATGGCCTGCAGCTTCATCACGTCGCGGCGCGAATAGCGCCTGCGGTTGGTAACGGTGCGCTTGGGCGAAATCATGCTCAAGTGCTCGTACATCATCAGAGTGCGGGGATGCACCTCGAGGATCTCCGAGGCGACGCTGAGCGTGAAGATCGGCTTGTCGAGATCGTTGTGGTTGGTCGCGAACACGGTCGCGGCCGAATCGCGTGACTTGACCTTCATCTCTTTCTGTGGCGGGCGGGGTGTGGGCTTTAAGCGATTGGGGGCCTAACTTTGGGTGACAACAGCGGTTGCAGGTTCGGTGCAATTCTGCAAGGCCCAAATGGGGCAGGCAAAGTATTTTTGTTAAGGAGTGCAGTCATATCGCCTAACGGGGAGACGCCAGGCCGGGTTTTGTAGCCTGCCGAGCGACTTGGGTCACACTTACGCCCCGTGCACGCCCTCCTCAGCCTGCTGCTCGTCAGCGTCTCGGTGGGCCTCAGCAACTTCGCCGGCGCGATCGGCATCGGCCTGAGCGGGATCGACATCAAGACCCGGGTGCGGGTCGGCCTCGCCTTTGGCTTCTTCGAGGCCTCCATGCCTGTTCTCGGGCTGATCCTCGGCCACAGCGTCCAGGGCTTCTTCGGCCAGTACGGCAAGTACGTCGGCGGCGCCATCCTGATCCTGACCGGGGCGTACGCGCTCTACCAGGAGCGGGTGACCAAGAAAGACCAGACGGTCCGCAAGCAGATGGCGAGCCGCGGGTTGCTCGTGACCGCACTCGCGCTCAGCATCGACAACCTGGCGGTCGGCTTCGCCCTTGCGGTCTACCCCGTCGACCTGTGGCTGGCGGCCATCGTGTTCGGAGTCGTCAGCATCCTGATGTCGCTGGTCGGGCTCGAGCTCGGCCACCACCTCGGCAAGCGCGTCGAGGAATGGAGCGAGGAGATCGGCGGCGGCGTCCTGATCCTTGTCGGCGTCGCCATCGCGGTCGGAGTTCTAGGCTAAGCGCGTGTTGGAAAAGCCAACCCTGGAGCAGGTCCTGCTCTCCGTCGACGGACACCACATTGCCACCGTCACGCTGAACCGCCCCGAGCAGCGCAACCCGCTGTCCGCGACGATGCTCCGCGACCTGGCGGCGGCACTTCGCTGGTGTCGTGATGAGGCCGAGGTCCGGGTCGTAGTCCTGACCGGGGCCGGACGCGTCTTCTGCGCCGGCGCGGACCTGAGCAGCTTCGACGGCGAGATGACCGCGCTCGATCGCTACCGCAGCCGCGACCTGTTCGTCGAGCTGTTCATCCTCATGGCCGAGCTCGGCAAGCCGATCGTCGGTCGCATCAACGGCCACGCGCTCGCGGGCGGTTTCGGCCTCGCGTGCGCCTGCGACCTGCTCGTCGCGGTCGACACCGCATCGTTCGGCACTCCCGAGATCAATGTCGGGATCTGGCCGATGATGATCCAGGCCATCCTCACGCGAAACGTCCCGCGCAAGGTGTTGCTCGAGATGGAGATGTTCGGCGACCGCTGGACCGCGGCGCAGCTCCAGTCGCTTGGCGTCGTCAACCGCGTGACTCCGCCCGAGCAGCTCGACTCCGCCGTCGCCGAAATCGCGCACTCGCTGGCCAGGAAATCGCCGGTCGCGCTGCGGCTCGGCCGCGACTCGTTCTACCGCCAGGAGGACTTGGACTTCCGCGCCGCCCTGCACTTCCTGCACGGCCAGTTCCTCCTCGTCTCGCAGACCGAGGACGCGCGCGAGGGGATCAAGGCATTCTTCGAGAAGCGCGAGCCGGACTTCAAGGGCAAGTAGTGGCAGACGGTCGACATCGCGAGCTGCGCGACAAGGCCCGCAAGGGCGGCACGCGCTATCTGCCCAAGCTCCGGGAGCAGCACAAGCTGACCGCCCGCGAGCGCCTCGACCTTCTGCTTGATGCGGACTCGTTTGTCGAAGACGGGCTCTTCGCGAACGTGCTGGCCGAGGAGCTGCCGGCGGACGGCGTCGTCACCGGCCTCGGCACGATCGAGGGCCGCCAGGTCGCGGTCATGGCCAACGACCCCACCGTCAAGGCCGGCAGCTGGGGCGCGCGCACGGTCGAGAAGATCGTCCGTATCCAGGAGACCGCGGCCCGCGTCCGCGTGCCGCTCTTCTACCTGGTTGACTCGGCGGGCGCGCGCATCACCGACCAGATCGACATGTTCCCCGGGCGGCGCCACGCCGGACGCATCTTCTTCAACGAGGTGCAGCTGTCGGGCCTTGTGCCGCAGATCTGCCTCCTGTTCGGGCCGTCGGCCGCGGGCGGCGCCTACATCCCCGCGTTCTGCGACGTGGTGGTGATGGTCGAGGGCAACGCCTCGATGTACCTCGGATCGCCACGCATGGTCGAGGTCGTGGTCGGTGAGAAGGTCACGCTGGAGGAGCTCGGCGGCGCGCGCATGCACGCCACCGAAAGCGGGCTCGCGGACGCGCTGGTCGCCGACGACAGGGAGGCGATCGACTTCGCCCGTGGGTACTTCCGGCACATGCCGCAGCGTTCGGGCGCACAGCCGCCGGGGTGCGAGCCGCGCCCGGCGAAGGCCGGGCCGAAGCCGCTCGGCGAGATCGTCCCCGACGAGCCGAACCGTGGCTACGACATGCGCAAGGTGATCGACGCCATCGTCGACGAGGGCAGCTGGCTCGAGATCAAAAAGCTGTTCGCGAAGGAGATTCTCACCGGCTTCGCGCGGCTCGACGGCCGCTCCGTGGGCGTCGTCGCCAACCAGCCGATGCAGAAGGGCGGGGTGCTGTTCAACGACTCTGCCGACAAGGCAGCGCGCTTCATCTGGCTGTGCGACGCCTTCGAGGTCCCGCTGCTCTTCCTCGCCGACGTGCCCGGGTTCATGATCGGCACCGACGTCGAGCGGCGCGGCATCATCCGCCACGGCGCGAAGATGATCAGCGCCGTCTCCGAGGCGACCGTGCCGAAGATCTCCGTGATCGTGCGCAAGGCCTACGGCGCCGGGCTGTACGCGATGGCCGGCCCGGCCTTCGACTCGGACTCCGTGATCGCCCTGCCCTCAGCGCAGATCGCGGTCATGGGACCCGAACCGGCGATCAACGCCGTCTTCTTCAACAAGCTCGCAGAGCTGCCCGAGGACCAGCGCGAGGCCCGGCGCAACGAGCTGGAGGACGAGTACCGGGAAGACGTCGACCTCTACAAGCTGGCCTCCAACCTGATCGTCGACGACGTCGTCGAGCCGGAGGAGCTGCGGGAGACGCTGATCAAACGCTTCCGCGCCTACGCGACGCGGACGTCACCGCGCATCGACCGCAAGCACGGGGTGTTCCCGGTCTAGAGGACCTTCGTGGCGACAAGCCCCAGACCGAGCAGGACGATGCCCCATGCGAAGGCGCGCAGGGCCAGCTCCAGCGGCCCGAGGAGCGCTCGCTCGTCAAGCGTTGCCTCGCTCCCGTCGCGCAGAGTCAACGTGCCGGTGACCGATGCCGTCTTGCGGCGCAGAAGGCGCGCCGGTGTGCTCAAGGCGCGCTGGCCGAAAGACGTGGCGTAGGCAGCCCCCGCGGCTGCGACGGCGGCGATGGACAGCCGGCCCGTCTGCGCAAAGTAAGCGGTCAGGACTGGGAACGCCCCCCACGACATGGCAAACCACAGGTCGCTGTGCAGCCTGCCGCCGAGCAATTCGAGGTTGTAGGCGAAGACGAACAGCACGCCGGCGGCGATGAAGGCGAGCAGTCCCAGGCCGACGACCACGACGCCGGCCAGGCCAAGGCCGACCGCGGCGGCGAGGCCGGCGAGGGCGGCGGCCCACAGGACCCCGGCAGGTATCTCGGTCTGCAGCGGCCGGCCACGCAGCTCGTCCAGCGCGTGCGCCGAGACTCCGACCGCGAGAAAGAATGCGACCAGGGTGGCAAGGAGCCGTGTGAGATTCACTGTCGGAGCGAGGCCGGCGCCGATCAAGACGTAGGACAGGTGCCAGGCCGTATAGGGCGGATGCAGCAAGGCGAGCACGTCGCGACGCCAACCTTTCGCCTGGGGCGCGTAGTAGGCAGGCGCCAGAGCCTGCTCAGGCATGGTGTTTGCGCCCCCACATCACGAGGCCGCCGCCAAGGCTCATGACCTGGTCTTCGACGTCGACCATCCCGGCCTCGCGCCACGCCTCGAAGATCCGGTCGAGGGGCCAGCGACGGTAAAAGCCCTCGATGCTCGGGCCCAGGAAACGGCCCACCTTCCACCACGCGGGTCCCGCCAGCACGAAACCGGCCGCCGGCAGCAGCGCACGGGTGTAGATGCGCCAGCTCACACGCCACACCGGGTTCTGCGGCACATAGAAGTCCAGCCCGGCCATTCCGCCGTGCGGCGCCAGGACGCGGACCAGCTCGACGAGCGTCGCGGCGGGGTCGGCAACGTAGCGCAGCAGATAGGTGAACGAGACGGCGTCGAACGACGCGTCCGGAAACGGCAGTTCCTCGGCCCGGGCGTGCTGCAGCGCGATGCGCCGCTCAAGACCCGCGTCGTAAACGCGATTCCGCCCGGTCTCGAGCATCGGCTCGCTGATGTCGACGCCGACGATCTCAGCATCCGTGGAATGGGCGAGCGCGATGGCGACGCCGGCGGTGCCTGTGGCAACGTCAAGAATTCGGGTGGGCCGGAAGCGGGCTACGTGGCGAACCAGCTCATGCCGCCACCTCGCGTTCTGACCGAGCGAGAGGACCTCGGCCATGCGGTCGTAGCGAGGGGGCAGCTCCGCGAAGAGATCCGCCGCAAAGGCGTTCTCCGGGCCGGCCATGATCGCCACCAGCGTACGGGTAGTCGCGCTTCTAGACGAACAGCGGGATCGACTGGGTGCGCTCCAGCAGCGCCTGCATCTCTTCGTCCGCTGGCGCGCTGGAGAAATCCTCGGCTGCCTCGAGAACCAGGTGCAGCAGGTTGACGTCGCCGACGCTGTCGACGAAGACACCCTTACGGCCCAGCGCCCACCACACCGCGAGGTCGACGTCCTCAGCCGACTCGAGCGGCTCATACCAGGTCGTCCGCGTGCGCTCGTGGTCCATCCACGGCCGGAGCGCGATCGACTTGATCGTCTGCACCGCCACGCGCTGCTCCTCGCACGTCTTCACCAGCGCGTCGAAGTTCTCGCGGTAGTACGGGCTCCGCATGGTGGCGAAGTTGTACGGGAGGAGCACCGAGTCGAAGTCGAACCGCTCCAGGCTTCGCCGGTGGGTGGCCGCGATCTGCGCGCCGTGCCCGGTGACGCCGATCCATTTGACGAGGCGTTCGTCGCGCGCGCGTAGCGCAGCGTCAAGCGCGCCGCCTGGGCTCAGCGCCTGGTCCCATTCGATCGGGTCCGCGAGGGAGTGGAGCTGCCACAGGTCGACGTGGTCGACGCCGAGGCGGTCCAGCGAGCGGTGCAGCTCCTCGCGCGCGCCCTTCTCGTCTCGCTTGCCCGTCTTGGTCGCGAGGAAGAAACGCCCCGGCTCGCGCTTGAGCCACGGTTTGATCCGCAGCTCGGACTCGCCGTAGGAGGCGGCGGTGTCGATGTGGTTGACCCCGTGCTCGAGCAGGAGGTCGAGCGCCTGGTCGGCCACGTCCTGGGAGACGCTGCCCAGGGCGGCGGCGCCGAACACGATCCGCGTGCTCTGGTGGCCAGTCCGCCCGAACTCTGCCCTGGCGATCATTACCAAATGTTGACTGGAAGTGCGCCTGGCAGGAATCGAACCTGCTGCCTTTCGGTCCGGAGCCGAACGCTCTGTCCGGTGAGCTACAGGCGCGAGGAGTCTTTCCCAGTCTAAACTGCGCCCCCCGTGGGTCGGTTCCTCGCCGGGCTGGTTACGCTGCTCCTCGTCAGCTGCCAGAACGACACGCATCCCCAGATCAGCCCGGCGCCGAGTCCGACGCCACACGCCGAGCCGACGGCGGCGATCCTGCAGTCCGGCGACGTTCCCGCCGGACTCACCGTGTGCCAGGGCTCCGGCCCCATGGACGTCTATGTCTCGGTGCTCGGAACCGTCGACCCAACCCTGGCGGGCCACGTCGCCGAGCAATGGCTGCGGCTCAGCGACGCAGGGGCGACGAAGGGCGCGATCTCCGTGTTCACGGCCAACCCTTCGGCGTGCAAGGCCGAGCTCGGCGCGAGTCCGAACGTCAAGGCGGTGGCAAGCTTCGTCGCCCGATTCGCAGACGAGAGCCAGGCCGATCGCGCCTGGCAGGCCGGCGTCCTCGGTTTTGTGCCGCCGCCACCGGGCCAGCTCACGCCGGGAGTCTCAGTTGGCACGAGCACCGGCCTGGGCCCAAGCTCGTTTACCTATGACCGACCGTCGGTGAGATTGGCCTGCTGGCGGCACGGGGTCTTCGTCGCCGTCGTGCTCGTCAGCAACTACGACCTGGCTACATTCAAGGCAGCGACGGGCACTGTTGACCCTCGCCTAAACTGAACTTCTCGTTCCCTTTTGCGCCTGTAGCTCACCGGATAGAGCGCTTGCCTGCGGAGCAAGAGGCAGCAAGTTCGATTCTTGCCAGGCGCACCAGACCGCCCTCTTGACTACCCGGGTCGAGGCACCTCAGCTCCCGCTGAAGTACGCCTCCAGGCCGTTCTTCAGCGCCAGCGCGATCCTCTGCTGGCCGACCGGGTCTGCGGCGAACCGCGCTTCGTCGGGGTTCGTGAGAAACATCGGCTCGACCAGCGCGCCCGGCATGCGGCTTGGGTTGTCGACCCAGCCCGCGGCCGCGGGTCCGAGCTCGATCAGGTGGCCGTAGACGCCGCCCGACGGGGTGAGCGTGGGCGCGACCAGCTGGCCGTCCGTCCAGACGCCACGGTCCTGGTTGCCGACCCCACCGATCAGCGCCGCCTGTAGCCTCGTCGCCAGCCGCCTGCTGTCCGCGGCGAACGGGCGCGCCGCATCGTAGAACGTCTCCGCCCCGCCGACCGAAGGGTCGTCGAAGGCGTTGAAGTGGATCGAGAGCAACATGGAAGATCCCGCGGCGTTGGCGCACGCCGTCCGGGCGACGAGGTCGCGATGCACCGCCGTCGCCGTCAGCGCGCCCGACACAGTGTCGGCCGCGGAGAGACGCGCGACCGAAGAGTCCGCCACGCGCGACATGACGACGCGGTAGCCGTCGGCGGCCAGCATCGACTGGAGGCGGGTCGCGACCGCCAGCGTCACGTCTTTCTCGAGCACCTGCCGGCCGGCGACGACGCCGACGACGCCGGGGTCGGGGCCGCCATGACCGGGATCGAGAAAGACCGTGTGGTCGGATCGACCAAGGCTCATGCACGCGCCCGCCTGCAGGCCCTCGACCGGCACCGGCATCGCCACCGGCGCCGACCCACGCACGCCGTTGAGCGTCAACGCCGACCGCGCCTCGACGATCGCCAGGCTGGACGTCAGCGCAAGCGCCAGGTAGAGCGCTGTCCGAAACAGGGGCGAGGTCCCCTGCCGGCGCCGAGGGCGGGGTGTGACGTGGCGAGCTTTTGCGATCGGTCCGGCAATTCTAGTGTCCGTAGCCGGAGCTTCGGCTGGAGCTGACCTCGATCAGCTAAGACCCCAGCTAGTTCGCGATAGTCGCGACTAACACACGTTTTGCGGTCCGGAACACCGCGATAGTCGCGACTGACACACGTCTTGCCGTCCCACCGCCGCTTCCAGCGCGCTACTTGATCCGGCTGTTCTCCGCCGTGGCGACCTTCTTCGCCGACGCCGAGTCGGTGTTCAGGACCGCAAGGATGACCAGGAACTGCTTGTTCTGCCAGACCGCGATGTAGTAACTCTGGCTCGCGACCAGCGTGTCGAGGACGATGGAGTTGGAAGAGAGGCCGGTCTTTTCCCCTTCGACCGCGTCGCTGCGATTCTTGAGGTCGCCCGCGCTGATGTTGAAGATCGTCTCGCTGGTGTATGCCTTCGCGGCGCTGGGCTGGTCTTTGAACTGGACCACGAAGTTGATGACCACCTTGTAGGTTGCGGCACCCAGGTCCGCGCCGCTGGTTTTGATCGAGTCGCAGTGCGCCTTGCTGTCGGCGAAGACCGCGACGTAAGCAGCCGTAGCGTTCTTTGAGCGGGCGTCGTCCCACTGGCTCTTCGTCGACTGGTAGGTCGCGGGATCAGAGTCCTTCTCCTGGTTGAGGAAGCTGGCGATGTCGCCGGACAGGTCGCAGCGGGCCATGCCCGCGGGCACGTCTCCCTGCTGGGCGGCTACGGTCGCGGCTGTCGGACCCTGCGGTGCAGCGGATCCGTCGCACGCGACGAGGGGGACCAGCATGAACAAGAACGCGATCGGGCGCATCGATTTCAGGCTACCAGCGGGGGCCCCGGCTCGACCCCCGCTAAAAGAAGATGGTCTGCCGGCGCGGCCGCAGCTGGTTGACCGCCGACTGGATCCACTGCCTGACCTGTTCGCTCAGCTCGAGCACGAGGCGCGGGTCGTTGGCGGCGTCGGGGCCGAGGTGTGCGACCTCGATCGGCTCGCCGAAGGCGATGAACCACTTCGACGGCAGCGGCACGAGGCCGGCCAGCCCGAGCCACGGGAACGTCGGCGTGATCGGGAGCGCCGGCAGGCCCAGCAGCCGCGCAACCGGCTGGAGGTCGGTGATCACGGGATGCACCTCCTCCGATCCGACCACCGCCACCGGGATGATCGGCGCGCCGGTGCGCAGCGCGACCTGGACGAAGCCTCCGCGACCCAGGCGGCGGATGCGGTAGCGGTCGCGGTAGCGCTTCGAGGCGCCCTTGACACCTTCGGGGAAGACGCCGACCAGCTCGTCGCGCTCCAACAACGCCGTGGCGTTGTCCGGGTGGGCGAGCACGTTGCCGGTCTTGACCAGCAGCATGTTGGTGAACGGGACGGCGAACGCCCAGTCGACGACGAGCATCCTCGCGTGGCGCGGCTGCGGGTGCTCGGCGATGATCGCGGTGCGGATCATGGCGCCGTCGTACGGCACGATGCCGGCGTGGTTCGCAACCAGCAACGCACGGCCGCGACCCGGCACGTTCGTCACGCCGTCGACCTCGACCCGCCAGTACTTGCGGTACACCCAGAGCGCGACCTTCGTCACGCGCTCGGTGAACTCGGGATCAAAGCCGAAGCCGTCGCTTGGGAGTTCCAGCGCGGGGCTGGGACCCACTACTCGGAGAGCCCCCACCGTCGCGTACGAGTGTAGGATGTGCCCGGCCTCGACATGCCACTCGCCCTGCAGGCCGCCGCGGACGAATACATCGGCTGGCTTCAGCTCGAGGCCAACCGCAGCCCCAACACGGTCCGGGCCTACCAGGCCGAGATCAGAAGGCTGCTCGGCTTTCTCGCCGCGCATGGCCACTCCCTCGACGGCGCGCAGCTGCGCCACGAGGACCTGCGCGCCTATCAGCGCCACCTCGCCGAGCGACTGAAGAGTCCCGCCTCGCGCGCCCGCGCGCTCGTCGCCGTCCGGTCCTGGATTCGCTGGATCGCGCGCGAGGGCCTGATAGAAAAGGACCTGTCCAACGGCATCACCCTGCCCAAGCTGGAGCAGCGCCTGCCCAAGCCCATCGACCCGGAGGAGCTGACGCGTCTCTTCAACGCGCTGCCGCGCGCGAGCCTGCCCGAGAAGCGCGACCGCGCGCTGGTCCAGTTCCTGGTCAGCACCGGCTGCCGCATCTCCGAGGCGCTGGCCCTGGACCGCACCGACTTTCCGCGCTCCGGCAACCGCCTGGTCGTTACCGGCAAGGGTCTGAAGCAGCGAAGTGTGTACCTCACCGAGGACGCCCGCGCGGCGATGGAGGACTACCTGGGCGCACGCGAAGATGCCTGTCTGGCCATGTTCATCAACTTCGACCGCTCCGCTACAGACGACCGCGAGCGCCGCCTGACCGCGGCCGGCGCGCGGTACATCGTCAAACAGATCCGCAAAGAGGTCGGCGCCTGGTCGTTCAAGTCACCCCATGTCGCGCGCCACACCGCCGCCACGACTCTTCTTGAGGTGACCGGCGGCGACGTGCGCCTCGTCCAGGAGGTACTCGGGCACGCGAACCTGAACACCCTGCAGGGTTACACGAAGATCGTGGACAGTCGCAAGCAGGAGGCCTACCGCCTCTACCAGGAATTCCTCGACCAGAAAAAGAAGGCATAGTATTCGCGCTGTGATTGAGGTCAGGAAAGCGAAGCTGTTCGAGGGCCTGCCGGACTCCGAGGTCCGCGCGATCGAGAAGCAGATGAAGACGGTCAGGCACCCGTCCGGGCACGAGATCGTCGTCCGCGGCGAGGGGGGCGTCGGCTTCATGGTCATCATCGACGGCGCGGTGACGGTCAAGACGGTCACCGGGCACGCGCGCAAGCTGGGCCCGGGCGACTCGTTCGGCGAGATGGCCCTGCTCGACCACGAGGGCCGCAGCGCCACCGCCACCGCCGACTCGGACGTGACCCTGGCCACCATCCCGGAGTGGAACTTCAAACCGTTCCTGAAGGAACACCCCGAGGTCGCGTACCGGCTTCTGCAGACCTTGAGCCGGCGTATCCGGCAGGCCGAGGCGGACGACTAAGCGCCGGAAGCCGCGCCTAGCCTGCGAGCGACTCCCGGACAACGCGGATCACAGTCCCCGCGGCGTTGAAGTCCTGCGTCAGGCGGTTCTTCGTGAGGGCGAACGTCACCCCGGTCGCGATGTCGAAGAAAGCGAAGCTGCCACCGACGCCCCCCACGCCGAACGCGGTCGGCGGGTCCTGAGGACCCTCGCCCGGAATGCCGGCCGAGTAGCCGAGGGCCCATGTCGTCGGCATGCCGAAGACCTCGTCCACCCCCGAGAACTGCGCCTCCGTCGCCTGGCGCAGCCGCTCCGCCGAGAGCAGCCGGACGCCGCCGACAGCACCGAGCATCGCCGCGTACATACGCGCGATGGCACGCGCGGAGGTCTTGCCTCCGGCCGGGATGTCGGCGGCCAGCGTGTCCGGCCGGTTGCCGAACGCGGCGTTCGGCATGAGCGACATCGGCGCCGCCTTGAACATGGGCAGGTCGGGCGGCATCTCTGGCATCTGGAAGTTGGGTGGCAGCGGCGCGTCCTCGAGCACCGCGAGCCGGTGCTGCACGGCGCGCGGCATGCTGAAGTAGAGCTCCTTCTCCACGCCCAGTGGGCCCGTGATCTCGCTGCGCAGGACCTCGGAGATGGGCTTGCCCGTCACACGGCGGACGATCTCGCCCGTGATGTAGCCGAACGTGTAGGCGTGGTAGCCGATCTTCGTCCCGGGCTCCCACCACAGCTCGGCGTCCGCGATGGCCGCGCACATCCTGTCCCAGTCGCACAGGTCCTCGATGGTCGTCGCCAGCGGGACGCCGGGGACACCGGCGGTGTGGTTGAGAACGTGCCGCACGGTCACATTGCCCTTGCCACGAGCAGCGAACTCGGGCCACAGCTCGGCGACGGGGGTGTCGTAGCCGAACTCGCCCCTCTCTACCAGCATGTGGACGAGCGTGGACGCGGCGGCCTTGACGACCGAGTAGCAGTAGACCGGCGTGTCGGAGGCGTAGGGGCGGCCTGACGCCGGGTCGGCGAGGCCCGCGACCGCGTCGACGACCTCGCGGCCGCGGTGGTAGACGGCGACCTGGAGCCCGCGCTCCGCACCGGATTCGACAATTCCGTCGATGGCCTTCTGGACTCTGTCCTGGACGTCAACCGTGCTCGTCTTGCTCATACCTCCATAGACCCTCCAAGACGGACGCACTAATCGCTCGGCGGCAACAAAAGAGAAGGCCGGGCCCGCATGGAGCCCGGCCCTTTGGTTATCGACTGGACTGCTTACTCGTCCTCCATCTGGTTACTCGAAAGGCCACCATTACACGACTTAATGGCGAAAGTGAAATTTCGTTGAAATGCCCTCGCAGAACCGCTAGGATGCCCCATCCTGCGTCAAGGCTGTATCGAGGCGGCCCTCGGCAACCTCAGAGAGCTTTTGAGGCCTTGTCCGAATACGTTTGCAAGTCTGCCTCCGGAATCGTCTTGCGGATCCTCGCGAGCACTCGATCGACCACCTTTACGAAAGTGGCGAGCTCGGCGGGAGTCACGTCATTGAAAAGGACCTGGGCAAACCTGTCCTGATCTCGTCGCATGCCCCGGGCAGCGGCCGTTCCCTTGTCGGTCAAGGTGACGAGCGTGGCCCGTCGGTCGGACGGATGCGCGGTGCGGGCGACAAGACCAGCAGCCTCTAGAGCATCGACCAGACCAGTGATGTTCCGCGGGGTCACTCGAAGCGCCCGGCTGAGGGAGTGCTGTGTGGAGGCCCCGTCCTGCTGCAGCTGCCACAGGAGTGCCGCCCTGGCCAGGGTCAGGCCGCGTTCGGCGAGGCCGGCCTGCATGCCATCGCTGAGCAGGATCGCAAGTCCCCAGAGCCGTTCGAGGCCTGCCGCGCGAGCGGCTTCGAGAGAAGATACATTGTGTATAGACTTCATTATGTGGTATCCTCCGGACATGGATGATAGAGGGCAAGCCGCATCAGCAATTCTCGTGCGTGGACTACGGCGTTCTTTCGCTACCCGTCGAGGTGCGGTCGAGGCAGTCGCTGGCATCAATCTCGAGGTTGAGCCTGGCTTGATCTTCGGCTTCCTCGGTCCGAATGGAGCAGGCAAGACAACCACTTTGCGGATGCTGACGACCCTGCTGCCACCAACCAGTGGGGATGCGTTGGTGGCAGGCCATGATTTGCTGCGCGAACCCCAGCGGGTTCGCGAACGGATCGGTTACGTCAGTCAGACAGGTGGCACGGACCATGGCGTCACCGGTCGCGCTGAACTTGTCTTTCAGGCCCGGCTGTACAGACTCTCGGCAGGCGATGCTCGCCTGCGCGCGGCCGAGCTCCTCGCCACGTTCGAGCTCGAGAGCTGCGCGGACCGTAAGACCGAGACCTATTCCGGCGGACAGCGCCGCCGCCTCGATGTCGCACTGGGTCTGATCCACCGACCGAGGCTGCTCTTCCTGGATGAGCCCACCACTGGCCTTGATCCCCAGAGCCGCGCCCGAATGTGGGATGAGGTCAGGCGTCTGAGGGCGAGCGGAACAACCGTGTTCTTGACCACGCACTATCTCGAGGAGGCGGATGCCTTGTGCGACCGCCTCGCCATCATTGACCATGGCCGCATCGTGGCTCAAGGGACACCGGCCGAGCTCAAGCGGGCGGTCGCCGGTGATGTGATCACGCTCGGTGTTAAGGGCGATCGCCAGGATGCGCTGAACCTTCTCAGCGCGCTGTCCTTCGTACGGGACCGCGATCCGCTCGTTCCGGACAGCACATCGATACGGGTGTACGTCGATCAGGGCGAGACTGCGATGCCGACAATCTTTCGCATCCTGGACCAGGCCGGCGTGACTTTGCAGACGATCTCGTTAAGCCGCCCCAGCCTGGAGGATGTCTTCCTTCGCCAGACGGGTCGCTCACTTCGTGACGAGGCACCCTGAGATGAACCTGGCGCTCGACACATGGATCATTTTTCGGCGCTACATGGGCAAGAGTCTGTCCAGCCTGCCCTACATGGGCGTCAGCCTTGCACAACCTGTCCTTTATCTGCTGCTGTTCGCACCCCTGCTCAAGTCTGTGGCCAGTGTGCCGGGCTTCCCGGGAGGTGGCGCATACAACGTTTTCGTGCCAGGCCTTTTGGTGCAGCTCGGGCTCTTCAGTGCCACCAGCGGCGGCTGGGGCTTGATCGCCGAGCTTCGCGAGGGGGTGATCGAACGCATGCGCGTCACTCCAACGAGCCGGTTAGGGCTGCTGCTCGGCCGGACGCTGCGCGATGTTGTCATGCTGATGATGCAGGCCGCATTGATCGTCGTGGCGGCGGTGCCGTTGGGGCTGTCCCTCCGACTGCCGGGCGTCGTGCTGGCATTCGGCTTGATGGCGCTGATTGCTCTACTCATGGCCTCCGTCTCACACGTGGCAGCTCTTTTGCTTCGTGATGAGAACACCTTTGGCGCGATCGTCTTCAGCGCAACACTACCTCTGTTGCTTCTGTCTGGCGTGCTGCTCCCCATGAGCCTGGCCCCCGCCTGGCTGCAGGATGTCTCCGCTTTCAACCCTCTGCTGTACGCAGTCGAGGCGCAGCGATCGCTATTTGCCAACGACGTAGCCGACGTGAGCGTCCTGAAAGGCTATTCGGCAGTCGGCGTACTGGCTCTAGTGGCCGTGATCGCAGCCGCACGATCGTTTGGTCGAGCAGTAGCCTGATTGCAGGTCTCCAGCAGACCATCTAGCCCAGCCGTCGGGGTTGCCCATCGCATGGACCGCTCGGCCGGTTCTAGGGAGCGGCTCCGCCCGACTTACCGTTGGTAAGGATCGCGGTCTGAAGCCTGCTAAGGGCTTTACTCGTCCTCGATCTGGTTGTACATGAGGCTGTCCTGGATCTCGTAGAGAGCGTCCATCGCCTCCATCACCGACGCCGGCTTGGCCTGGGCGAGCACGGTCACCTCCGGCGAATCCTCGATGACCTTGTTGATCGCGACCGACAGCACGGGCGGCATCTGCCGCTGGTCGGCCAGGTTCAGCATCTCCAGCTCGTTGAGGAGCTTGTCGATGTAGTGCATCTTGTTCCGGCGGGCGTACTTGGCCCGCTGGATCCGGCGCTCCCGAGCGGTCATGTGCTCGATGGCGCGCGACGCCTGCTTGATCATGGGCATTTCCCTTCTATCTCCTCCGCGTACCAAGTTTAGGGCGCGTCCGTCTTTTGTCAAGAACGACCTGTAATAAATCGTTTTAGACCTTCCGGGCTGTGCTAGAGTCGGCCACAAAGCGACCGGAATGGGGGCCCAATGATCGCCGGCCGTTCGACCCGCATGGAGATCCTCGAGCTGCTGCGGCGGAAGGGCCGTTCCAGCGCGGAAACCATCGCCGGCGACCTCGGCGTGACGGCCAACGCGGTCCGCCAGCACCTCACCAACCTGGAGCGTGACGGCCTGGTCGCCAGCCAGCCCGAGCGGAGCGGCCGCGGCCGGCCGGCGCTGCTTTTCCGCATCACCGAGCGGGCCGACGCCGTCTTTCCCAAGCGCTACGGGCAGCTGGCGACGATGGTCCTGCAGGAGGTCCAGGAGATCGGCGGCCCCGAGGCGCTCGACGAGATCTTCGCCCGGGTCGCGGCCCGGCACGCGGGCGCCATCGAGAAGGACCTCGAGGGCCTCGGCTTCGAGGAGAAGCTGCAGCGGGTCGTGGCCTGGATCGGCCGCGCCGGCACCCTGGTCGAGCAGTCGGACACCACCGAGGGCGTGCGCGTGACCATCCACAACTGCCCCTTCCGCAACACCGCGCTGAAGTTTCCCCAGGTCTGCACCATCACTCCGCAGCTCATCACCCGGCTGACCGGCGCCGCCGTCTCGCAGTCGGACTCGATCCACCGTCGCGACCCCTACTGCTCATTTGTCGTCCAGCGCCCTACCGGCGATTAGGAGCTCGCAGGCCAAAGAGGTCGACCGCCTCTGCGAGGAGCGGTTCGGCATCTCCGTCGAGTGGCTCATGGAGGCGGCCGGCTGGCAGGTGGCGAGATGCACCGGAGGACGGGCGGCCGTAGTGTGCGGCGTCGGCAACAACGCTGGGGACGGCCTCGCGGCCGCGCGACACCTGCACCGCTGGGGCCGGCTCGCTTCGGTGGCTTGCGTGGACGCAGCCCGACTTCAGGGTCCCGCCGCCCGCGAGCTCGAGTCGCTGCGCAGGACCGGGGTCGAGGTCGGCGACAGGCTCGAGCTCGAGGGCGCGGAGTGGGTCGTGGACGCGATCTTCGGCACCGGCCTGTCGCGCGCGCCCGAGGGCAGGTTCAGGGAATGGATCGAAGGTGTCAACGCCTCGGGCAAGCTCGTGCTCGCCGTCGACGTGCCGTCGGGTCTCGACGCCGAGAACGGAGTCGCCTACGCTCCAACTGTGCGCGCGGACGTCACGGTCGCGTTGGGGCTGCCCAAGCCCGGCCTCGACCATGTCGGGGGGAAGGTGATCGTCGCGGACATCGGGATCCCGCGAGAGGCTTATGCGGCCGTTGGAATCGAGCTGCCGACCGACGCCGCGGAGCTCATGGTCCGGTGACCCGCGAGGTCGTCTGGGACCACGGCGTGGCCCTGCCCGGTCATCGACTGTGGCTCGACCCGCTGACCGTGCGCAGCTTCGCCTTCATCTCCCACGCGCACACCGACCACGCGCGGCGACACAAGGAGGCGCTGCTCACGCCCCAGACCCTCGCCCTGATTCCGGAGTCACGGCGGCCGCGTGGCTGGAGGATGCTCGGCTTCGGCGAGACGATGCGCCGCGGCGAGGGCTCGGTCACCCTCCACGCGGCCGGGCACATGCTGGGCTCGGCTCAGCTCCACTTCCAGCACGACGGCTGGTCGGTCCTCTACACGGGCGACATCAAGCTCCGTCAGCCCGGGCGGATCGAGACCTTCGTGCCGCGGGCCGACGTCCTCATCGTCGAGACGACCTACGGCCGCCCTCACTTTCGCTTTGGCGACCCCGACGAGACGCTCGAGACGATCGCGCGCTGGTGCCGGCGGGCGCTCGACAGCCACGTCACGCCCGTCCTGCTCTGCCACGCGCTGGGCAAGACCGAGGAGGTGATGCTCCACCTCGCGCGCTACGGATTTGCCTTCGCGCTCGAGAGGCGCTGCGTCCCGTGCGCGCGCCAGTACGCGACCGCGGGGCGCGCCCTGCCGGACTGGGTCGAGCTCGACGGCGGGCAGGTGACGGACCGGGTTGTCATCGCGCCGCCGGTCGGGAAGGACGACATCCGCCGCCTGGGCCGGTATCGCACCGCCCTGATCTCAGGCTGGGCCAGGGACCCCGAGTTCGCGCGACTGTTCGGCGCGGATGCGGCATTCGACCTTTCCGACCATTGCGACTTCGACGAGCTGATGGAGGTCGTGCGGCGGTCGGGCGCGGAGCAGGTCTACACCGTGCACGGCTACACCGAAGACTTCGCGGGGTCCTTGCGGCGCAAAGGTGTCAAAGCGTGGGCCCTGGAAGCGAACGAGCAGCTGGCGCTGGCCCTCTAGCTGGCGGCCCGCCTGTACGCGATAGTCGCGACTATCGACGCTTTTCCGACCGCAGAAGATGCGTTAGTCGCGACTATCGCGGTTTTTAGCGCAGAGCCCAGCCCGACCGGAGCACAGCCCGGCGCAGGTCGTGGTCGCCGGCGGCCGCGTCGCTGAGCTTGGTCAGCAACAGGTCGACCCACGCCGCCAGCTCGACCGCCGGGAACAGCTCCAGGACCTCGTTCTTGACCCGGGCCTTGAAACTGCGCCCGTCGACGTCGATCGACAGCTCGGTGATTGGGCCGCGGTTCAGGTGGCCGCGCCTGGCCTGCGCGATGGGAATTCGTTCGACGAGGTAGTCGAGCAGCTCGTCCGGCGCATCGCGCTCGACCAGCGGCGCGTGACAGAAGACGCACGCGTCGTCGATTGGCAAAGCCGGGGCGGAGCAGACTGTGCAGTTCATTTCGTGTGGCGGGTTTGGTGGGCGGTGGCGGTATCAGTCCGTGTAGCGGGTAATTGTGTGGTCCTCGCGCCGTTTTTCAGCCTGGTATAACGGACAATCTTCGAAATTCCGTACGCAGATCGGCGGGCTGTCGCTGAGCGCGTATTTGCGCTTCGAGCGATGGTCGACGTGGCAGTCGAAGCGGTAGACGCGGAGCGGGCCGCGCGTCTCCTTCACGAGCTCCTCCAGGTACGGGCACCTGCGCATTGCGCCCTACGATAGATCGCCTTCCTGATGATCGAGTTCGCAAAGGCCGGCGCCGCGGTCGGCGCCACCCCTGCAACGCTGGAGAAGACGCGCATCCTGGGCGCCTACTTCCGGACCCTGGACGAGGACGACCTTCGGCGAGCCGCCATTTACATGAGCGGCCGTGTCTTTCCTCCCACCCAGCGGGGCAAGCTGGGCCTGGGCTGGGCGACCGTCAACAAGGTGATCGGGGAACTGTCCGGCCGCGATGAGGACGAGCTCGGGCAAATCTACCGTAAGCACTCCGACCTCGGTGACTGGGCGGGCGAGGCGCTCGACGGGAGCACCAGGTCCGCGTCCGCTTCTCTAGCCGACGTCGCGGCGACGCTCGATGCCATGCGCGTCGCACGAGGCAAAGCCAAGGCCAGACCCCTCGCCGACCTGCTGCGGCGAATGGGTCCGGAGGAGGCTCGGTTCTTCGTCAAGATCATCAGCGGCGAGATGCGGATCGGCCTCAGCACCGGGCTCGTCGAGGCCGCGATCGCCGAGGCCTTTGGCGTGCCGATCACGCAGGTCAAGCGCCTCCACCTGGTCACGGGCGACATCGGTGAAACAGCTGTGCGCTGCAGGCGCGGCGAGTTCGAGGCGAGCGCGATCACCCTCTTCCAGCCGGTGCGGTTCATGCTCGCGAGCCCGGTGGAGACGCCGGTCGAGGCCTTCGACCGCATGGGCGCGGAGAGGGTCTGGACGGAAGAGAAGTACGATGGCGTCCGGGCCCAGCTCCACCGCCAGGGCTCGCGCGTCGAGATCTTCTCCCGTGACCTCAAGGACACGACCGGGGCGTGGCCGGAGCTCGTCGAGGCGGCCCCCGCGATCGGACACGACGTCCTCTTCGACGCCGAGGTGCTGGCCCACCGCGACGGCCGCGTGCTGCGGTTCTTCGAGCTTCAGCGCAGGCTCGGCCGCAAGAATGTCGAAGCCGACCTGCGCCGTCAGGTCCCGGTGGTGCTCGTCATCTTCGACCTGCTCTGGCTCGACGGCCGCACGCTCCTGGACGAGCCGCTGACCGCGCGGCGCAAGCTGCTCGAGGGCCTGAGCCTGGAGCATCCGTTTCTGCTGGCGCGGCTCGAGGAGGCGACGGATCCCGAGCACCTCGACCGCATCTTCAAGGAGACGCGCAAGCGCGGCAACGAGGGCCTGATGGTCAAGGACCCGCAGAGCCCATACACGCCGGGCCGGCGAGGCCTGGCGTGGCTGAAGGTCAAACGGCCGCTCGCCACGCTCGACGTCGTGGTCACGGCGGTCGAGTGGGGCCACGGCAAGCGGAGGGGCGTGCTGTCCGATTACACGTTCGCGGTCATGGACACCCAGACCGGCCGGCTCGTCAACGTCGGCAAGGCGTACAGCGGTCTCACCGATCTCGAGATCGCCGACTACACGAAACGGTTCCTGGGGATGACCGTGCAGGACCAGGGCTACCGCCGGATGGTACGGCCCGAGGTGGTGCTCGAGGTCGCCTTCGACTCCATCCAGCACTCGGGGCGTCACCTGAGCGGGTACGCGCTGCGCTTCCCGCGCATCGTCCGCATCCGCGACGACAAGCCGGTGGACGAGATCGACACGCTGGAGCGCGTGGCCGAGCTCTACGACCGATACTTCGGCGAGAGGACCGAGGTCGCGCTGTCCGAAGTCGCCGAAACCTAGGGTGAGGCTGACGTTCATGGGCACCGCCGGTGCCCGCTTCATGGTCGCCAGGCAGGTCGCGGCGTCGGGCGGGCTGTTCCTCGAGGACGGCCGCACGAAGATCGCGCTCGACCCCGGGCCAGGCGCGGTGGTGGCTTACGCCGCGCACAAGGTCGACCTGACGACGCTCGACGCCATCGTCATCAGCCATCGCCACCTCGACCACGTCGGCGACGTCAACGTGATGATCGAGGCGATGACGGACGGCGGCTTCGCCCACCGCGGGATGGTGTATTGCCCGGCCGACGCGCTGGACGACGACCCGGTCGTTCTGAAGTACCTGCGCCGGTTCCCGCGCGAGATCGTGCGATTGGCGCCGGAGACGACCTACTCCGTGAACGGCGTCTCCTTCACCACCAGCGGTCGGCACGTCCACCAGGTCGAGACGTACGGCTTTCGTTTCGGCGACCGGCTCGGCTGGATCACGGACACCGCCTACTACGACGGCATCGCCGAGCAGCACCGCGCGGACGTGATGCTGATCCACACCATCCTGCTGCACTGCCACCCCGCGCTGCCGCACCTCTGTGTCGACGACGCGGAGCGAATCATCCGCGACGCGAAACCTACGCTCGCGATCCTCACGCATTACGGCACCACTGTCTGGCGGGCGGACCCGGACAAGATCGCCGCCGAGCTCACGCAGCGCGTCGGCTCGGAGGTCCGCGCGGCGCACGACGGGATGTCGATCCAGCTTTGATCGGCGAACGCTGGCGCCGGCGCGGCTCGGTCGCGCTCCTCGCCGTGGCGCTTGCGTTCCTCATCTACCCGCTGCTTCCCAACGACGACGTGATCAACTCCGACTGGCCGGCGTTCGCCACCGGCGCGCGTCTGATCGTTTCCGACCCAGGGCATCTCTACGACCTGACGGCGCAGCAGCGGGTCGAGAGCGACGTCACCGGCGGACGGGTGCTGGTGAGTCCAGGGATCCAGGGCATTCTTCCGTTCCTGGCTCCGGCGTGGGTGGCGTTGCTCGCGGTCCCGTTCGACCTGCTCGGAGCGAACATAGGCGGACGCGCATGGATCCTGTTCGGCCTGCTGTGCCTTGTCGCCGGGCTCTACCTGGCGGTCCGGCCGCGGCCGCCGTCAGGGATCGTTCCGGCCTTCGCCTCGGTGCCCACAGCTCTCCTGCTGCTGAACGCGCAGCTGGACGGCATCGTCGCGCTGGGCATCGGCGCCGCGATCGCCCTGTGGCCGCGCCGGTACCTGGCCGGGTTGGCTCTCGGCCTCACCCTTGTGAAGCCGCAGCTGGTCCTCCCCCTGGGCGTGGCCGTCATCGTCGCGCGCGAGTGGAAGGTGCTGGGCGGCTGGGCCGCCTCAGGCGTCGTGCTGTTGGCGCCGACACTCGCCCTGAATCCAGGATGGGTGAGCCAGTGGCTTCAGCAAACCCGCGCGACCGTCGCGCCGGTCAGCCGCGAGGTCGACATTCCGCATTTCGGCGCCCTGCTGCCCGGGTCGACCGTCGCGGTCGCGATCCTGACGCTCGCCACGATCGCGGCCGTGGTGTATCTGGCATGGCGTGCGCGTGGTCAGAAAATGCGCCCGGCCATCGCCATCCTGGTCATCGGCGGGGTCCTGGCCTCGCCGCATGCGCTCCCCGCTGACCTCGTCCTCGTCGCGCTCGGACTGGCGATCTGGGGCGAGGCCCGGTGGTTCGACTGGCTAGCCCTGTCGGCCGGCGCGCTTGTATGCGCGCTCGCTCCTCCACCGATACCGGCACTCGCCGGCCTGCTGTTGATCGGCGGCCTGGTGGCCCGGATCAGCCCTTCGAGGTCGCGAGCACCGGTACCCGCGTCGCTTCGATGACGCCGTCGATCAGGCCGTACTCGATCGCCTCTTGCGGCGTCAGGAAGAAGTCGCGGTCGGTGTCGCGCTCCACGCGCTCCAGAGGCTGCCCGGTGTGCTTGGCGATGAGATCGTTGAGCACACCGCGGATGCGGATGATCTCCCGGGCGTGAATGTCGAGGTCAGTGGCCTGACCCTGCAAGCCCTTGCCCCCGATGAGCGGCTGGTGCAGATGGATGTTCGCGTTCGGCAGCGCGAAACGCTTGCCCCTCGCGCCGGCCATCAGCACCACGGTGCCGAAGCTGGCCGCCCGGCCGATGCAGACCGTGGAGATCGGCGGCTGGACGTACTGCATCGTGTCGTAGATGGCGAGTCCGGCGGTCACCGCGCCGCCGGGCGAGTTGACGTAGATCTGGATCTCCTTCTCCGGATCGTCCGCGGCCAGGTACATGAGCTGGGCGACGACAAGGTTGGCGATGACGTCGTCGATCGGGCGGCCGATGATGATGATTCGGTCCTTCAGCAGCCGCGAGTAGATGTCGAAGGTGCGCTCGCGGCCGCCGCCTTCGTTCTCGACCACGGTGGGGATGTAGGCCAAATCGACTTGCAGCTTACGAAAAATGCTGCTCGCGCCCTCTGATTTCTTCGCCGGGCTACGCAAGGACCTGAAGTCGCGCCTGCCCCGCGACCTCCGCGACTTTCGGACGACGCGCGGCCGCGGCCGGCTCATGAAGGTCTACTTCGGCGAGCCGGAGTTCCACTACGAGGCGTGGCACCACAACGGTGCCGGTAGGCTGGAGGTCGGGTTGCACTTCGAGGCTTCGGCGGCGGAGAACCAGGCGGCTTTCGACTTCTTCCGCTCGCGCATGGTCGAGGTCAAGGCCGGCCTGCCGCGCGCGGAGCTCGAGCCGTGGGACCGCGGCTGGTCGCGGCTCTACGAGACGCTGCCCGCGGCGCGGCTGGACGACGGCGTGCTGAGCGCGACCGCCGATTGCATGGCGCGGTACGTCGTGACGCTGCAGCCTTTGCTCGAACAGTTCAGTGAGGAGGCGCGATGAGGACGGTTGATGTCACCGACAAGCTGCAGGAGTACCTGGACGGCCTCGTCCCCAAGCGCGATGGCGTGCTGGCGCGCCTGGAGGAGGAGGCGCACCGCGAAGGCATCCCGATCGTCGACCCGCACGAGGGCCAGCTGCTGTACCTGCTGGTCAGGATGGCGGGCGCGAAGCGGATCCTGGAGCTGGGAACGGCCACGGGTTACAGCGGGATCTGGCTGCTGCGCGCCACGGAGGGCGGGACGCTGACGACGTATGAGATGGACGCCGAGCGCGCGAAGCGGGCGCGGGCGAATTTCGCCGAGGCGGGGTTCGGCGAGCGCGCGCTGGTCCTGGAGGAGAACGCCGTCCTCGGGCTGCAGAAGCTGGAGGCGCGCTTCGACGCTTGCTTCATCGACTTGCTGAACTCTTTCAAGTCGGAGGATGTGACCCGGCGAGCAGTCGAGATGTGCCTCGAGAAGCTTGACCCGGGCGCACTGCTCTTGGCCGACAACGCGCTGCGCCAGGGCGAGGTGCTCCACCCGGACAACCAGCAGGCGAAGAACGTCGCCTTCTACAACGAGTTCGTGGCCGGGCACCCGCGCCTGGAGAGCGTGGTGGTCCCGATCCGAGACGGCCTGTCGGTAGCGCGCGTGAAAGCCTGAAACTCGGATAGTCGCGACTATCCGAGGGTTGCGACCTCGATATGCCCGGTTAGTCGCGACTATCCGAGACAAGGCCGGCCGCACAATGTGGCCGGCCTCCAGGCGAATCGTTCAGCAGACGTTGTGCCGCACCATGTAGCACTGGTCGGTAACGTCCTGCGACGCGGGAACGACGATCACCTTGCTCGGCGCCTGGACGATGCTCGGCGCCTTGAACGTGAGGCCGAGCTGAAGCCCGAGCAGGAGCGTGGCCGCGGCGCCCGCGAACAGCGCGATGAGGGCCAGACCCCTCGACGGTTGCTGGAGTACGAGCCTTGCCTGCATCTTCCGTACCTCCTGAAAAGGTGGGAATCCGATGCGTCAAGCCTCCGCAGATCGGCTTCGGCCCACACCCGGGGAAGTACGCGTTCCCTGTACGGGTTTTTTTGACGGCCCGACCGTCGCGGGCTAGAGTCCTGGCATGCCGGCCTCGATCCAGCTTTCCCGCCGGGAGCGAGAGGTGGCTGCCCTGGTGGCGGAGGGCCTCTCGAACCGCGAGATCGCGGAGCGGCTTTTCATCTCCGAACGGACGGCCGAAGGCCACGTCGAGCAGATCTTCAACAAGCTCGGGTTCGGCAAGCGAAGCCAGATCGCGGCGTGGTTCGCCAACCGAACGGACAGCGATGCAGACTCTCGTCGTCGCAGCGCCCTGCCCGTGCCCAGGACCAGCCTGGTGGGGCGCATCGACGAGATCGCCCGAGTCTCCGAACTAATCAGGGCTGCCCCGCTCGTCACCGTCATCGGACCGGGAGGTGTCGGCAAGACCCGCCTGGCGCAAGAGGTCGTGCTTCGCGTTGATGCGGATTTCGCCGACGGCGTGTGGTGGGTCGACCTCAGTCCGGTCCCCGTGGCCGAGTCGGTGGCACCCGCTGTTGCCGACGCCCTGAACCTCGTCCGGGCGACACGCGAGCCGGCGCTGGACCAACTGACCCGCTTTACGGCCAAACGCCACGCCCTCGTCGTGCTCGACAACTGCGAGCATGTCGTCGAGGCATGCGCCGACCTCGCGGAGGGCATGCTGGCGAGCTCGCCCGGCATGCGCATACTCGCGACGAGTCGTGAGGAGCTCGGCGTTCGCGGGGAGAGGGTCGAACGCCTGCAGCCCCTTTCAGTCGCAGCCGAAGGCGCTGATCACAGTCAGGCGGTCGAGCTCTTCATCCAGCGGTGCAACGACCTGGGCGAGAACCATCTGACCGCCGAGGAACTGATCCACGCCAGCGGCATCTGCCGTCACCTTGACGGCATGCCGCTGGCGATCGAGCTGGCGGCAGCCCAGAGCGAAGTCCTGTCCCTGGCCGACATCGAAGCTCGGCTCAACGACCGATTCCGGCTGCTGAAAGCCACCGTCCGAGCAACCCTCCCCAGACACCAGACACTTCGAGCGGCGGTCGACTGGAGCTACCAGCAGCTCGATGCGGAGGCGCGAGACACGTTTCGCCGGCTTGGCGTCTTCCCTGGGAGCTTCGACCTGGAGGCCGCGTCCGCGGTGCTCGATGTGGATGATTCGGCTGCCGTCGGCGCCATCGGGCAGATGGTCCGAAAATCGCTGCTCGGGATCCGCGATCACCAGTCCGGCCGGCGCCGGTACGAGATGCTCGAAACGCTCCGGCAGTTCGCCCGCGAGCGCCTCGAGGAGAATGGCGACCTGGAAGAGACCCGCACCCGCTACGCGGAGTTTTACGCCGCGCGCGCGCAGGCCGAATGCCGGAAGCTACGCGGGCCGGAGGCGGAAGCGTCGCTCCGTCGTCTCGATGACGACGTGAGCAACCTCGACACGGCGCTCAGGTTCCTCGAAACCAAGCCGGACGATCGTTTCCCGTCGCTCGTTGCGTCGCTCAGGCCCTTCTGGTCCACCGGGCGGATCCGAGACGAGGGTGGCTGGGCCGAGCGCGCGCTCAAGCGTCCGGCCACCGCGGGCACAACCCGGGCGGCGATTCTCGAGCTCAGGCTGCTCGTGGCCATGCACCGCGATGACCGGAGTCTCAGCTTTCGATTCGCCCGCGATCTGCTCGATGAGGCAACCCGGTGTGGAGACGAAGCCCTGATCGCCAGGGCGCTCTGCCGCACGGCGACCCTCCGGACAGACCTCGCCGGACGTTTCGCCCGCGACATGTGGCGGCGCGCCGAGGAGCACGCGCGTCGCTCTGGAGACGACTGGATGACGGCCGTGGTGCTGAACGACCTCGGAATGGCGCTCATTGAGCTTCACGACCCCGAAAGCGGGCTGCCCTACGTGCTCGAGGCGCTGGCGTTTTCCAGGCGGACGGGCGATGACTTTGCCCTCGTGCAGGTCCTGGACTCCGCGGCCTGGGCCGAGGTCGAGATGCAAAGGCTCGGCGACGCCGCCGCGCTGTTCGCCGAAGGGATCCAGATCGTTCTGGGCATGTCCAACCGCTGGGCGCTTTCCACCTACCTCGAGGGATTCGCGTGGATTGCGCACGCCGAAGGTGTGGCCGAAACCTCGTGCCGCTTGATGGGGGCCGCTGACGGCGTGAGGGATCGACTTGGAGCCCGGACGTCCGACAACTGGATTCGATATCTGTCGTCGGAAAAGGAAAAGCTTCGAGCAGAGCTCGGGCAGGAGCGCTTCGACGTTTGTTGGGCCGAGGGATTTCGCCTGTCGGAGGACGAGGCCGGAACGCTGGCGCTCAGTCTGCTCGGCGAGGGCTAGCTCGATGACACCGAGAGTGGAGCTATCGCGCCGGGAGCGAGAGGTGGCTGCCCTGGTGGCGGAGGGCCTCTCGAACCGCGAGATCGCGGAGCGTCTTTTCATCTCCGAACGGACGGCCGAAGGCCACGTCGAGCAGATCTTCAACAAGCTCGGATTCGGCAAGCGTGCCCAGGTCGCCGCCTGGATCGCGTCTGGAGGCGGAGCGGCGTCGGCAGAGACCCGACTCCCGACCCCGCTCAGCTCGCTGGTCGGCCGCGTCGACGAGATCGCTTCGACCGCGGCGTCGGTCCTCGAGATCCCGTTGGTGACGCTCTGCGGAGCAGGCGGCATCGGCAAAACCAGGCTGGCCATCGAGGTCGTGCGGGAGATCGAAGGGCGGTTCGCCGGCGGCGCGTGGTTCGTCGAGCTTGCCGCCATTACGTCGGGACAGCCGGTCGCAACCGCGGTTGGCCGCTCGCTAGGACTCAGCCAGGCCGGCCATGAATCCGCCGAAGAGCAACTGTCGCGGTTTCTCAGCCGCCGGCGCTCCCTCGTGGTCCTTGACAACTGTGAGCACGTCATCGCCTCGTGCGCGGCACTGGCCGAGCGGCTGCTGACACACGCATCGGGCGTCCACATCCTCGCCACGAGCCGCGAGCCACTTAGCATTTCGGGCGAGCGGGTCATCAGGCTCGGCCCGCTGCCGCTGAGGCAGACCGACGGCAAACGGGGCGACGCGATCGAGCTGCTCTCCCAGCGATGCCAAGACGCGGGCGAGCACGAGGTGCGTGAGGAGGAGCTGGAGGACGCGCGCACCATCTGTGAGCGCCTCGACGGCGTCCCACTGGCCATCGAGCTTGCGGCCGCGCAGGCGCCAGTGCTGTCGCTGCATGAGATCGCGGCCGGCCTCAACGACAGGTTCGGGCTCCTCGCCCACGGCCCGCGAGGCGCGTCTGCGCGGCACGAGACGCTTGAGGCAACCGTCGACTGGAGCTACTCGCTCTTGAGCGACGACGAGAAGTCGGCTTTCCGGAACCTCGCCGTCTTCGCCGGCGGGTTCGACCTCGAAGCCGCTTCCACATTGCTCGGCATGGACCAACGGCACGCGCTGTCGATCATCGCGACCCTTATCCGGAAGTCGATGCTCGCTGCTCATGACGAGCCGTCTGGACGGCGACGGTTCGAGATGCTCGAAACGCTGCGCGAATTCGCGCTCGCGCGACTCAGTGAACGAGATGAGCTTCTCCCCGCCCAGGCGCGTCACGCCGGCTACTACCACGACATGGCGATCACCTCGTCTCCTCAACTGCGAACTGCGGAGAGCTCAATAGTCGCCGCCTACCTCGACCGCAACCACGACAACCTGACCGTCGCGCTGTCCCACCTCGCACACACGGCCCCTGACCAGTTCGTGGAGATGGTGGCGGCTCTCGGGCCGTACTGGATCCGGGGCAAGCTCCGCGACGGCCACGCATGGACGCGTCAGGCCTTGCAGTGCGGGAGCGCCCAGGGCAAGACCCATCTCGACCTGTTGGAGGCCTGGAGCTGGCTGACCTTCCAGCGCAATGACATCGACAGCGCGCTCGCGGCCGCCGAGGACCTTCTCGACCGAGGCACGAAAGCCGGGAGCGCATTCCACATAGGACGCGGCATCAATTTCATCGCGATGTTTCGGGCCGACCGCGGTGACCCCGTCGACGACGACTACTGGCGCCGCGGTGAGACGGTCTTGCGCGCAGCAGGCGAAACGTGGGCCCTAGCGCTTCTGATCAACGACAGGGGGTTCTTCAGGACGTTCAACTCCCGCGAGGCGGAAGGCCTCGATGACCTCATCGACGCGCTTCGCCTGGCTCGGGCGACGGGCGACGGTTGGCTCATCGGTTTCATCCTGGACTCGCTCGCCTGGGCGGACGTGCAGTTGGGAAGGCTGGACGAGGCCGCGACGCTGTGGGGCGAAAGCCTGGAACGCCTCCGCGCCGGTCCCGATATGTGGGGCATCCCGTTCAACCTGGAGGGTATGGCGCGCATCGCTCGTCTTGAGGGCGACTGCCAGAGGTCCTGCACCCTGCTCGGAGCGGCCTCCGCGATTCGGGAAGAGCAGGGCGCCCGGCCGCTCAGCAGCTGGACGCAGTACATCGAGGCCGACGTCGCGGCCGTGCGCGTCGCCCTGCCGGCGGACGACTTCGCAGCATGCTGGGGATCAGGTTCCGCGATGTCAACCGAGGACGCGGTCCGGTTCGCGATGCTCCGGGTGAAGCCCGGAGCGCGGCCCGGGCTCCACCCTGGGTAGACGCTATCCGGCCAGGACCGCGCACATGTCCCGGGCTTTCGCGCTTGTGATGCGGTAGCTGGTGATGTTGCCGTTCTGGTCCAGCTGAAAGACCACCGGTCCGCTCGTCAGGATGAGCAAGCCTGGACTGCCCGGCGTGACCTGGTTGGGGGAGAGAAAGATCAACGAGCGACCTGAGAGCGTGAACGTCGTCGTCCCATCGCCATTCGGAACGATGCTGCCTGGACCCGAGATGTTGATGGTCGTCGACCGGCCCGTCAAGGGGTTGGTCAGGGTCGCGAAGAGCGAACCGGTGATGATCTGCTTGCCGTTTGCGAACGTTGTAGTGAACTCTTTGTTGGTCGGGAACGTCACATCAACCGGAAAGCCACAGATCGAGGCATCCAGCGTGAACGGGCCTGCCGGCAGTCCTTCACGGACAGGCTGATCGGCCGCCACCGGCGCCGGCGCAAGGGCGGCGATGGCCGCGACGAGAATCGGCGCGAACCGAGCCAGGTGAGAACGGAGTCTTGCTTGCATCATCGACCTCCCGGAGAGTGGACTTGATGCAAGCGAGCCTCGGCTCGTTTCACCCGGCGCACACCCGGGGAAGTACGCGTTTTTTTCCGCTAACTCGCAGGCTTGGCTTCTTCGCCCTCGATCCAGAACGTTCCGTCGGCGGCGTGCTCCTTCTTCCAGATCGGCACCGACTCCTTGAGCCGGTCGATCCCCCACTTGCACGCCTCAAAGGCCTCCTGCCGGTGCGGGCACGACACGCACACCACGACCGAGACCTGGCCGATCTCGAGGTTACCGGTTCGATGCGCCATCGCCACGCGCGCGTCCGGCCAGCGATCCTTGATCTCCTGGCCGATCTTCTTCATCTGCGGCACGGCCATCTCCGCGTACGCCTCGTAGTCCAGGTGCGTCACCGACTGGCCGCGGGAGTTGTCGCGAACGATGCCACTGAACGTGCAGATCGCGCCCGCGCCGGGATGCGAGACGACCGCCTCGAGCTCGCGGGGGTCGATCGGGCCGGTGACGACGTCGTAGCGCATCAGCCGCCTCCGCTGACCGGCGGGATGAAAGCGATCTCGTCGCCCTGCGAGACCACGGCACTCCAGTCGGCGAACTCCTGATTCCGCGCCCCGCGCACCGATTCGCGGGGCGGCAACGCAGAGTGCCGGCCGCGGAGGGCGTCGTAGACAACTCCCACAGTCGAGCCGGGCGACACCTGAAGCGCCTCGGTCTCGACCCCGGCGAGCTCCCTCAGCCGAGCGAAGAACCGGACTCGGACCGCGATCGCCACCGCCATGGAGCTCAATTTACTGGACGAACACGTGGACTTCCTTGCCCGAATCGAGAGCGCGCTCGACGGTGGCTCGCGTCCCCTTGGAGGAACCGTCCCAGAACGCCACCAGCACGTCGCACGCATCCACCAGGCGTTGGTTGCGCGCCGCCGACTTGGCCGGGTCGGCCAGCTCGTCCAAAGACGCGGGCATGACCTGGACCGGGATGCCCTTCTCCCGCGCGGCACTGGTCGCCGCGGCGTCCACGCCGCTCGCGCTGCCGGTGATGATCGAGGCTCGCGGCGGAAGCGACTGAACGTAGTCCGCGACGCGAGCCGGCTCGGCGAAACGCCGGCTGCCGACGATCGCGATCCTCACCTTCTACCCGGCGGTCGACGCGCTCTTGCCGATGCTGGTGATGTTCTTGTCGAACATCCCGCGCAGCTTCGCCGCCTGTCGGTCGTAGTCCTCGGGGTTCGGCCAGCTGTCCCGCGTGTCGAGCACCTCGCGCGGCACGCCCGGTACCCGGTTCGGGATCTGCAGCCCGAAGATCGGGTCCACGTGGGTCGAGATGCCGCGAAGGTCGCCGTTCAGGATCGCGCGCACGATGGCCCGGGTGTGCGCGATCGACATCCGCTCCCCCACGCCGTACGGCCCGCCCACCCAGCCGGTGTTCAGCATCCACACGTCGGCGTGATGGCGCTTGACGCGCTCGATGAGCATGTCGGCGTAGCGCTCCGGCGGCAGTACGAGGAACGGGGCCGCGAAGCAGGTCGAAAAGATCGGTTCCGGTTCGGTGACGCCGCTCTCCGTGCCCGCGACCTTGGCCGTGTACCCGCTGAGGAAGTAGTGGCGGATCTGGTCTTCGTCGAGCCGCGACACCGGGGGAAGGACGCCGAAGGCGTCGGCCGAGAGGAACATGACGTTGTGCGGGTGGCTGCCCATGCCAGTCACCACCGCGTTCGGGATCAGGTCGATCGGGTAGGCGGCGCGCGTGTTCTCGGTCTTCTCGTCCGAGTCGTAGTCCGGCACCCGGGTCCGCGGGTCGAAGACGACGTTCTCGAGAATCGTGCCGAAGCTCTCGGTCGCCGTGTAGATCTCGGGCTCGGACTCCTTGTGGATGCGGATCGTCTTGGCGTAGCAGCCGCCCTCGAAGTTGAAGACGCCACGGTCGCTCCAGCCGTGCTCGTCGTCCCCGATGAGGCGCCTTGACGGCTCGGCCGACAGGGTCGTCTTGCCGGTGCCGCTGAGGCCGAAGAACAGCGCCACGTCGGAGCCGTCGGCGTCGGTGTTCGCCGAGCAGTGCATCGGAAAGACGTTCTGCGCCGGCAGCAGGTAGTTGAGCGCCGTGAAGATCGACTTCTTGATCTCGCCGGCGTAGCCGGTGCCGCCGATGATCACGATCTTGCGGCCGAGGTTGACCAGGATGAAAGTTTCGCTGCGCGTTCCGTCCCGCTGGGGTTCGGCCTTCACCGAGGGCAGCGAAATCACGGTGAAGTCCGGCTCGAACTCCATCAGCTCGTCCGCCGTGGGGCGGATGAAGAGGTTGCGCGCAAACAGGCTGTGCCAGGCGAGCTCTGAGATCACGCGCACCCGAACGCGGTAGCGCGGATCGGCGCACGCGAACACGTCCTGCGTGAACACGTCGTGCGTTTCGATGAATTCCTGCATCCTCCGCAGCAGGCCGTCGAACTTGTCGGTCGCGATCGGCTGGTTGCCCGGGTGCCACCAGATTGCCTCCTGGCTCGTCGACTCCTTGACGAAGAACTTGTCTTTCGGCGAGCGGCCGGTGTGCTTGCCCGTCTCCGCGGTCAGCGCGCCGCTGGAGACGATGCTCGCCTCCTGGCGAAGGACTGCCTGCTCGTACAGAGCGGCAGGGCTCAGATTTCGGCGGGGCACAGATAAACGCTAAGCGATGCGCGCCCGGCTGCGCGTGCTCGCGCGCCGGCGCTGCTTGCCGCTCACGTAGTCGACCAGGATGTACTCACCGAGCCTGTCCGGCGAGACGAAGAAGGCGCGGCCCTTGTTGATCCGCGTCATCTGGTTGATGAACTCCGTCAGGTACGGCCCACGCTCGAGCATGAAGGTGTTGATCGTGATCCGGTCGCGAGTGCACCGCTTCACCTCGCTCAGCGTCTGCTGGATCGTCTTGTAGGTCGGCGGATAAGCGAACGACGCCCGGCCATTCTCCTCGAGGTGGGCGGTCGGCTCGCCGTCCGTGATCATGATCACCTGGCGGTTGCCGCGGTGCTTGGCCAGCAGCGAGCGCGCCAGCTGAAAGCCGTGCTGCATGTTGGTGCCGTAGACGTAGTCGTTGAGCGCCAGCTGCGGCAGTGTCTGCGGCTTGAGCTCGACCGCGTAGTTCGAGAAGCCGACCACGTAGAGCGAGTCGCGCGGGTACTGGGAGCGAATCAAGGAGTCGAGCGCTATCGCCACTTTCTTGGCGGCGAGGAAGCAGCCGCGCAGGAACATGGAGCGGCTCATGTCGATCATCAGCACCGTCGACGCCTGCGTCATGTGCTCGGTCCGGTGGACGATGAAGTCCTGCGGCGCCACCTTGACCGGCACCTTCGGCCCCTCGCGCACGATCGAGTTGAAGAGCGTCTCCTTCATGTCGAGCAGGAAGGGGTCGCCGTACTCGTAAACCTTCAGCTCGTCGGACGCGTCGGTGCCGAGACCGCCGCGCCACAGCTGGTGCTGGCCCATGCGCGTCTTCTTGAGCTGGTCGAAGATGTCGCGCAGCGCCGACTGGCCGATCCTGCGCATGCCACGCGGCGTGAGCTCGAGCCGGCGCCCCTTGCGCTCGACGTAGCCCGCCTTCTCGAGCACGTCAGTGACCTGGCGGAGCTGATCGAGCGCTTGCCGCGCCTCGGGCCCGAGCAGCTGCTGCGCCAGCGAGCGGTCGACGTCATCCGGCCGGAAGCTGCCGCGCTCGAGCTGCGACTCGAGCCGGTCCATCTGCTGCAACCGCTCCATCAAGCCCATCGCCTCGCCCATGGACAGCGGGTCTTCGCCGAAGAACGGGTAGCGCTCG
>DATEGB010000035.1:0-5230 GCA_035280365.1 Candidatus Dormiibacterota bacterium | reverse complement strand
ACGCTCGAACCTGTGATGTCTGACGGGAGCAAGTCCGGCGTGCACTGGATGCGACGAAACGTACCGCCGACCGAGGTTGCGAGCGCGCGGGCGAGCATCGTCTTCCCGGTGCCTGGCAGGTCCTGGAGCAGGACGTGACCGCCGGCGACCAGACCGGCGAGGGCGAGCCGTACCACTCGATCCTTGCCGACGATAACGTGATGGATGTTCTTCTCGACGCGATCGAGGAGCTCTGCCGCGCGTCGCGGTTGAAGGGAGGGTTCCCGGGAGAGCGATGCCATGCCGCGGTTCAGTCTAGAGCCGGTTTTCGACCGTGCTGTCGGCTTACCGTCGCCTCAGGCGCAAATTTGCGGCGAGTGCGTGCACCGGCGGGAAATCAGTTGGCTGCTAGCCCTGGCCGACCATCCGCGAGATGACCTCGCCGAGGTTCGGTCCACCCTTGCCGAACGGAACCGAGTGGACGCGATGCGCGAACACCATCTGCGCTACGTCCCCGACGTGCTGGACGTCGACCTCCTCCGCGCTGTCGTATGCGGCCTTGGCCTGCGCGGCCCGGGCGCACACCAGGTCCGAGCGGTGACCGTCGACCTCAAGCGCGATTGAGATCTGTGCGATGAGGCGCAGGATCTCGCGCGACAGCATCACCTCAGGGAAGGTGGCGATCGCTTCCGCGATCTGCGAGCGCACTGCCTGCTCCGATTCCGCGTGCTGCTGGTAAAAGAGGTTGGGGTCGTCCTCCCACACCGCACGCTTTTCGACTATCGCGACCCGCTGGTCGAGGTCGCGGATACCCTCCACGTCCACGCACAGGCCGAACCGGTCGAGCAGTTGCGGACGCAGCTCGCCCTCTTCGGGGTTCATGGTCCCGACCAGGATGAACCGAGAAGGGTGCGAGACGGACACACCTTCGCGCTCCACCGTGTTGATGCCCATCGCCGCCGCGTCGAGAAGCACGTCGACGATGTGGTCGTCGAGGAGGTTGACCTCGTCGACGTAAAGGATGTTGCGATTGGCCTCCGCCAGCACGCCCGGCTCGAACCGGCGCGAGCCTTCCTTCAAAGCCGCTTCCAGGTCGATCGTGCCGACCACGCGGTCCTCGGACGCATTGATGGGCAGCTCGACGACGCGCATGCGCCGGGTCGTTGTCGGCAGTTCGCCGGCCCGGGCACGCTCGCGGCAGTCGAGGCACCAGTCCTCAGGGTCGTCCGGGTGACATCCGAAATGGCAGCCCTCGACCACTTGTTGTTCCGGCAGCAGCCGGGCGAGGGCCCGGACCGCGGTCGACTTGCCGGTGCCTTTCTCGCCGCGGATCAGGACGCCGCCGATCGTGGGGTTGATCGCGTTCAGGACGAGGGCGAGCTTCATGTCGTCCTGTCCAACGATCGCGGTGAAGGGGTAGGAGTAACGGTCGATGGCCATGCGCAGCTAGATGTTACCGACGCGTCATCGGCAGGTCGCCGGGTCTGGTTTCAGGTTGAAGGCCCAGCCGTAATACGCGGTCGCCATTGCGTAGCCGCTCTCTTCTGCGACCTTGGTGGCGTGGCTACGGTTGAAGTCGTCGCACAGCGCCGCCTGCACCTGGCCGGCCGTGGGATTCAAACCGAGACCCAGAATGCTCGGGCTCACGTTGGCGTAGAACTTCCAGGCCAGGACATTGACCTCACCGCCGCGACAGAAGAGCGGCGTCGCGTTGCCGTCGGCGGTGTAGTGAAGCGGGGTCGAGCACAGGTTGGCGACGGGAAAATCGGTCGCAGGCGGAAGCACCTGTTTCTCGACCGGCGTCCCCTCCGGCGTCGCCGCGGGGCGCGGCACCTCCGGGCTCGGTGACGTCGTGGGTGTGCCGCTGCTGCCGGGTACGGCCACCATCCGGCATGTCCATGAGCCGGCCACGTCGACGGTGCTGAGCCGATCGACCTGCTGGATATGCTTGGCCGCGATCGTGCCGGCGGCCTGGGCCGCGTCAGCGGACTGGATCGTGATCGACCCCGCGTTGGTCGACCAGGTTCGACCTCCGACGATGACGTAGAGGTCCACGTTCGAGTAGACGCCGGGTCCTGTGTAGTCCGTGATCACCGCGCCGACGGTTGCATCTTGCGGGCCGGGATTTGGTGAGAAGACGAACTGCCGCCCAGCGGGGAGGTTGGCGACCGCACACGTTCCACCGTCGGCGATCGGATACAGACCCGTGACCGCGCCGCTGATGTGCACGCCATCGCTGGGCACGTTCGACTGAGGGCTCGACTGTGAGCAGCCGAGCAAAAGCAGTCCGGCGAGCGCAACCAGGCCCGGCTTGTTCAAGGTTTCGGAAGTTATACGCGCCGGGACCGGGCTTTGTTACCGGCCTCGGCCAAGCTCCCGTTCAACCGCGGTTGCAATCTCGTCTCGCGACAGGTCGTAGAGGCCATAGTAGTGCGCGCCCATGCGCTCGGCCAGGTCGGCACAGGCGTTGATGGCGTACGTCTGGTACATGGGCGCGACCCGCGCGAGGTGCTGGACCGACGGCAGATGGCTGTAGTCCCGTGCCGAGTCGATGACCAGCGCATCGATGTCCTCGGCGTCGATGAGCGCCGCGACCTTCTGCGCCTCGACGAGCGGTTCTTCCTTGAACATCGAAATGTTGCCGCGGCCGTCGCTGATCAGCACCAGCAGCGGCCGAATCGTCGGGTCGCGCAAGAGCTCGGTTTTCACCACCTTGTATCCCGCCATCAGCCCATGGGTCAGCGGCGTGGTCCCGCCCACCGACAGCCGCTCGAGCCGCCGCCGCGCGAGCGACACGCTCGACGTCGGACGCAACACCACCTCCGCTGTCCGATTCTTGAAGATGACCACTGCCACTCGGTCCCGGCGTACGTACGCGTCCTGTAGCAGCGAGAGGATGGCGCCCTTCGTCGCCGCCATCCTCTGCTCGGCGTCCATCGATGCCGACGCGTCGACCACGAAGACGATCAGGTTGCCGACCTTGCGCTCGCGCACTTTCTGGCGCAGGTCCTGACGCTCGAGCATCAGCCGCTCGCCGTGGCGGCGACCTCTTTCCTTCTGCAGCGGCGCGGCAGCGCGCACGGTGGCGTCGATCGCCAGGTCGTTCACCTTGTCTTTGGGCTCGGCGCGGACGTAACGACCGCGACGGTCAGGCGTCTGGCTCGGCGCCCGCTTGCCGCCCTGCTTGCGCACGCGGCGCTGGCGGGGCAGGTCGATGCGGCGCAGATTGAACGTCTGCAGCGCCTCGGGCGCCGACTCGTGTCCGCTGGAGCCGCCGGCGGTGACCCCGGTGTCCGCCCCGGCCGACCGCTGGGCCGTCTCCGAGGCGCTTGCACTCTGCTCCGCCGACGCCTCGGTCGCCGCCTCACTGTCGGACGCCTGCACGTCGCCGGTCTCGGAGTCAGACGGCTGCGAGCCTTCTTGCGGCTGGCCCTGCTCGGTCGAGGTGACGTCGTCCGAGTCATGCCGAACCGGCTGGCGTGCACGATGGGCGAGGGCGAGCGTCGCCGCGTCGTAAATGTCGTCGCGGGTGGGCCACGCGTGCCGGCGGTATGAAGCGAGGGCACGCGCGGCGTGGTCGATCACAACGTCGGCGCGGTGACCGAGAACCTCGGCCTCGACGCAGATCGAGGAGATCAGCCGGGCGTGACTCGGCGTCAAGCGCACCTCCTCGACGCGCGCGATCGCCTCGGCCAGTGCGCGGGAGAGATTCGCGTCAGCGGCGGCAAACTCGTTCGCGAACTCGTGGTCGCCGCGGTTGAAGGCTGCATCACGCTCGGCGATCAACACGCGCTCATCTGGATCACGAATGCCTTCGACATCGACGCAAAGCCCAAACCGGTCGAGGAGCTGCGGCCGCAGCTCACCCTCTTCGGGGTTCATCGTCCCGACGAGGATGAAGCGAGACGGGTGGCTGTAAGACAAGCCCTCGCGCTCGATCACGTTTAATCCCATCGCCGCGGCGTCGAGGAGGACGTCGACCAGGTGATCGTCCAGGAGGTTGACCTCGTCGACGTAGAGGATGTTGCGATTGGCCTCGGCCAGCACGCCGGGCTCGAAACGTTTGCTGCCTGTGCGCAGCGCGGCTTCGATGTCGATCGTGCCCACGACCCGGTCCTCGGACGCGTTGATGGGCAGCTCGACCACGCGCATACGGCGCTTGCGATGAGGCAGTGCGCCGGCCGACTTCAGGCGGCCCCGGCAGTCGCCGCACAGCGCCTCCAGGTCGGAGGGGTCGCACCCGAAGTGACACCCCTCGACGACATCGCGCTCCGGCAGCAGCCTGGCCAGGGCACGCACCGCGGTCGACTTGCCCGTTCCCTTCTCGCCGCGGATGAGCACGCCGCCGATCGTCGGCACGATGGCATTGAGGATCAGGGCCAGCTTCATCGATTCCTGGCCGACGATGGCGGTGAAGGGGAACGAGTGGCGGTCGAGGGTCACGCTCACTCAACCAAGCTTAGGGAGCTACGCCTGGGCCGGAACCAACCCCTTCACCATCTCTTGCTCTTGCATGAGCTCTTGCGTGGTGGTCTTGATCCGCTTCCACGCGTCGTCGTCGTGCTGAAGGTCGGGAACCACCTCCCAATGCTCGCCGTCGGAGCGGACCGGGAAGCCAAATTGAAGTCCGTCTGGAACCCCATACTCGCCATGGCTGACCACTGCGAGCGAGTGCCAGTCGCCCCATGGTGTCGCCTCGCGCACGCTCTTCACCGAGTCGATGACCGCGTTCGCCGCCGAGGCTGCCGACGAAGAACCGCGGGCCTCGATCACCGCGGCACCCCGTTTCTGCACCGTCTCCACGAACTTGCCTTTGAGCCAGCCGTGGTCCGAGATGACCTCGAAGACTGGCAGACCCGCTATCCGTGCGTTCCGCGGGTCCGGGTATTGAGTGGTGGAATGATTCCCCCAGACCCCCACGTTGGAGATGGCCGCGACCGGCACTTTGGCCTTCTGGGCCAGCTCCGCCCTCGCCCTGTTCTCGTCCAGCCTCATCATGGCGAACCAGCGCTCGGGGGCAATCTCCGGCGCGTTCAACCGTGCGATGTAGGCGTTGGTGTTGCATGGATTGCCGACGACCAGGATCCGAATATCGCTGGAGGCGGTCTTGGCGAGCGCCTGGCCCTGGGGCCCGAAAATGCCGCCGTTGACTGAAAGCAGGTCCGATCGCTCCATGCCCTGCTTGCGCGGAGCCGCACCCACGAGCAGCGCCCAGTTGGCGCCTTCGAAAGCGTCCTCGGCCTTGTGGGTC
>DATEGB010000034.1:0-3576 GCA_035280365.1 Candidatus Dormiibacterota bacterium | reverse complement strand
GCGCCGCGAGGTCGCAAGGGTCGCGCTGAACAAGCTCATCGTGGATGGACGCATCCACCCGGCGCGCATCGAGGAGATCGTCGCCAAGTCCCGCCAGGAGGTCCTGCAGAGGGTCAAAGAGGAGGGCGAGGCGGCGGTCCTTGAGCTCGGCCTGCAGGGGCTGCACCCTGAGGTCGTCCGCCACCTCGGCATCCTGCGCTTCCGGACCAGCTACGGCCAGCAGGTGCTGAACCACTCCAAGGAGGTCGCCCACCTCGCCGCAATGATGGCGTCCGAGATCGGGGCCGACGTCCGCATCGCCAAGCTCTCAGGCCTGCTTCACGACATCGGCAAGGCCATCGACCACGAGGTCGAGGGTTCCCACGCCGTGATCGGAGCGGACCTGCTGCAGCGGCACCAGGTTCCGGCGCCTGTGGTCCACGCGGTCCGCGCTCACCACTACGACGAGGAGCCCCACACGATCGAGGCGCTCCTCCTGATCGCCGCCGACGCCATCTCCGCCGCGCGCCCCGGAGCGCGCAGGGAGTCGCTCGAGGCCTACGTCAAGCGGCTCGAGAAGCTCGAGGAGATCGCCAACTCGTTCACGGGAGTCCAGCAGTCGTACGCCATCCAGGCCGGCCGCGAGGTCCGGATCCTGGTCAAGCCGGAGCAGATCGACGACACGGCTGCCCAGCTGATGGCGAGGGACATCGCCAAGCGCATCGAATCCGAGCTTAGCTTCCCCGGCCAGATCCGCGTCACCGTGGTGCGGGAGACCAGGGCGGTGGAGTACGCCAAGTAGTCGATCAAGGGAGTCGGGTCATCCGGCTCCCTTTTTCTTTTCCACGACAATCGAGCAATGCCTGACGCCGACCTCAAGATCCTGTTCGTGGCCGACGTGGTCGGCCACCCGGGCCGCGACGCCGTGAAGGCTCTGCTGCCTGGGCTGAAGGAGGAGCTGCAGCCCGACCTGACCGTGCTCAACGGCGAGAACGCGGCCGGAGGCTTCGGGCTGACCGCCAAGATCGCGGCCGAGCTCAAGGCCGCTGGGGCGGACGTCATCACGACCGGCAACCATGTCTTCGCCCAGAAAGAGTTCGTCGGCGAGCTGCCCACCCTGGAACGGGTTCTGCGACCGGCCAACTATCCGCCGCCCGCGCCCGGCAAAGGCTCCTGCGTGGTCCAGGCCGCCGGTCAGGACGTGCTGGTCATGAACCTGATGGGCCGCATCTTCCTCGACAACCTGGACGACCCATTCCGCGCGGCCGACGCGATACTGGGCGAGCACCCGGGCGTCAGGGTGGTCTTTTGCGATATGCACGCCGAAGCGACGTCGGAGAAGACCGCCATGGGGTGGTACTTGGACGGCCGGGCCAGCGCCGTCGTCGGCACCCACACCCACGTCGCCACCGCCGACGCCCGGATCCTGCCCGCGGGGACCGCCTACGTCACTGACGTGGGCATGGTCGGACCTCGCGACGGCTGCATCGGCATGGACAAGGACGTGGTCATCCAGCGCTTCCTGACGGGGGTCCCGAACCGCTTCGTCGTGGCCTCTGGGCCGGTGACTTTCAATTCGGTTCTGGTTACCATTAATCCTTCCAGCGGCCGGGCTACATCGATCCAGCGAATCGACCGTGAACACGTTTGAAGGGGTTCCAGCAAATGTCAGCGGAGCGCGCTCCAGTAGAGGTGCTCAAGGTTTCGGCCACGTCTAAGCCGGTAGCGGTCGCGGGCGCGATCGCGGGCGTGATCCGCAGCAAGGGTCGGGTCGAGGTGCAGGCGATAGGCGCCGGCGCCATCAACCAGGCGGTCAAGGCGATCGCCATCTCTCGCGGCTACGTCGCTCCCGGTGGGCTCGACCTGGTCTGCATCCCCGCGTTCATCGACATCTCGATCGACGGCGAGGAGCGCACCGGAATCCGACTGTTGGTGGAGAGCAGATAACGACCGTCCAGACCAGGTCTTTCCATGTCTGGACCATCGGGTGCCAGATGAACTCCGCGGATTCCGAGAGCCTCGCCCGAAGGCTACTCGCGGCCGGCTACGTCGAGGAATCGCTGGACCGCGCCGATGTCGCCATCCTCAACACGTGTGTCGTGCGCCAGGCGTCCGAGGATCGCGTCTACTCCAAGCTCCACGAGCTGCGCGAGTGGAAGACTCCCGAGCGGACCATCGCCCTGACCGGATGCCTGGTCGGCAAGGAAGGCGAGGGCTTGCGTCGGCGCTTTCCACACCTCGACGTGGTCGTGCCGATCGGCGAGTACGAGCCGTTCGTCGCCGCGCTCTCCGCGCGCTATGACTACTCCGAGGGGGAGGCGCTTCCGCAGGCGGGCCGGACCGGGGTCAGCCACTATGTCCGGGTCATCCAGGGGTGCGACCACAACTGCACGTTCTGCATCGTCCCGCGCGTCCGCGGCCGGGAGAAGCACGTGCCGCTGGACTTGGTCGTCGCCGAGTGCCGGCAGGCCGTGGCCGATGGCGCACGGGAGATCGTGCTTCTGGGACAGAACGTCGACGACTACCACGATCCCGACGGGCGGGGCGGTCTCGCCGCGCTCGTGCGCGAGGTGGAGCGCATCCCGGGCCTGAGGCGGCTTCGCTTCATGACGTCGCACCCGCAGGACCTGGAGCCCGAGCTTCTCGAGGTCATGGCTGCGAGCGATGTCGTCTGCCGCGAGCTTCAGCTTCCCGTGCAGTCGGGGGACGACGCGGTGCTGAAGCGAATGGCGCGTGGCTACCAGACACGCCACTACCGCGCGATCATCGAGAACGCCCGCCGGTTGATGCCCGACATCGGGTTGGCGACCGACGTCATCGTCGGCTTCCCGGCCGAGACCGAAGCCGCCTACATGAATACGCGCAGGCTCGTCGAGGAGATCGAGTTCGACGTCGTCCACATCGCCATGTATTCGCCGCGACCGGGCACGTTCGCGGACACGCGCATGCGGGACGACGTGCCGCGTGACGAGAAGCTGCGCCGGCTCAACGACCTGCTGGCGTTGTCGCGGGAGATCGCGGCGCGCAAGACGGCGCGGTGGGTGGGCCGTGACGTCGAGGTCCTGGTCGAAGCCCGCGACGAGCTCGGGCGTCCCTACGGCCGCATCCGGCAGGGCAAGCGCGGCGTCGTCCTCCGCGGCGGCGACATCAGACCCGGTGATGTGGTGAACATGCGCGTGGTGCAGTCGAGCGCTGCACAGCTCGTGGGACTGCTAATCCCCACGAATTCAGAGCCTGCGGCGTGAATTCGCGGGGACCTCTTAAGAGCGCGGCGTGACCATCCCCGCCACTCCGGTCATGCGGCAGTACCGGGAGGCGAGGGAGAAGCATCCCGACGGAATCATTCTCTTCAGGCTCGGCGACTTCTACGAGATCTTCTTCGACGACGCCAAGGTCGCCGCGCCGATCATGGGCGTGCAGCTGACATCGCGGCCGCTGGGCAAGACGGGTCGCGCGCCCATGTGCGGCGTGCCGCACCACGCGTGGCAGTCATATGTCGGCAAGCTGCTCCGGGCGGGGCACAAGGTCGTGATCTGCGACCAGGTCGAGGCCAAGAGCAAGAGCAAGATCGTGCGCCGCGGCGTGACACGGGTCCTG
>DATEGB010000033.1:0-9891 GCA_035280365.1 Candidatus Dormiibacterota bacterium | reverse complement strand
CCGGGGCTTCAGTCCTTACTGCTTACGCAGCGAGGGCGAAAGCGGTGTTCTTGTTGGCGTTTGTGAAACGCTGCGCTGTAACGCTCGCGGCTCTCGGCTCGCAATCCCGAAGCTCAACTGCCCCGTCGAGACCGGACGCCCCCACGAAGCTGAACCTGGTCGCCCCTCGATTCTACCCGCGAGACCCCCCGCCTACACTTGATCCGGACATGGCCGCCACCGACCTCGACCGCATCGGGCGCGCGAGCCTGAAGGAGCTGGGCGACATCCGCATCGACGACGTGCTGTCGTTCATCGACCGTGGGATCGAGAACATGCCCAGCTACATGGACCTCTACCGCCGCTGGGAGTCGCAGCAGTGGTCGGTCGGGGACATCGACTTCTCCATCGACCGCCAGGACTGGCTCGATGCCAGCGACCTGGACAGGAAGGCGACGCTCTGGTCGCACCGCCTCTTTTTCAACGGCGAGGAGCGCGTGACGTCGACCCTGGCGCCCTTCGTCTGGGCAGCGCCGACCCCGGAGATCGAGGTCTTTCTCTCCACCCAGATGGTCGACGAGGCGCGCCACACGGTCTTCTTCGAGAAGTGGTGGCGCGAGGTCTGCGGCAGCGACGCGCGTGACATGACGCAGCTGCTGAAGGAGATCCGGCCCGACGCCAACGAGGGCTACAACATCCTCTTTTACGAGCGGCTCCCGTCGACCGCCCAGCGATTGGCGAGCAACCCGAAAGACTTCGAGGCGTTCGTCGAAGGAGTCACCCTCTATCACATCGTCATCGAGGCAACGATCGCCCTGACGGGCCAGCGCTTCGAGCTCGAGTCGATGCGCGAGCAAGGCTTGACGGACCGCGGCTTTTACCGTGGCTTCACCGCGGTCGCCCGGGACGAATCGCGGCACGTGAGCTTCGGCATCAAGGTCCTTCAGGACGCGGTGCGCGAGGACCCGTCCCGCTATGCGCCTTTGATCCAGAGGACGCTGGTGGAGTCCCTGCCACTCATCACCGGGACGCTCGATCCTCCCGATCCGCGCTACATCACCGAGTACGGGCACACCGAGAGCGAGATCGTGCAGTTCGCCTTCGACTCGCTGAACAAGCGCCTGCGGGCGATCGGGATCAACCTCGCCGCCTGAGCTCCGCGGCCCGCGCGTCGTGCTTCGTCAGGTGCGCAAGGGCGACGAACCAACGCTGCTGCGGATCTTCAGCGATCCGACGGTGTCCAGGTGGTGGGGCGACCCGAAGAAGTCGGTCGAGGACACAATGGCTGCCGAAGAGGGAGACGAGCACTACCTGATCGAGGTCGACGGCGAGGCCATCGGGATGATCCAGAGCTACGAGGAATCGGACGACATGTACAGGCACGCCGGCATCGACATCTCGATTCGCGAGCCGTGGCAGGGCAAGGGCCTCGGGCCGGAGGCGATCAAGGTGCTGGCCCGCTACCTGATCGACGAGCGCGGCCATCACCGCCTGGTCATCGACCCCGCGGCGCTTAACGTGAACGCCATCAAGGCGTACGAGCGCGTCGGGTTCAAGCCGGTCGGCGTGATGCGCAGGTACGAGCGCGGCCTGGACGGCGAGTGGCACGACGGCCTGCTCATGGACCTGCTCGCCGAAGAGCTGACCGACTAGGCCTTTTCGCGCATCCAGGGCGTCATGGTCACGCCGACGAGCAAGCCCTCAGGGCTGATCAGGCGGGTGGTGACCTGCCCCCACGGCTCCGTCCGGTTGCTGACCAGGAGCTGGTAGCCGCGCTGCTCGAGCTCGCGCGTCGCGGCCTCGACGTCGTCGACGTCGAACTCGAGCCAGGCCTGCGGTCGGGTCACGTCGGCTGGCCACTCCTTGCTGCCGAAGCACGACTCCGCCGCCTGCGCGAGCGGCCAGACCGCGAACGTGTTGGCGCCTTTCACCTCCTCGGTGTGGCTGTAGTCGTCGTCGGTCTTGAAGGCGATGCCGAGCGTGTCCTCGTAGAGCTTGCGCGACTCGACTGGATCCGGCGCGATCGGGCCAAAACCCGCGATGAACAGAACCTTCATCAGCCCCTCCTCACAGCTCTAGCGATCTCCCGCTTCGCCTCGCGCTCAGCGATTGCATCGCGCTTGTCGTACTGCCGCTTGCCCCGCGCCAGGCCGACCTCGACCTTGGCGTGGTTGCGTGAGAAGTACACGCGCAGCGGGATCAGCGTGTACCCCCGCTGCTTGACCTTGCCGATCAGGCTCGCGATCTCCTTGCGGTGGAGCAGCAACTTGCGCGGGCGAAGCGGCTCGTGGTTCATCAGGTTTCCCTGGGCGTAAGGCGAGATGTGCACGTTCTCGAGCCACGCCTCGCCGTTGTCGATGCGCACGTAGCCGTCGCGCAGGTTGGTGCGGCCATTGCGTACCGACTTGACCTCGGTGCCGGTGAGCATCACGCCTGCCTCGTACTTCTCGTCGATGAAGTAGTCGTGGTAGGCGCGGCGGTTGACCGCAACGTCCCTTTCCTTTTCGTCTCGCTCAGGCATCGGTCAGCACCTGTTTCGCCGGAGCCGGCCTCCTGCCCGGTAGCTGGACGAGGTCGAGGACGTAACGATCGCCCTCGAGGTGGCCCTTGATCACCTTCACCCGGCCGCGCGAGGTCGGCAGCGTGGCGCCGGGCCACGGCTGAAGCCCGCGGACACGCCGGTCGAGCTCGGCGGCGGCGAGGCTCCAGTCGAGCTCCCCCTCCTCCCTGCTCAGCTTGGGCGCGACGGTGGCCCGCTTGTGGTCCTGTCCCACCACGCGAAGATCATCGAAGTTTCCCAGCGTCTCCACCAGCAGCTCGGCGCCCATCTCGGCCAGGCGCGCGGTCAGCGTCCTAGCATCCTCGTCCTTGCCGATCGGCGTCGCCCGCACGCCGAGGATCGGTCCGTGGTCGAGCTGCTCGTCCATCTTCATGATCGTCACTCCGGTCTCTGTGTCACCGGCGAGGATCGCCCGCGCGACCGGCGCCGCGCCCCGCCAGCGCGGCAGCAGCGACGCGTGCACGTTGATCGCACCCAGGCGTGGGACCGAGAGCACAGACGGAGGAAGGATCTGGCCGTACGCGACCACGACGAGGAAGTCGGGCGACAGCCCGCGCAGGCGCTCGACAGCATCGGCGTCGCGGATCCGGTCGGGCTGATGGATGGGTAGGCCGAGCTCTTCCGCCGCGACCTTCACCGGCGGGGGAGTCAGCTTCAGGCCTCGGCGCGCCGGGCGGTCGGGCTGCGTGACCACGAGCGCGATATCGTGGGCCGCTTTCTCGAGCGCGCGCAGCGAAGGCACGGCGAACTCGGCGCTGCCGGCGAAGACGATCTTGTAGAGCGCCGTTACCCCGAAGCCGCGGCGACGGCTTCTTCCTTCTCGTCGCCGACGAGGTCCTCGACTCGGCGCAGCGTGTCCAGGCTGGTCAGCCTGTCGGTGAAGAGGACGCCGTCGAGGTGGTCCAGCTCGTGCTGGAACGCGCGAGCGGTGAAGCCTGACGACTTGATGCGGATCTCCTTGCCGTGCCGGTTGCGGCCTTTGACGACCACCGTCTCGGCGCGCTCGACCTCGCCCACCCATCCCGGATAGCTGAGGCAGCCCTCGTAACCGAGCTGCGTCCCTTCTTTCTTGACGAGCTCCGGATTGACGAGGCCCCAGATCTGCTTGTCGTCTCCCTTGACGACGCAGACCCTAAGTGCCACTCCGATCTGGTTGGCCGCGAGACCTGCGCCCGGTGCGTCGATCATGGTCTCGGTCAGGTCGTCGAGCAGGCGCTGGATCGACGCGTCGATGCGCGTGACCTTCTTCGCCTTCTCGCGAAGGACTGGATGCTCGAACGTCAGGATCTGCCGGACCATCGATCTGGATTCTACCCGTGGGGTGCGAAAACCCAACCGGCTGTTACACAACCCAGCGGGAACGGATCATGACGTCCCGGCCCTGAACCTCCTCGTATCCGCGAAAGGCTTTGATTCCTGTCGGCCTCAGGCGGTACATGATCCAGTCGTTTCCTTCCTCACGGGGATCCCAGCCGCACGCCTTCTTGAACCCTTCGCACAGGTCGCGCGCGTCTTCGGCGGCCCGGCTCTCTATCACCTGCCCCTGGATGACGATCGCGTCCTCCGGGGTGCCGGCGACCAGAGTGGCCGCGGGATTCATGGCCAGGTTCTTGGCCGTGATTGTCGGCCCGCGGGTGGCGAACACGAACTCATCGTCGCCGTTCCACCATGCCGAAACCGCGATGACGTGCGACTTGCCCCCGACCGTGGCGGTCGCGAGCCAGTAGTGGCCTTGCTTGGCCAGCTGCGCAAGGACGTCCCTCTTCCTGGTCGCGGCGTCACGTTGTGGGGTCAATGTCATAGCTCCAGTCCTTGCCGCGCGGCGCGAGGTGGCGCACGCGTACGAGCCCGGCACCCTTCAACGTAACCTGCCAGCGGTACTCGCCACGCAGGCGGTGGATGAACGCAGGCGACGGACCCATCACCCGGATGCCCTCGATGCCTTCCTTGAGCATCCCGCTCGCCATCGTGTCGGCTGCCTCGCGCGCCGACGCGGCGGCGCGTGCGTCGTCGTGGTCCGTGCGCGTCAGCACCGCAAGCTCGGCATAGGGCGGAAAGACGAATGCCTTGCGCGGGGGAAGCTCGGACTCGTAGAAGCCGGCGTAATCGTTTTCTGCAGCGCAGCGCAGCGCGTAGTGCTCCGGGTTGCTGGTCTGCACGATCACGCGTGACGGCCGTCCGTCGCGACCCGCGCGGCCGGCGACCTGCGCGACCAGCGCGAAAGTGTTCTCCGCGGAGCGGTAGTCGGGAAAGTGCAGCGGCAGGTCGGCGTCGACGACGCCGACGCAAGTGACCGCGGGCAGGTCGAGGCCCCGCGTCACCAGCTGTGTGCCCACCAGGATGTCCGCGCGGCGCTCGCTGAACGCCTCCCACACGCGCAGGTAGGAATCCGGGCCGCGGGCGATGTCGCTGTCGAGGCGCAGCACGCGCGCCTGCGGCCACAGGCGTTTGACCATCCCCTCGAGCCGCTGCGTGCCCATGCCGAGGCCGCGGATGTTGCGCGAGCCGCAGTGGTCGCACACCGAAGGCATCGCGCGCGTGTAACCGCAGTAGTGACATACCAATCCTTCGATCTCGGCGTGCTGCACCAGCGCCACTGAGCAGCCGAGGCACTGCACCGAGCGCCCGCAGTCGCGGCACATGACGTAGGTCGCGAGGCCGCGACGGTTGAGATAGAGGATCGCCTGCTCCTCGTCCTCGAGGGTCGTGGTCACCACCTCGACGAGCCGCCGCGAAAGCGGCTGGCGGTGGCCCTCAGCGGCCTCGTCGCGCATGTCGACGAGCTCGACCGGGGCGTCGTGGCCGCGCACGCGCCTGGTCATCGTGGCGAGCGCGATCTTCCCCGTCACCGCCTCGTCGTAGGTCGTGACCGCCGGCGTCGCCGAGCCCATCACCAGGCGCGCGCCGGTCACGGCCGCGAGGCGCCGCGCGACCCAGCCCGTCTCGTAGCGCGGCGTGCGGTCCTGCTTGTACGCCGCCGAGCCCTCCTCGTCGAGGCAGACAAGGCCGAGGTGCGGGATCGGCGCGAAGACCGCGGACCTGCTGCCCAGCACGACCTGCGCCTCGCCCCGCCGCGTCCGCCACCACTGCTGGGCGCGCTCGAGCTCGGTCAGCTGCGTGTGCAGGACCGCGACCGGCGCCTTCAAGCGCGCCCGGACGCGCTGCACGAGCTGCGGGGTCAGCGAGATCTCGGGTACGAGCAGCAGCACGCGAAGTCCTTCCGCCAGCGCGCGCTCGGCGGCCGCGAGGTAGACCTCCGTCTTGCCGCTGGCGATGACGCCGTGGAGCAGCGTGACCGGGTTGGTCGCGATGACGTCCAGCGCCTTGTTCTGTTGCTCGGTCAACTGGACCGGCTCGAGCGCGCCGGCCCCGGTGGCCATCTGCAGGAGACGGGAGTGTCGCGTCTGGCGGCTCGACGCGGCTGACCCCGCGGAGCCCGTGCTCCGCACTCGCGGAGGGAGCATCGCGCGGATGACCTCGACGATCGGCAGCCAGTAGTGCTCGGCGACAAGCCTGGCGAGCTCGACCTGGTGCGGCAACAGCAGGGGCTCGGCGCCGGCGCCGGCGATCGGCCTTGTCTCCACGCCCGGATCGTCGGTTCCGAGCGAGACGACGAACCCGTAAGTATTGCGGCGCCCGAACGGCACGGTCACCCGATGCCCCGGCACGACCTCGAGACCGTCGGGCACGGCGTAGGTGTAGGTCTCGCGGGCGATCCCGCGGGCGGCCTCGACGGCCACTTCGGCGTAGAGGGCCACTACCGGTTCAGGTTCGGCAGCACCAAATCCAGGATGCGCTCCGCCATCTCACGCTTGGTCGACTTCTCGAGCTCGTGCCGGGCGCCGTCTGCGAAAAGCAGCACGCCCGCGTTGAAATCGCTGCCGAAACCGATGTCCCGGCGCGAAATGTCGTTGGCGACGATGGCGTGCAGTCCCTTGCGCTTCAGCTTCTCGGCTCCCTTGGCCTGGAGGTTGGAGTCTTCCGCCGCGAAGCCCACACGAAACACGCCGGCGAGCGACTCGTCGCCTGCCAGCTCGGCGACCAGGTCCGGGATCGGCACGAGCTGGAGGGTGAGGCTGGGCGTCTCCTCGCGGCGGATCTTCTGCCCCGCCGTCCTCGCGGGGCGGAAGTCGCCCACCGCCGCCGCCATCAAGAGGACGTCCGCGCCTTTCAGCTGCGTGCGCAGCTCGGCCAGCATCTCCTCTGCAGTGTCCACGTGCTGGACCTCGACGCCATGATGCGGTGGGTGCGAAGCCGCGCTCACCAGCGTCACGCGCGCGCCCCTGTCGGCTGCGGCCGCCGCCAGCGCGAAACCCATCTTGCCGCTCGAGTAGTTGCTGATGAAGCGGACGGGGTCGATCGGCTCGCGGGTGCCGCCGGCCGTGACGACGACGCGCCGGCCCGCGTAGTCGTAGCGCGCGCGGGCCGCGTGGACCATGGCGTTGAAAAGCGCCGGCGCGCCCGCCAGCCGGCCGGTGCCAACATGGCCGCTCGCCAGGTGCCCCGACTCGGGCTCGACGATCGTCACGCCGCGGCGACGCAGCGTGGCGATGTTCTCCTGCACCGCCGGCTTCGACCACATGGCGTCGTTCATCGCCGGCGCAACCACGACCGGGCACCGCGCCGCGAGCAGCGTCGCGGTGACGATGTCGTCCGAGCGTCCCGACGCGATCCGGCCGATCACGTTGGCGGTCGCCGGCGCGACCAGGACCAGCTGCGCCCAGTCGCCGAGCGACACGTGCGGCTCTGGTGATCCGGTTGTTTGATCTGTTGGGGCCCACAGGCCGGTCAGGGCCGCGTTGCCCGTCACGCCCTGGAATGTCGGCGCGCCCACGAACCGGGTCGCCGACGGCGTCATCGCGACCCGCACCTCGGCGCCCGCCTGCGTCAGCGCGGAGGCGAGGTCGATCACCTTGTAGGCGGCGATGCCGCCTGAGACCAGCAAGGCGACGCGGAGCCCGCGCAGCTCCTCCGGAACGGGGGTCGGATCTAACGGCACGGGCTAAGTTTGCGACGCCCGCGCGCGGCGGATGATCTCGAGGATCTCCTGCACCGCGCGGTCGACGTCGTCGTTGGTCACCACGTGCTGGTAGTGGGTCGCGTACTGCATCTCCTCGACCGCGATCTTGCGGCGCTGCTCCAGCTCCTCCGGCGACTCGCTGCCGCGACGCTCCTGGCGGCGCTCCAGCTCCTGCTCGGAAGGGGCGACCACGAAGATGAAGATGCCCTCCGGTACCAGGCGGCGGACCTGCTCGGCGCCCTGGACGTCGATCTTGAGCAGCACGTCGCGCCCGCTGTCGCGGATCTTCTCGACCCGGTCGCGGAAGGTGCCGTACAGGTGGCCGTTGTAGGTCGCGTGCTCGAGGAAGGCGCCTCTGCGCACCAGGTCCTCGAACTGCTCGCGGGTCAGGAACGTGTAGTTCTGGTCGGGCTTCTCGTCCGGGCGCGGTTGCCGCGTCGTGCCGGAGATCGAGTACTGGACGTTGCGGTCGAGCTCGAGCAGCCGCCTGATCAGGGTGTCCTTGCCGACACCCGACGGTCCCGAGATGACGATGAGCAGGCCGCGGTTCATTCCGCCGCGGCCCAAAAGCTCTCGAAGTCGGCCGGCGGTGGCGCCTCGAATGTCATCTCGGCGCCCGTCCGCGGATGGCGGAGACGCAGGCGCCAGGCGTGGAGCATCGGCCGTGTTGCGCCATGCTCGCGGCCGCCGTACTCGACGTCGCCCGCCACCGGGTGGCCCATCGCCGCCAGGTGGACCCGGATCTGGTGCGTGCGTCCCGTGTCGAGGTCACAGCGCAAAAGGGTATGGGTTCGCCTCCGTTCGACGACCTGGTAGCGCGTGCGGGCGAACCTGCCGCCCGCGACGACGGCCATCCGTCTGCGCTCGCGGGGGTGGCGGCCGATCGCACCCTCCAGCTCGCCCGCGTCCGCCTTCACGCTGCCGCGCGCAATGGCGAGATACGTCCGGCTCAGCGTGCGATCGCTGAGCTGGGCGGCGAGTGCGCGGTGGCTCGCGTCGTTGCGCGCCGTTACGATCAGGCCCGACGTCCCTTTGTCCAGTCGGTGGACGATGCCAGGCCGCATCTCTCCGCCCGCGGCCGACCACTCGCCGCCGTGGCCGAGCAGCGCATTGACCAACGTGCCGGACTGATGGCCTGGCGCAGGATGGACGACCATGCCGGCCGGCTTGTCGACGACGACGAGGTCGACGTCTTCGTAGACGACGCGGAGTGGGATCTCCTCGGCGGACGTCCTCGCCGTCGGCCTAGGCGCGGGCGGTTCGTACTCGACGACGTCGCCTTTCGCGACCCGGTCGGACGCGCGCGAGGGCCTGCCGTTGACGCGCACCGCCCCCTCACGGATGAGACGCCCGGCGGCGGAGCGGCTCAGCTCGGGTGCGTGCTCGGCGAGGAAGCGGTCGAGCCGCGGCGACGACGCCGCGGCGACTAATTGCCTGGTCGTCGGAACGCGTAGGCGGCGATCAGCAGGACGACGCCGACCGAGACCGCCGAGTCGGCGACGTTGAACACCGGCCAGAAGTGGAAGTTGATGAAGTCGGTAACCGTGCCGTTCACCAGGCGCTCGTAGCCGTTGCCCACGGTGCCGCCCATGATGAGGCCGAGCAGCGCGTACATGAAGTCGCTCGCCGCGGTGCGGAAGACGTAAACCGCCAGCCCGATGGCGACAAGCGCGGAGGCGAGCAGGAAGAACGGCGCGAACGCGGGCGCGGTGCCGAAGGCCGCACCGGAGTTGTGCACGTTGGCGATGCCGAGGACGTGGTCGACGACCGCGACCTCGCCGCCGTACGGCACCTGCGCGGCGACGATCGTCTTGGTGACGCGGTCGAGGACGAAGACCGCGACCGCGATGACGACGAAGATGACGCGCCCTCGCGTGATCAAGCTCAGGTTCGCTTCAGCCCGATCCAGACCTGCTCTCCTTCGATCATCCCCTGCTCGCCCTGGAAGCCGTCTTCGCGTCCAGCTTCGAGGCTGAGCGACAACGTCTCGTTCTTGATGTAGTCGCCGTGTCGCTCGATCGCGCGAACGATCATGCCGTCAGCCACGTATCGCGTGTAGATGCGATCGTCGACGTTGAAGCCAAATCGCTTGCGAAGGTCCTGGATCCTGCGCACGACCTCACGTGCCAGGCCCTCGAGCTTCAACTGTTCGGTGATCTCGGTGTCCAGCCGGACGTCGTCGGCGCCGAACGTCACGTTCTTGACGTTGAGCTCGTCCCGGACGATGGCCGCTATGTCCTCCGGCAGCTCGTCGCCGGGCAGCGCGATCGAGGCCAGCGGCTGGCGTACCTTCAGCCGCGCGGCGTCGCGCGCCGCCAGGCCCACCTCTACC
>DATEGB010000032.1:0-3317 GCA_035280365.1 Candidatus Dormiibacterota bacterium | reverse complement strand
ATCCGATGTTAGCCTTTGTCCTCGCGGCATCGCGAAAATTGCGCGCAACTTTCCCGCCGACGTAGCTCAGCTGGCAGAGCAGCCGCCTCGTAAGTGGCAGGTCGTGGGTTCGAATCCCACCGTCGGCTCCAAGCCGCCCCGACTATTCCGGATTTTGCGCATTTGCCGGCAATTGCGCGCTTGGCGGGCGCCCGAGTACCGCACTCGCCGGCAGTTGCGGTCTTGCCGCCAGCGAGACGAGGAACACCGCCTCCGCGAGCAGGATCGGGACCGCCAGCACGACCAGCGCGAGCTCGAGCAGCCCGTACCCCACGACCATCAACCCGACCTGGAACGGCGTCGCGCCCGCGCGGATGACCAGCCAGCCCGCGACCACGAGCATCGCGAAGTCCTGGAACCCGACGTACGGCGTGAAGAGCAACGAGGCGACGAGCCCGATCGCGATCGGCATCGTCGCGCCCTCTCCGCGGTGGCGCCACGAGGCCACGCATGCGAGGAACACCACGATCATCTCGACCGCCGACACCTGTGGGCCCAGTCCAAGCGGGCCTGCGATGGCGTAGCGCCGCGTCGGCTCCCACTGCGACGCCAGCGACAGGGCGTCGAAATAACGGTGCAAGCCGTCGGCACCGAGGAGAAGGAAAGCGGCGCCGACCATGACCACGGTCGGCCCGAGCCAGCCGAAAAACATCCGGCGCTGTCCCGCCACGAGCAGACAAAGGGGCACCAGGAGCGCCAGCTGCGGCTTCAACGCGATCGCGCTGAGCGCCAGGCCCGCAAGCACAGGCCGCTTGCGCTCCGCGAGCCACCACGCGACGGCCGCCGCCGCGGCGACCAGAGCGACCGGCTGGCCGACCATCAACCCGAACGCGGTCGGAAACAAGCCCATGAACAAGGCGAGGTGCGCCCACCGCGCGAGTCCGGCGCCCGGCGCGGCCAACCACCAGGCGACCAGCGCGGCGCAGGCGATCAAGGCGGTCCAAACGACGGTGGCTACACCGAACGGCAGAGGCAGAAACGCCGTCCCCAGCCAGGCGAGCGGGGGCGGGTTCAGATACGGCGACCAGTACGCGCCCAGCGACTCCACCACGCGCTGCTGCGCGGCCAGGTCGTAGAGGTGCGAGTAACCGTCCCGCCAGCCAACCAGCGCGGCGCCGTAAACCAGGCGAAAGTCATTGCGGACCAGGAATTGCGGCACGTACGTGACCGCTGCGGCGTACGCGTTGAACGCGATCAACAGCGCTCCGCACCACAGCCCGGCGACCGCCCACAGTCGAGGTCGCGAGCGGAAGAACTGTATTAGGGGCCCCCACGAGTTCACGCCGAAGGCTCGGAACTCGTGGGGATTGAGCAAGGCGGAGAAAAAATAAGGGCTCGGACCGTAGTCCGAGCCCTTTCCCGCTCTTTAAGGGTTAGTTGACTTCCTTGTACTCGGCGTCGACGACGTCGTCCTCTTTCTTCTGCTCGGCGCCCGCGGGCTGACCGTCACCGGCTCCCGCCGGCGCTGCGCCCTGGCCCTGGTAGATGTGCTGGCCGATCTTCTGCAGCGCCTCGTTGAAGTCGTCCATCTTGCGCTGCAGGTCCTTGGTGTCGGAGCCCTTCGCCGCCGACTTCAAAGCCTCGAGCTTGGTGTTGACCTCGCTCTTGACGTCGTCGGGGATCCGCGACTCGTTGTCCTTGATGACCTTCTCGGCCTGGTGGATCATGTGGTCGGCCTGGTTGCGGAGCTCGACCTCGTCCCGCTTCGCGCGGTCCTCGGCGGCGTGCTCCTGCGCCTCCTTGACCAGCCGGTCGACCTCGTCCTTGTTCAGGGTCGAGGACGCGGTGATCGTCACCGCCTGCTCGCGGCCGGTGCCCTTGTCCTGGGCCTTGACGTTGAGGATGCCGTTGGCGTCGAGGTCGAAAGTCACCTCGACCTGCGGCGTGCCCCGCGGCGCGGGCGGGATGCCGTCCAGGTGGAAGCGACCCAGCGAGCGGTTGTCGCGCGCCATCTCGCGTTCGCCCTGGAGAACGTTGATTTCGACCGACGTCTGGCTGTCGGCCGCGGTCGAGAAGACCTGCGACCGGGACGTCGGAATGGTCGTGTTGCGATCGACGAGCCTGGTCATGACGCCGCCGAGGGTCTCGACGCCGAGGGAAAGCGGTGTCACGTCGAGGAGCAGGATGTCCTTGACCTCGCCCTTGAGCACCCCGGCCTGAATCGCGGCGCCGACCGCGACCACCTCGTCGGGGTTGACGCCCTTGTGTGGCTCCTTGCCGCCGAGCAGGTCCTTGACGAGCTGCTGGATGATCGGCGTGCGCGTCGCGCCACCGACCAGCACCACCTCGTCGATCTGTTGCGGGGTGAGGCCGGCGTCCTTGAGCGCGGCGAGGAACGGGCCACGCGTGCGCTCGGTCAGGTCGGACGTGAGCGACTCGAACTTGGCGCGGGTGAGCGTCATCTCGAGGTGCTTCGGACCGGTCTGGTCCGCGGTGATGAACGGGAGGTTGATCGTCGTCTCGAGCCGGCTCGAGAGCTCGATCTTGGCGCGCTCGGCGGCCTCGGTGAGACGCTGCAGCGCCTGCCGGTCGGACTTCAGGTCGATGCCGTTCTGCTTCTTGAACTCGTCCGCGAGCCAGTCCACGACCCGGCGGTCGTAGTCGTCGCCGCCAAGGTGGGTGTCACCGTTGGTCGCCTTGACCTCGAACACGCCGTCGCCGACGTCGAGGACGGAGACGTCGAAGGTGCCACCGCCAAGGTCGAAGACGAGGATTGTCTCGTTGGCCTTCTTCTCCAAGCCGTAGGCCAAGGAGGCGGCGGTCGGCTCGTTGATGATGCGGAGCACGTTGAGACCCGCGATCTGGCCGGCGTTCTTGGTCGCTTGGCGCTGCGAGTCGTTGAAGTACGCGGGCACGGTGATCACCGCGTCGGTGACCTTTTCGCCCAGGTAAGCCTCGGCATCGGCCTTCAGCTTCTGCAAGATCATGGCCGAGATCTCCTCGGGCGTGAACTCCTTGTTCGTGTTGGGCACGAACACCACCGCCCGGTCGTCTTTGCCCGGCTTGACCTGGTAAGGCACGATCTTCCGCTCGGAGTCGACCTCGGAGAACTTGCGGCCCATGAACCGCTTGATCGAGTAGACGGTGTTCTCGGGGTTGACGGCCGCCTGGCGGCGGGCCAGCGTGCCCACCAGGCGCTCACCGCTCTTGGTGAAGGCGACGACGGAGGGCGTGGTGCGTGAACCTTCGGAGTTGGGGATGACGACCGGCTCGCCGCCTTCCATGACGGCGATGACCGAGTTGGTCGTCCCCAGGTCGATTCCTACGGTTTTAGGCAT
>DATEGB010000031.1:0-20377 GCA_035280365.1 Candidatus Dormiibacterota bacterium | reverse complement strand
TCGCAGACGGCGATGTCCTCCTGCTGGATCTCGTCGGAGAAGGCGATGGTCTGCTGCATCGACTCCCAGCCCGCGCCGGTCCCCGGCTCGGCGAAGAACCACTCGAAGACGGTCAGGGTCCGACCGGGCCCGTTGGGCAGGATGACGTTCGTGCTCAGGTTGTCCTGGTAGATGTTCAGCATGGTGTTCGGGAAGATCCAGTAGTACAGCGCGTCCTCCTCGGCGCCCGGCATGCGGATGTAGCGCCGGTCCCGACCCGGCACCTCGCCAGGCTTCAGCTCGCGGATCGGCGCGTGCTGCTTGGAGTAGTAGCGGAACGTCTCGACCCGGTAGTTGTCGTACTCCAGCTCCTTGAACAGGCCGGGGTGGGCGATGGGCAGGTGATACCCCTCGAGGTAGTTGTCGACGTACACCTTCCAGTTGCACGCGATGTCATAGTCGCGGTGCTCGACCAGGCGCATCGAGTCCAGGTCGTAGCCGGCCCTCGCGATCTCCGCCGGGATGTCGCCGATCCACGCGGCGAGCGGCGCCGCGTCCCCATCAAGGTTGGCGAAAACGAACGGGCCCAGCGTGTCGACCCGGACGGGGACGAGGCAGAAGTCCGCCTTGTCGAAGTTCTCCGTCCCCTCCATCTCGCGGGCGGTCTGGAGCCGGCCGTCGAGGCCGTAGACCCAGCCGTGGTAGCCGCACTGCAGGGACTTGCGGTTGCCCCGCGTCGTCACCACCTGCGCCGCGCGGTGCCGGCAGACGTTGTAGAAGGCGCGGAGCTCGCCGTCGCTGCCGTGCGTGAGCAGGATCGGCTCGTCGAGGATCGTGCTGGGCTTGAAGTCACCCGGGCGCGCGAGCTCGCCCTTGTGCGCGACGAGCTGCCAGGTGCGGTAGAAGATCCGCTCCTTCTCGAGCTCGAGCACAGCCGGGTCGACGTACATCTCCGACGGGAGCGTGGATGCGCGCGCGACGTCTTCTTCGAGCTTCACTTGTCGGAACATTGTCGCGCGATGGCGTCAATCGCGATCGTCAACGGCAAGGTCTGGGGCCGGCCGTCCGCGACCGGCGTCCTGGCCGACGGCGAGCGCATCGCCGGCGTGGGCGGCCGCTTCGAGGCTGATCACGTCGTCGATGCTGGCGGGGCATGGATCCTCCCCGCATTCAACGACGCCCACGTCCACTTCCTGATGGGCTCGCGCTCGCTCGGCGAGCTCGACCTGTTCGGCGTCGCCACTCAGGCGGAGGTCGAGCGCCGGATCACCGAATACGCTCGCGGGCACGACGGCGCGTGGGTCGTCGGCCGCGGCTGGTTCTACTCCGCTTTTCCGGGCGGCATGCCCACGGTCGAGCTGCTCGACCGCCTGGTACCGGACCGTCCGGCGTACCTGGAGTCGTTCGACGCACACACCGGCTGGGCCAACAGCCGGGCCCTGGCGATCGTGGGCCTCGCCACGCGCGATGTGCTCAAGGAGTCGGTGATGCTCGGTTTCGTCGACGCGATGCCCCGGCCGACGAAGGACCAGGACCTCGACGCGCTCCGCGCCGGCATGCGCCTTGCCGCCTCGAAGGGCGTCGGTTCGGTGCAGGAGGCCGGCGACGGGCAGAACCAGATCGAGCTCTGGAGCTCGCTTCGCGACTCGGGCGAGCTGTCACTGAGGGTCCGCCTTGCCTTCGACCTCGAGCCGGGAACGGATCTCGCGCGCTACGAACCCCTGCGGAAGGAGCGCGACCGCTGGATCTCGACGGGAGTCGTCAAGGCCTTCGCGGACGGCGTCGTCGAGTCGAGCACGGCAACCATGCTCGAGCCTTACGAAGGATCGGAGGAAAGGGGCGAGCCGATCTGGGCCGGACACGAGCTGTTCGCGGCCGTGCACGAGGCCGACGCTCGGGGCTGGCAGGTGCAGATCCATGCCATCGGTGACGCCGCCATCCGCCAGGCCCTCGACGCGTTCCGGGACACGACCCCAGGTAGGCGGCATCGCATCGAGCACATGGAGACGCCTGATCCCGCGGACATACCGCGGTTCGCCCGCCTCGGCGTCATCGCGAGCATGCAGCCCCAGCATGCCGCGCCGGCGATGACCGAGGTCTGGCGGCGCCACCTCGGCCCGGAGCGGGCAGCGCGCGGCTGGCCGTGGAGAGCGATCCACGAGTCCGGCGGCCGGCTCGCCTTCGGCACCGACTGGCCGGTCGTCCCGCTCGACCCGCTGGCGAGCATCGCCGAGGCGCGCCGCGACCTGCCCCTGGAGGTCGCGGTCGACGCCTGGACGTCGGGCTCGGCCTACGCAGAGCACGCCGAGAGGTCGAAAGGGGCCTTGCGCCAGGGCATGCTCGCCGACATCGCGGTCGTGGACTTCGAGGCTGGCCGTGTCAAGGCCACGGTCGTCGGAGGTCGCCTCGTCTACGAGGAGTGAAGGGCCGGGGCATCGACGCCCCGGCCCTCCCGTCGAAGACCTACTGCTGTCCGGTCGCCCCCGCCGGCATGGGCGCGCCAGGCGCCATAACCGGGCCGGTGTGGATCGCATGCCCCCGACCGACGGCCCAGAAGACGACCGCCAGGCCGAGCAGGAACGCGATGGCGACGATGTTGTAGAGCTCGAAGGTCGTCCTGCTGACGCCCGCGTAGTCGGCGCTCCAGGTAGAGGTCAAAAGCCCTGGCCAGATCGAGAAAATGGTCGCGAAGACCACCCAGAGGGTAGCGAGAACCACACTGACCCACATCCCGAGGTTGCCGCCAGGGACGACGAACGGTCGCTTCACGTTCGGGTACTTCCGGCGCAGGGTGATGAGCGACGGGAAGATGAGGATGTAGGAGAAAGTGGTCGTGGAGATCACGAGGCCGAGGACGGCCGCGAAGAAGGCGTGCAGCCCGCCGCCGGTGACGAAGAACGTGATGACCATGAAGATCGTGCTGATGACTCCGGACAGCACGTTCACCACGATCGGCGTGCCGAATGTCCCCGAGAAGTAGCCGAGCTGCTTCGGGCCTGACCCCGCCAAGGCGCCGATGGCCATCAGGCGGTCCGAGCCCATCAACCACGTCGTGCCGCTCGACAGCAGGACGAAGACAAACGCCAGTGCGGCGAGGTGGTTGAAGAACGGAGCCACCGTTGAACCGAACACGGTTTGCGAGCCGAACTGGTAGGCCGCGACGAATCCCGAGACGTTGCTCAGCTGGTCGGAGGACAGGATCAGCACCACGCCGAGGATCGGAATGGCATAGCCGAGGAAGGAGATCACCCCCGACGCGTAGACGGCGCGCGGGATGTCGCGCTGCGGGTTCTCCATCTCCTCGCTGGCGTTGGTCTGCAGCTCAAAGCCGATCCATTGGAAGACGATGACGCCGATCACGCCGATGATCACCGTGGTGTCGGTTGGGACGAATCCGCCCAGGCTGCCGTGAAATCCGCCCTTGAACCCGGCGATGACGACGAGGATGGCGAAGAAGGCGAGCAGGCTGAGGCGGATGATCGCGCCCAGGTTGGGCACCCACTTCATGTATCGCAGGGACAGGATGTTCATGGTCACTGCGCCCCATATGAAGAGGATGCCGATGACTGTCTCCGCGCCCTGGTTGCCGCCAAGCTGGCTCCCCCACAAGGCGTCGAGGGCCGCGATGGTGGTTGCGGTCAGAGTGCCGCCGAGCCAGATCGGGTTGGAGAGCCAGTAGAGGACGCCGACCACTGCGCCGGCGAAGTGCCCGTAAGCCAGGCGCACCCAGTCGTAGGTGGCCCCTTCAGTCGGGAAAGCGGCGCCAAGCTCGGCCGTGATGAGGCCGTACGGGATGAGGAAGGTGATGGCCGAAACGATCAGCCAGAAGATCGCCTGGGCGCCGTACGACGACGACTGCCCGATGGTGTCGAGCGCCACGATGGCGCAAACCGTGAAGAAGATCATGTCGAAGCGGAAAAGCGACTTCTTGAGCTTGCGCTTCTCCGCTTGGAGCTCCGCTACGGCGGCAGTTTCCCCCATCGGCAACTCCTCCCCTTAGGTCGCAACGGACGGGTGGCAGGAAATCGCGACAATTAGAGGCCTCCGGCCCAGACCTGTCAAGGCGGGCTCGCTCAGGAGGGTTCAGGAATGGCGACGACGAAGACTCGCGAGGTGCCTGCCGGCCGGGTGGCGGAGCTGATCGAGGCCGAGGAGCAGAAGTTCCGCAAGGCCAGGGCCCGCTCCCACCAGCTCTGGACCGAGGCCCGGGAGGTGCTCCCGCGAGGCGTCCCGTCCTCGTTCCAGGACGCCGCCCCGCAGCCGATCTTCATCGAGCGCGGCAAGGGCAGCCGGGTCTGGGACGTCGACGGCAACGAGTACGTCGACTTCCACAACGGATTCGGCGTCATGGTCGTCGGCCACGCCCACCCCAAGATCGTCGAGGCCGTCCAGCGCCGGATCGAGCTCGGCTCCCACTTCGCCCAGCCGGTGGCCGACGACGTCGTCGTCGCCCGCGAGCTGGCGCGCCGCTTCCACCAGCCGAAGTGGCGCTTCACCAACTCGGGCACCGAGTCGACACTCGACGCGGTCCGCATTGCCAGGGGGTTCACCGGGCGCGAGCGGCTGATCAAGATCGAGGCCTCGTACCACGGCCACCACGACGCTCTGATGGTCTCGGTCGAGCCGCCGCCCGACCGCATGGGCCCCGCCGAGAGCCCCGCCTCCTTCCCCCAGAGCGAGGGCATCCCCGGCGCCGTCGTCGAGCTGACGACGGTCGTGCCGTTCAACGACGTGCCGGCCCTGGAGCAGGCCTTCGCGTCGCACAGACGCGAGGTGGCGGCGGTGATCGTCGAGCCGGCGATGATGAACGTCGGCATCGTGCTCCCCGACGCGGGCTTTCTCGACCGGGTCAAGGAGATCGCCCGCCAGAACGGCGCGCTGTTGATCTTCGACGAGGTGAAGACGGGCGTGACGATCTCGCCCGGCGGCGCGACCGAGCGGTTTCGGGTCACGCCCGACCTGGTCGCGCTGGCCAAGGCCATCGGCGGCGGGCTGCCCTGCGGAGCGGTCGGCGGCCGGGACGACGTCATGGGCGTTATCGAGGAGAAGCGCGTCGCCCAGATGGGGACCTTCAACGGCAACCCGCTGACGATGGCGGCGGCAAAGACGACGCTGCTCGACATCCTCGACGCCAACGCCTACGCGCACTTCGACGCCCTGGCGGAGACGCTGCAGGGCGGCCTCGACGAGGCGATCGGCCGCTTCGAGATGCCGTTCCACGTGATCACGCTGGCCGCCCGCGGCGGTGTGACCTATCGGGCGCAGCGCGTGCGCAACTACCGCGACTACCTCGAGATCGACAAGACGCTCTCCTACTTGAGCTGGCTGTATCAGTCGAACCGCGGAGTGCTGATGGCGCCGGGCGCGGAGGAGAACTGGACCCTGTCGGTCCAGCACTCCGTGGACGACGTGCAGCGCTACGTCGACAACTTCACCGAGATGGCCCGAGACATCAGGAGGTGAGCGTCGCGACCTCCGAGATCCGACGCAGATTCGCGGCATCGGCGGCCGGAGGCAAGGAAAGGGTGGCGCGGCAAGGAGCGCAAGCGTTGACGGGGTCCCCGCGTCGTGGGCGCGGGGGCAGCGATGCAGCGCCGGGCCCCTTGACGCAGCCTTCAGCGCCGAAGGCGCCCGGCCGCCGAGGACGCGAAGATGCTAGGAGCCTCGGGGGCGCGATGCTCTAGGGGTTCGGTGACCCGACTCGGCGGGATGTTCGGCCCCGACGTGACCTTTTGCGGGATCCCGCGCTGCGACCTCGCCGACCGGGCGAGTTTCGCAGGGGCGGACGTCGTCATCATCGGCGCGCCTTACGACGCCGGCACCTCGTACCGCGCGGGGGCGCGGTTCGGACCGAAGACGATCCGCATCACCGACTACCTCGAGCAAGACGGGTCGCGCCCCCACCTCGCCCTGCGCGTCGACCCTCTTCGCGACATGCGCGTCGTCGACGCGGGCGACATCCTCATGCCCGGCGTCGAGGGCAAGGCCGCGCTCGACGCGCTCGAGAACGCCGTCCGCACCACGGCCGAGGCGGGCGCGATCCCGGTCATCCTCGGCGGCGACCACACGATCACGTGGCCCGACGTCACCGGCGTGGCGCGGGCCAAGGGCTGGGGCCGCGTCTCCGTGATTCACTTCGACGCGCACGCGGACACCGGCGACGTGCAGTACGGGAGCCTGATCGGTCACGGCCTGCCGATGCGGCGCCTCATCGAGTCGGGCGCGTGTCGCGGCGATCGCTTCCTGCAGGTCGGTCTGCGCGGCTATTGGCCCGAGCCGCCCACGCTCGAGTGGATGGCGCGCCAGGGCATGAGGTCGTTCGAGATGCACGAAGTCGTTGCGCGGGGCCTCGACGCGGTGCTCGAGGATGCGTTCGCGATTGCCGTCGACGACTGCGACGGCGTGTTCGTCTCCGTCGACCTCGACGTCGTCGACCCCGGCATGGCCCCTGGCACCGGAACCCCCGAGCCGGGAGGAATCACCGGGCGGCAGCTGCTCGACGCGGTGCGACGGATCGCGGTCACTCTGCCGGTCGTCGGAGTCGACGTCGTGGAGGTCGCGCCCGCTTACGACAGCGCCGAGATCACGTCCTTCCTCGCCAACCGCGTCGTCCTGGAGGTGCTGTCCGGCATCGCCTACCGTCGCGCCGGAGGCACCTGGGAGTCGATCCCGAAGACCTTGCTCGAGGGAAGAGCGCCCCTCAGTCCGTCAGGTAAGGACGGATCAGGGCGCCCAGCTCCTCGAGCTTCTTCAAAGCCGCGTCGCGGCCGTCCGGAGGCACGTACCAGATGAGCCGGTCCAGGCCGGCCTCACCCAGGCGCTCGATCTCCCCTGTGCTCGCCTTCGGGTAGTAGGTGACGGGGATCCGGGCGCGGCCGGCAGCCTTCGCCTTCTCCTGCAGCTCGGGGATGCGCTCGACGACGTCGCCGCGGTTCGGCATCCAGCCGTCGGCGTAGCGCACCACGCGGTCGAGGATCTTCGGCCCGCTGCCGCCGAGGATGACGGGCGGGTGTGGCTTCTGCATGGGCTTCGGGTGCGACCACATGGGACCGAAGTCGACCATCTCGCCGTGGTACTCGGCAGGGTCGGTCGTCCAGATGGCCTTGATTGACTCAGTCTTTTCCCGCAGCAGCTTCCACCGGGTATGGAAGTCGGTGCCGTGGTCCGCCATCTCCTCGCGGTTCCAGCCGCCGCCGATGCCGAAGATGAACCTGCCGCCGGAGATGGCGTCGAGGCTTGCCGTCTCCTTCGCCGTGTGGATGGGGTCGCGCTCGATCAAAAGACAGATCCCCGTGGCCACGCGGATCGTCTTGCTGGCGAGCGCGGCCGCGGTCAGGGCGACGAACGGGTCCATGGTGTGCCAGTAGTGCTTCGGCAGCTCGGCGCCGCCGGGCCACGGCGACTCGCGGCTGGTCGGGATGTGCGTGTGCTCGGCGACCCAGAGCGACTCGAAGCCAAGGTCCTCGGCCGCGGGCGCGAGCTCGGTGAGCGAGATCGCGTACTCGGTGGGGAAGATCGCGACCCCGAACTTCACCCTCTCAGGCTAGAACCAGCGCTCGCCTCCGCGCGTGGTCGAGGGCGCCGAACAGGGCACTCACTGCTCTCGGGTCGAGCCGCGAACCTGCTTCCGAGACCAGCACGCGCCGCGCTTCCGCTTCGCTGCAGGCCATGCGGTACGGACGGTCCGAGGTCAGCGCGTCATAGGTGTCGGCGACCGCCACGATCCGCGCCTCGATGGGAATCGCCTCGCCCATCAGGCCGTACGGATAGCCGCTGCCGTCGAGCCGTTCGTGGTGGTACAGCACCGCGAGGACCTCGCGCGATGAACGGCCCGCGCGGTCGAGCAGCGTGAGGCCGAGCTCGGGGTGAGTGCGCATGAGGCTCCACTCCGCCTCGTCGAGCGGCGAGTGCTTGGCCAGGACGTAAGCGGGGATGCCGAGCTTGCCGATGTCGTGCATCAGCCCGGCGCGCGCGAGCACGCGCAACTCGGGCGCGCTCATCGAGAGCTGGCGGCCCATGTGGACGCACAGCCGCGCCACGCGGAGATTGTGCGTGCGGGCCTCGCGGTCCTTGACGCGCAAGCCAAGCGCAAGGACCGCCTCGAACCATCCTCTTATCTGCTGCTGTACCGGCGGGTGTACAGCCACGCTCTTCCTTCCCCCTTTGGTGGGATTCCTTCAAAACGTCTGGGAGATCAACGGTCGGAAAGGGGATCGGGGTCGTCGCTATCGCGGCTACCTTCAGTAGCCTTCTCGGCCGGATTACTGTAGCGCCACTGTGAGCCAGAGTCCATCGGCGCCTTCCGTTGGCCAGGTCTCCGCGGACCGGCAGTTTCGCTGGGACGGCGTCCAGTGGGTGCCCATACCGAGGGGCGAGCGCGAGGCGACGCCGTGGACGCGGCCGATGCAGCTGGCGGCGGCCGGGCTGCTTGCGGTCGTGGCCGTGGTGACCTTTGCCACCACGCTGATCTACTACAACCACGACGCGGTCAAGTCGACGCTCGAGGCTGCGAACACGCAGATCCCACAGGGCACGACCGAGGACCAGGTCATCACCTTCACGATCGCCGGTGCAATCGGGTTCGCCGTCGTCGTCGCGCTGGTCGAGCTGTTCGGCGCGTTGGGCGCCTTCCTGCGCTGGCGCTGGGCATTCTGGTACGTGCTCGTGCTGATGGGCCTGGGCTCGCTCAGCGCGCTGCTCGGCCTGTTCGGTCTTTTTCAGAGCACCACGGGCTCTCCGATTCCGAAGGGCGTCGAGGTCGTCAACGAGCTGCTGGCGCTCGGCGCGGTGGCGATGCTCGTCTGGATGATCGTCGGCGTGAGTCGCTACGGACCCTGGGCGATGAAGAGGCCTGGCGCCTAAGCAGGCTATGTCTCCTCGGCGAACTCCAGGCAGCGCGTGCCGGTGAGGTCGACCCAGTAGCGTCCCCGGCCGCGGACGATGCGCATCAGCACCGCGCCGCAGTCGGGGCAGCGGACTACCGTGCCCGGCGCGTGGACGTAAACCTCGACCCGGCCGACCGCGTTGACCGCGCCGCAGCTCGCGCACGTCGACTCCGCGGTCGTCATCTCCATGGTGAAGATCTCGCGCAGGAGGCCGCCGATCGCGTTGCCGTCGAGCTTCATGTCTTCCACGTCTCTCATCCTCCTGTCGCCCCGAATCTCTCGGTCTTGATCGACCGCGCCTCGTAGCCCATCCCGACGAGCAGCGACCCCGCCGCCTCGACGAACGGAGTCGGCCCGCAGATGAAGACAGCCGGCACTCGCTCCTTCGGCCACGCGATCTCCTGGAGCATGGCCTCGTCGATGCGCCTCGTGTAGCCGGTCCATCCCGCCGGCTTCTCGCGGGTCAGTGTGTGCACCACGCGCAGGCCGTCGCCCGCGGCGGCCAGGCGCTCCAGCTCCTCGCGGTAGATCACGTCCGCAAGCGTGCGCGACGAGAACAGCAGCACGGCGGGCGTGCTGCTGCCGAGGTGCGCGCGGTGGCGGAGCATCGACATCAGCGGCACGACGCCCGAGCCGCCCCCGACCAGGAGCAGCGGCCGGTCATCGTCGCCGCGCCACACGAAGTAGCCGCCGATCGGCCCCCGAAGCTCGAGCTTGTCGCCCGGCCGCAGCTCGCCGACCAGGTACGGCGAGACCTCGCCGTCGTCGAGGCGCTCGACCGTGAGGGCGAGCCGGTGGTCCTCCGGCGCCGAGGCGATCGAGTAGCTGCGCTCGGCCTGGTAGCCGTCCTCCGCCGTCAGGCGGACGTCGACGTGCTGGCCCGCCTCATGCCCGGCCCAGTCGGGGACGTCCAGATACAGGCTCGAAACTCGCGTCGTTTCCGGCACGACCTGAGCGAGCGTGCCGAACTGCCAGCTCAGTCGCCCCAGTACCGCTGCTCTCGCCAAGGATCACCGTATAGGTGGTAACCGTTGGTCTCCCAGAAGCCTGGGATCTCCTCCTTGTCGAGCCGAAGCGTCCGGATCCACTTCGCGCTCTTCCAGAAGTAGAGGTGTGGGACGAGCATCCGGGCCGGGCCTCCGTGCTCGGGATGCAGCGGCTCGCCGTTCGCCGCGTAGACGATCCAGGCCTTGTTCCCCATGAGGTCGTCGAGGGGGAGGTTCGTGGTGTAGCCGCCGTACGAGATCTGCGTCGTCTGCTCGGCGGCCGTCTCCACGCCATCCATCAGAGTGTCGATGGAGACACCCTTGAACTCGACGTCGAACTTCGACCACTTGGTGACGCAGTGGATGTCCTTGGTGACGATCTCGCTTGGGAGCGCCGTGAACTCCTTCCAGGTCCACTTCTTCGGCTCGTCGATCTCACCCTCGATGCTGAACGTCCACTGGTCGAGGCCGATGCGCGGCGTCGGACCGGCGGAAAGCACGGGCCAGTCGGTGACCAGGTACTGACCTGGCGGCAGCCGCGAGCCCGACGCTGTGTCCCGACGCTTGCCCCGAAAGCCGCGGGAGACAAATCCCATCCCGGCGAAATGCTACTTGGCGCGCATCCTGTTGTTCTTGGGGTTGTGCTCGACCTCGGCCAGGCCCAATGCCTCGAGCAGTGGCGGCATGTACATGCCGAAGCGGCCGCGCAGCCCTTTCTTCAGCCCGTACCAGCCGCCGACCGGGTTCTTCGGCGAGCGGCCCCACGCCTCGACCGTCCCCGCGGCGGCCGGCTTCTGCTCGTCGGCGCTGCCGAGCGGCATCCAGTCGCCGTGCTTCTTGAGCATCGCGTGCAGGTCGTCGATCGCCCGCCACTGGTAGCGCAGCTCGGTCTTGCCGACGATGCACACGATGGCCGGAGGGTTCGCCGCCTCGTCCCGGTACATCAGGTACTGCGACGAACCGCTTGGAGTCGTCAACTCCCACGGCGACTGCTTCGTGCCTGAACCCTTGACCTTGACCATCGCTCTTCCTCCCCGTAACAGATCGGTTACGTAACGGCGACGTTACCATAGTCCTTCATGAAGGCGAAGCGCCGAGGTGATCCGTTCGAGGCGCTGGGGAACGAGCGGCGCCGAGAGATCGTGGAGCTGCTGGCACGGAAACGGTACTCGGTGCAGGAGATCGCCGACCGCCTCCCCATCAGCCGGCCCGCAGTCTCGCGCCACCTCCGCGTGCTGAGCGGCGCGGGCCTGGTGTCCGACGAGCAGGTCGGCACCAGGCGGCTGTACAGGCTCGAGCGGACCTACCTCACGCGCGTGTGGGGCGACGTCGCGACCCGCTTCAAGCTCTTCGCCGAGAACACGCGCCCGCGCGCCAGATGATCGAGCCGCTGCGGATCTCGTTTGTGGTTCACTGCGCCCCCGCCCACGCCTTCTCCACCTGGACCGAGCGGGCGGCGTCGTGGTGGCCGCCAGAGCACACGGTCTCTCACGAGCGGGGGGCCGAGATCGTCTTCGAGCCGCGCGCCGGCGGCCGCATCTACGAACGCACGGGCGACGGCCGGGAGATCGAGTGGGGCCGCATCGTGGAGTGGGACCCGCCCTCGCGGCTGCGCTATCTCTGGCACATCGCGACCGCGCCGGCGAACGCAACCGACGTGGAGATCACGTTCCGTCCCGTGTCAGAGGCGGAGACGCGAGTCGACATCGAGCACGGCGGCTGGGACCGGCTCGGAGGGCTTGGGCCGCCCTGGAAGGAGGCCAACGTCGCGGGCTGGGACGGAGTCCTGCCCTCGTATCAGAAGGCGACGCGGGTCAGCCTCCAGAGCCGGCCGGGCGGATAGAGCGCGCTGGCGGTCGCGACCTCCACCTCCACGCTGTAGTCGCCCAGGGCGAGGTGCAGCAATCCCGCGTGCGTGTTCGAGGGAAGGGGATGGTCGACGTTCAGCGTCGGCGAATCCAGCCGCTGGCGCAGCACCATCCCAGGCCATTCGACCAGGTCGACGTCGGAGAGGGAGATCACGTCCACCTGCGGGCCCCACGCGGTCATGTACGTGCCCACGGTTTCATTGCGCTCGATCACCCTCTTCACGTGCAGGGCCGCGGACATGGCCTTGCTCAGGTTCTGCGCGGACGCGAACGCGGCGCTGAGGGTGGGCTGGCCCATGACGCAACCCATGACGAGGATGTCGCGGCCGTCGATCTTCTGGCTCGACGCGAAGAGGAAGTTGGCGCCGGCGTTGAGCCCCGAACCGGTTTTGACCCCGACGATCCCGTTCTGCCCAAGCGCCGCGTTCACGTTGTAGACGGTCCCGGCGACCGGCAGGTCGACCTGGGGCATGGCGACGACGGAGGCAAAGGCGGGATCCTTCATCGCGACCATGCCGAGGATGAGGAGATCGGTGGGCGTGCTGACGCTCTGCGGCGAGGCGCCGGCGGGGTCGGCGAAGTGCGTGTGCGTCATCTTCAACGCCGCGGCGCGGGCGTTCATCTTGGCGACGAACGTTTCGATCGACCCTGCGCCGTACCACCGCGCCACCATCTCGGCGTAGTTGTTCGCCGAAGGGATCAGCATCCCCTGCAGCAGGCGCATCTCGCTCAGCTGCTCGCCGGCCTCCACCCTGGCCACGGACTGCCCCAGCGCCAGGTCCGCCTGATACGCCTGCACATCCGCGTCCGTGACCGTGTACACCGGCCCGCTCCCTCCCACCTGCAGCGGGGCCTCGAGCAGCAGCACCAACGCCGTCATCACTTTCGTCACGCTCGCCGCGGGGATGGCCTGCTCGGTGCCCGAGCTGGCGATGACGCCGAGCCCGGGAACGCCGACAGCGGCCGCCCCTCGCGCCGGCCAGGGCAGGGTCGGCGGGGTGCCCGGCACGACCTCGGACCTGGGCAGCGCCGCCGCGGCCGTGACCGCAGGGATCGGCCGGAAATACTGCACCGTCGCCGCCACCGCCACGATCAAGAGCAGCGCGACCCCCCCACGCACCCGCATCCCGAAAAACCTTAGTCGAGGCGGCGCCCGCGAAGCCGCAGCGCGGCGGCCACCGGGAGCAGCAGCCCGCCCTGGACGACCAGGGAGAAGACGACCATCCCGTACGCGAGCACCGAGACCGACGGGTCGACGCCAGGGTGGTTCCTGACCGAAAGCGCGAGCGCGACCGCCAGGCCGCCGCGCAGGCCTCCCCACTGGATCATGTGCCGCCACCGCCACGGGATCGAACGACCCCGCGGGTCGGCCATGGCGAGCAGGCCGTAGACCGGGATGGCGCGCGCCGCGAACATGATCAGGTAGGCGCCGAGGGCCAGGCCACCGACCGCCACGAGCTGGGCGGTCGGCAGCGCGATCCCGACCACCAGGAAGAGGATCGCGTTGAGAACGAACGCGAGCAGGCTCCAGAAACCGCGCAGCTGCGTCGCCTTCGGCCGGTCGGGGCGGCTCTCGTTCCAGGCGACGACGATGCCCGCGACCACCACGGCGACCACCCCGGAGGCGTGGACCAGGTCGGCCGCGAGGTAAGCCCCATAGGCGATCACGAGCGTGATCAGGATCTCGAGCTCCGCCTCCCGGACCAGGCGCAGCATCACGCCGGCGAGCAGCCCGACGGCGGCGCCGACGAGGATGCCTCCTGCGGTCACCAGGACGAAACGGACGCCCACGTCGAGGACCGACGGGTGGCCGCTCACGATGGTGCCGAGCACGGCTGAGAACACGGCGACGCCCGTGCCGTCGTTGAACAGGCTCTCGCCGTCGAGGATCGCCTCGAGGCCGCGTGGAGCACCGAGGCCGCGCAACAGGTTGACAACGGCGATGGGGTCGGTGGCGGCCACGATCGCTCCGAGGAGGAATCCGCTCGCCCAGTCCAGGCCGAGCCCGTAATGGGCCAGGGCGCCGATGCCGAGCACGGTCAGGGCGACGCCCACGGTCGCCAGCAGGGTGATCGGCGCCACGCGGCGCCACAACTCGGCCAGGTCCAGGTTGAGCGACGCCTCGAAGACGAGGCCCGGCACGAACACGAGAAGGATGAGGTCGGGGCCGATCGGCGGCAGGTGCAGTCCGGGAACCAGGCCGATCAGGACGCCCCCGACGGCCAGCAGCACCGGGTAGGGCACGGTCGGGGTCGTCCGCGAGACCAGGCGCAGCCCGATCGCGGCGGCGCCGAGGACGATGAGAAGGAAGAGAAAGCTCTGGGCGGCGGACGTGGGCTGACCTCCGCCGACCAGCCTTCCCGGCACACCACAGAGTCGACGGCCAGCAGCCGCCGCGCGCGGAATCTTAATCTGGCGAGCTAGTGAAGGCCCTCGTCAAAGCAAAATCCGAGCCCGGCCTGTGGCTGCAGGACGTGCCGGAGCCGAAGCCGGGACCGGGGCAGGTGCTCATCCGCGTCCTCCGCACCGGCATCTGCGGCACCGACCTCCACATCGACGCCTGGAACGAATGGGCCCAGCACACCATCAAGCCGGGCCTGGTCGTCGGCCACGAGTTCGTCGGCGAGGTGGTCGAGCTCGGCGAGGACGTGGTCAACGTCTATCCGGGTGAGATCGTCGGCGCCGAGGGGCACATCACGTGCGGCAAATGTCGCAACTGCCTCGCCGGTCGCCGCGCCCTGTGCGCGAACACGGTCGGGATCGGCGTGCAGCGTGACGGGGCGTTCGCGGAGTACATCGTCATGCCGGCGGGCAACCTCTGGCCGCACCTGACCAAGATCGACCTCGACGTCGCGTCGATCTTCGACCCGTTTGGCAACGCCGTCCACGTCGCGACGCAGTACCGGCTGGTCGCCGAGGACGTATTGATCACCGGTGCCGGTCCCATCGGCATGATGGCGGCGATCGTCGCCCGCCACATCGGCGCGCGTTTCGTGGTCATGACCGACGTGAGCGACTACCGCCTCGAGCTGGCGCGGGAGATCGGAGTCACCCGCGCGGTCGACGTCCGCAAGGAGAAGCTGCACGAGGTGCAGCACGAGCTCGGCATGAAGGAGGGATTCGACGTCGCCTTCGAGATGTCGGGCGTGCCGAGCGCGATGCGCGAGATGATCGACAACATGGCCCACGGCGGCCGCATTGCCGTTCTCGGCCTGCCCGACCACGAGTTTCCGATCGACTGGTCACAGGTGGTGTTCAAGATGCTGACCGTGCGCGGCGTCTACGGCCGGCAGATCTTCGAGACGTGGTACCAGATGTCGGTCTTCGTCCAGAGCGGCCTCGACATCTCGCCGGTGATCACCCATCGCTTCCCGTACACGGAATACAAGGAGGCCTTCAAGGTGGGCCACTCCGGACAGTGCGGGAAGATCGTTCTCGACTGGAGCGTGTGATGTTCGAACGCATGCGATCGCACCTGGACCAACAGCTGCAGGAGATACGAGACGCGGGGCTGTGGAAGCCGGAGCGCGTCATCGAATCGCCGCAGGGCGCGAACGTCGTGGTCAAGGACCGTGAGGTCTTGAACCTCTGCGCCAACAACTACCTCGGGTTGGCCGACCATCCGGCGGTTGTGGCCGCCGCCAAAGAGGCGCTCGACCGCTGGGGCTATGGCATGGCGTCGGTGCGCTTCATCTGCGGCACGCAGGAGGTACACAAGGAGCTCGAGGACGCGCTGACCGAGTTCCTCGGCACCGAGGACACCATCCTCTACTCCTCCTGCTTCGACGCCAACGGCGGCATCTTCGAGGCGCTGCTCGACGAGCGCGACGCGGTCATCTCGGACGCGCTGAACCACGCCAGCATCATCGACGGCATCCGCCTGTGCAAGGCGAAGCGCTTCCGCTACGCCAACCGCGACATGCAGGACCTGGAGCGTCAGCTCCAGGACGCCAAGGAGGCGCGGTTCCGCCTGGTCGTGACCGACGGTGTGTTCTCGATGGACGGGTACATGGCCCCGCTGCCCGAGATCTGCGACCTGGCCGAGCGCTACGACGCGATGGTGATGGTCGACGACTCGCACGCGGTCGGCTTCATCGGCGAGAACGGCCGCGGCACCCACGAGCACCACCGGGTGATGGGCCGCATCGACGCCATCACGGGGACGCTGGGTAAGGCGCTCGGCGGGGCCAGCGGGGGCTACGTGTCCGGGCGCAAGGAGCTGGTCGCCGTGCTCCGCCAGCGGTCGCGGCCGTACCTGTTCTCGAACTCGGTGGCGCCGCCGATCGTGGCCGCGAGCCTCAAGGTCCTGGAGCTCATTCGGAATGCCCGGGACCTGCGCACGCGCCTGGCCGAGAACACCCGGTTCTTTCGCTTGCGCATGGAGCAGGAAGGGTTCGAGATCCTGCGCGGCGACCACCCGATCGTGCCGGTGATGATCGGCGACGCGGCGCTTGCAGGACGGATGGCGGCGGCGATGCTCGAGCGGGGCGTCTACGTCGTCGGCTTCTCCTACCCGGTCGTGCCGCAGGGCAAGGCGAGGATCCGGACCCAGGTGTCGGCCGCCCACTCGCGCGACGACCTCGAGCGTGCCGTCCGCGCTTTTGACGAAACGCGCAAGGAGCTGGCGGCCACAAAGTAGCCCTCGCCTGAGGCGTGTCTTTCAAGATGCAGTGAGCGAGCAGGAGCGCGGAGCAGTCGAGCGAAGGCTTCGGCTGTGGTCCTCTGCGCCGCCCTAGTCGGTCCTGACTTCGGCGCCGTCCTGCGCCCAGCGCGTGTGGTACGCGCCCTCGCGGTCGACGCGGTGGTAGGTATGCGAGCCGAAGTAGTCGCGCAGGCCCTGGACGAGGTTGGCGGGTCCGCGCGCACGCCGGTAGCCGTCGTAGTAGGCGAGCGAGGACGCAAACGCGGGAATGGCGACGCCCTGGTCCACCGCCGCCTTGACGACGTGCCGCCAGGCCGTCTGCGCGCCGGCGAGGGCTTCGGTGAAGAATGGCGCGAGCAGGAGGCTCGGCAGGTCGGGCGACGCCTCGTAAGCGTCCTTGATGCGGTCGAGGAATTGCGCCCGGATGATGCAGCCGCCGCGCCAGATGGTCGCGAGCGCGCCGAGGTCGAGGTTCCAGCGGTACTCCTTCGACCCGGCCGCCAGGTGCTCGAAGCCCTGGGCGTAGGCGACGATCTTCGAGGCGTAGAGCGCCTGCTCGATGTCGTCGACCAGGCCGCTCGCGGCCTTCGCCGCCGACGGCCCGGCGAGGATGCTCGACGCCTTCACCCGCCGCGCCTTCTGGCTCGATAGCACGCGCGCGAAGACCGCCTCTGTGATGCCGGTGAGAGGCACGCCGAGGTCGAGCGCCGACTGGCTGGTCCAGCGGCCCGTGCCTTTCTGCTCCGCCTCGTCCTCGATCGCGTCGACGAGCGCGTTGTTCGAGCCGTCGTCGTGTTTGGCCAGGACGTGCGACGTGATCTCGATGAGGTAGGACTGGAGGCGGCCCTCGTTCCAGCCGCGAAAGATCGCGGCCAGCTCGTCCGGCGGAAGGCCGATGGCGTTGCGCAGGAGGTCGTAGGTCTCGGCGATCAGCTGGATGTCGGCGTACTCGATGCCGTTGTGCACCATCTTCACGAAGTGGCCGGCGCCGTCGGGGCCGATGTACGTGCAGCACGGGACGCCGTCAACCCTGGCCGCGATGGCCGTCAGCATGTCCTCGACTCGGGCGTAGGACTCGCGCGTGCCGCCGGGCATGAGGCTCGGGCCGCGCAGAGCGCCTTCCTCCCCGCCTGACACGCCGCACCCGAGATAGCCGAAGCCGCGTCCCTCCAGCGCGGCCGCGCGACGCTGCGTGTCCGGGAAGAAGGAGTTGCCGCCGTCGATGATCGTGTCGCCTTTGTCGAGTACCTGCACCAGCGCGTCGATCACCTCGTCGACGGGCCTGCCGGCGTTGACCAGCACCGCCACCGCGCGTGGCGGCCGCAGGGCCCGCGCCAGCTCTTCGAGGCTCGCCGCCGCGGTGAAACGCCCCTCTTTGCCGTGCGCGGCGATGAACTCCTCAGTGCGCTTGTGCGTGCGGTTGTAGACGGCGACGTGTGCGCCGTGCGCGGCGAGGTTCCGGGCCAGCCCGCCGCCGATAGTGCCCAGGCCGATGACGCCGATCTCGTTTGCGGGCATTTTTCCAAACCTTACTCGGGCAGGTAAGAGCGCGGTTAAGCTCGCGCACCCGCTGAGTAGCGCGCCGCTACTCCGCGGTCACCTCGGCGGAGTTGTTCTCGGACTCGACCACGCGGACCTTCACGAGATGCGCCGGTTTGAACGCGGGTTCAAGCCGATGAAACGCCGCAAGTGCGATGTTCTCCGCGGTGGGCAGCATGCCTTGCATGAAATCCACGTCGCGATTCAGGTTCCGGTGATCGACTGCGCTGATGAACTCTCGCCGCAAGAGGTCGTCAACATGGCTCAGGTTGACGACCATGCCTGTGTCGGGATCGACTGCGCCACCGACGGTGACCTCGATCACATAGCTGTGCCCATGCTCGTGGACGTCCTCGCCGAAGGCGGCGTGGTTTTCTTCGTCGCTCCACTCCGGCCGGCAAAGCACGTGGGCGGCGGCAAAAGTCGCGCGGCGCGTGATCCTGACCTCGGCGGGCGTGTTGGTCATGGGTCTGCTCGCAAGTTAGCACCCGACAGCGGCGAGGATTCGGGCGACGCCAGCCAGACGATGAACCGCGCCACCTCGGCGGGTTCGAGCGCGGGACCTTCGACGCCGGCCACCCGCAGCATCGCGGTATCAACCGCGCCCGGGCTGACCGCGTTGACGCGGATGCCGTGTTGACGGCCTTCGACCGCCAGCGCCTCGGTCAATCCCGCCAGGCCTGACTTCGCCGCCACGTAGGCTGACATGCCCGGGAACTTCTCTGCGCCGTAGACGCCCGAGAGGCTCGACACCATCACGATCGTGCCTCCACGCTCACTCATCAGCCGGAACGCCTCGCGGCCACACAGGAACGCGCCGCGCAGCGTGGCCCCGACCTGGCGGTCCCACTCCTCCGCGGAAAGCTCGACAAACGGCCGCTTGATCAGCTCGGCGGCGCAGTGGACCAGCGAGTCCAACGAATCGAGACCAGCGAACGCCTTCTTCACCTGCGCTTCGTCCGACACGTCGCACCCTTCGCGCCGGCTCAGCGAGACGACTTCCCAGCCGCGGGAGCGCAGCTCGGACACCACCTCGGCGCCGATGCCGCCGGAGCCGCCGGTCACGACCGCGGTCTTCGTCATCGGGCCGCGCGCTCCAGCGCGCGCTCGTAAAGGTCGAGCGCCGCGTCTAGGCCCAGGCGGCGCAGGGCGCTCGCACGCACCGCCGCGCGGTCAAGACTCAGGCAGCGGCGCACGGCCCTGGTGAGGGCGTCGACGTCATCGGGTGCGGCGAGGAACCCGCTGACGCCTTCCTCTACCACCTCGGGCATCGCGCCGCGGCGATACGCGGCCACCGGGCATCCGGCCGTCTGCGCCTCGGCGGCGGTCATGCCGAACGGCTCCTCCCAGCGCACGGCGCAGATCGTGACCGACGAGCGCGCCATCACGGCACGCAGGTCGCGCCGCGTGAGCGAGCCGAGCCGATCGACGCCGGCGAGGTCGACCGCATAGGCCGGATCGTAGTGCGCGCCCGCGACACGCACGGCCAGGCCCGCGGCTCGCGCGGCGACGATCGCGTGCTCGATGCCCTTCTCGGGAGAGATGCGCCCCGCGATCAGGGCCGTGGGTTCGGGGAGCGACTCGACGGCGATGTCCGCGACGCCGTTGGGCAGCAGCTCCCCCACCTCCACCCCCACATTGCGCCACGCCGTCTGGCACGCGCGCGAGACGGCGGCCAGTCGCTTCCGGTCGACGCGCGACGCGGCCTGCACCACCGCGTCGACGATCGGCGGCAGATGCAGCGTGTGCAGGATGGGCAGGCCGTCCGCGAGCGACATGGCCGGCGCGTCGAACGCGTGCTGGCTGACAGCGTCCGGGCTTCCAGCATCGATCGCTTCGAACATCGCAGCCAGGGCCGCCGTCACACCAGGCGCGGGCGCGGGCGAGGCGCCGCTTCCGGGCATGACGAGGGCGCGCGCGGCGTCGTCCGGCGCCGGCACCGTGGCCAGCCTGACGCCCGGCACCTCCGACCCCTCGGCGCAGTGAAGGGTGACGTCATGGCCGCGGCCGGCAAGTCCCACCGCCAGGTCACACAGGAACGCCTGCGCCCCGCCGAGCTGCGCCGGGCGCAGGGGCGTGACGGGCGACGCCACGACCGCGATCTTCACCGCTTTGGCCCTAGTCTGAGTCAGAGGGGACGTGGAGTACGAAGAGGCGGTCGCGAAGGCGCCGCCGGGCTGGCGACACTTTTCCATCGCGGACGTGGCGCGGCTGCCCGACGATGTGCGCGAGCACGAGCTCGCGCGCGTCCCGCGAGGTGAGCCGGACGACCGTGTCGTGCGCGCCCTGTTCTGGACGCTCGTCTATCACCTCGAGCCCGAACGCTGGGACGAGCTCGCGCGCGCCGAGCCCATCGCGCCCGAGCTGATCGAGGCGCTGCCGCGCGACGTCGAGACGGCGGTCGACGTCGGCGCCGGCAGCGGCCGCTTGACCGCGCACCTCCTCGGGCGCAGCCGCGATGTCGTGGCCGTTGAGCCG